>JAGVXP010000052.1 GCA_018303725.1 Candidatus Woesearchaeota archaeon | reverse complement strand
GGATTGGCTTTTTCATTGTAGTTACATTGTAACTACATCTAATATATAAGAATTTCTATACTCTAGGATATAAATTGCTTCAAGAAGCTAAAGTATTACTTAAAATCGATAACTTTTTATATATCCACTTTTAAATCAAGATAGGATGATAAAAAAACTTAAAATAATATACACTTTAATATTTATATCAAGTCTTTTGTTAGCTATAGTCTCTTTAATAGATTACACCTTGACAAATATAAACATCAAATGGGCTGTTTTTGTTTTAGGTGTTATCATAATGATATTATCCCTTACTGGTTATTATTTGGTTGAAAAGTCTACTCTCACTATATTGGCTAACACAGAGAAAAAAATTTCTAAGAGAAAGTAAGCTAATAATCATGCCCCGGTGCCAATATCTTAAAATTTAATTCAGCTAATTTATTCAAGGAATTCTGCATTTCACTTTCAACAGATGTAGGCAAATCCAGCCTGCCAATTTGTTTATTGAAAAATAAGGTATCGCCGCTAAAAAGGATTTTTTTTAGCTTATAAAACAGGCAAACAGAGCCTTTTGTGTGGCCCGGTGTTTTGATAACTTCAATACCATCAAAATCCTTAAGCTCTTCCAATTTTATCTTTTTTAATTTTCCGGAAATAAACGGGTCTAAAGTTGTTCTTAGTGGCTTAGCTTTAAAGTCTTCTATCTCTTCCTTAGAAGCAAAAAACCTTGCATTTTCAAATAAATCAAAATTTCCAATATGATCCATATGCAGGTGACTAAAAATAACTCTTTCAACTTTAGAAAAATCAACAACTTTGCTGAGCCACAGCTCGACTTCCTGCCTATAAGCTCTTGGTCCTGTATCAATTACTGTTTTTTCTTTCTCTAAAAAATAGATGTTTGAATCAACACTCAGCTTCCAGACACATTCAGCAATTTTTTTTATCATAAGCAAGAAATTTATTATTTGGTATATAAACATTCCCCATAATCAAAATCTTATGTCCTTCACTATCCCCTTTTCATGAACAAAATAGCTGATTAGAGTTCCTAAAACAAAAAGGGTCAATATAACTTTCTTGTTGCCATACCTAGCTCCTATCAAGAACCCAATAAAAAAGCCAACAACTATCAAATAATAAGGGAATTGGAATTTCTTTTTTTTCTCGTATATCAACCTGCCTGCCATCATCCCAGCAACAAAAATTACAATATAGCTTATGACAGCTGATGGGGCTGCCAATGATATGAGGAAACCAACAATCAAAAGTATAAAAAAGAACAACTCTGCCCAATTTCTGAAATACCACTCGCTTGACATGCTTACCACTTAGGGTATGGCCCTCCCCAGAGGCCTTTTTCCCAGAAGACATAGTAAAGTATCCAACCTAAAAAGCCAACAACCAGAGCGCCTAAAACAGACAGTAGTACTGGTATGTCAATCAATAAAAATATAGCGCCGCCTATTATTGAGCAGAATATAAAAGCATACACCATTCTGCTGCCAAAAAGCATTCTGCTGCCATCCATGGGAGGAATGGGGAGTATGGTGTAAACAGCAAAGACTATATTAAAAAGTATAGCTTTCTGTAATAGCTGGTTAAGTGGGTTGAAATACATCAGGGCCTTTAAAAAAACAGCCATTAGCATATTGGCTATAGGCCCTGTTGCTGATACAAGGCCAGTGCCAAAATAATCTAGGCCATACCTAAAAAAGCCTAAACGATGGCCTGCCATATGGTGAAGTATTATACCAGCAGGCAATAATACCCATACTTTCCCCCCAGATATAAAAGCAATTACCACACCAATTAATAAACCAAATGTCCACATTTTGTACTCAGCCCTATACCCTACACTTAATGCCGCTATTTTGTGGGCAGATTCTCTAATCAAAAGTGTAAAGGTGACTATCAAAATGGAATTTATCAAATTTTTAATCCAGAACCAATCTATATTTGTAGTAGCCCTTCCATCATTAAAACCAACTATAAAACCTAAAATAAGAATGGTTATAATAAAGCCCTTTAATTCTGAAGGCGTAAACTTATAATATTTCCCTATTTTGTCTATAAGATCAACAAATTCTCCCATTTTATTCCAACATTATTTTTTTTATATATAAAATTATTGTTTTTACCCAACACTAAAAGAATAGCTAATGCTTTCCATTTTCTTGACTAACCTTATGATCTCTTCCTCATGGCCTGCTCCCACTATAGCTAATATTTTTTTGTCTGGGTGGCTATCCATTAACCTCCTCAAATTCCTACCCATCACTTTGTTCCTTTCTTCAACCAGTACCCTGTATATATTTGGATATCTTTTTTTTACCTTACCAACCATCTTGGCAATTGTTTTTTTATCTGGAACTGTTTTTAAATCAAAATCAATCTCTTTTTTTCTGAATATAATAGCTTTTATTATATCCACCAAAAAATTCCATTTTTCTCTCCATGTAAGGCTTTTAGAGAACCTTTTTAATGTCACCTCAATATCCTGGTCAACTAGCGCTATAGCTATCCTGTTCTTTTTGGCTGATACAACTGCCTGTTTCATCTCAGAGCCAGGCTTTACACCAACATATTCACCAAGCTTTTTTTCAGCCCATGCGCCAATCAAAGAAAACACAAAACCCTTTATACCAATCCTCCTGATATCATACAACCTTATCTTGTCTTTTTTGCTATTCATTAAAGCGTAAATCCTTTTTTTGTCCAGCTCTAAGGCTATTATGTCCGGTTTGTCCTTTTCTATAGCAGTTTTAACCTCTTCGAGGCTTTGTTTTGCTATATGGGAAGTTCCAATTATTTGCAGATTTTTATAATTCATCTTATCCTAGTAGTTATCTACAGCTTTATTTAATTCTTTCCAAAAAGTTTATATAGTTCCTATTGTTTATACTGTCATATTATTTTAAGCTGTAAACGGGTGATTTTAATGTTAAAGATGAAAGCAATATCCGAAACGTATGATATGAGGGTTTTTACCGATACGGGGGATTATTTTGGCGATGTTGAGGAGTCAATTCTGACACAAAACAAGATATTTGGTTGGAGAGTAAGAGCAACAAAAAACTCCTTCCTAAGCAAGGTTCTTGGCAGCGCAAAGGGCGTTATTGTGCCACACCAGCTGGTCAAAAACATTGGGGATATAATGATAATCAGCAAAGCTGCTGTTCCTTCTTATTCAGGCGAAGAAGATGAGAAGGAGGAATAGGTTAAACTAATAAAAACCATCTAAAATTTTATTTGCTACTTTCTCTTTTGGCCAGTACATTTTTTCCAGCCCAAAAATCTTCCAGAACTCATTTGCAAGAATTTCTATTCCTGTCTCTTTAACATAATCGTCATTTTTATGCCCTTGCATCAGCTGATATCTTATAACATCCACAAATCTTGAAAAATTAATGGTGGGGATAGGATTCATATTTTTTGGGCTTTCTATCAGGATGCCATCCTCTCCGGTCTGTAGCTGCAAAATGACCATGCCTCCATGAGTTTCCAAGGTGTAGGCTGTATGTTTTGTTTCTTTAAGGCCAAAAGAGAAATTTCTAAGGTTTAATGCCCATTCACAATCACAAGAAACCCTTGTCTTCATCCATTCTAGCGTTTTATTTTTTGGGTCTTTGAAATCAGGCAGGTAACAAATTTCAACCCTATGGGTTAAGTTCATTCTGGATTTTGAAGGGGTATCATATACGCTAAGCACATATTTGTCTCCATCTGCTTTTAATCTGTCCCCAAGTGTTTCTGCAATTTCTAATTCATGGGCTCTTGCATATAACCAGAATTCAGCTGACTCAACATAATCATGATGATGCATTCTCAGCTCATCGCCATTCAAATGCTTAACAACAAGCGCAGATATGTCCCTTGGCAAATAATCATCAGTTCTTATTACCCCTGTTCCAGTTTCCATAGCTGCTTTAATAGTAAAACCAGCATCAGCAAGAGCTTTATATATGCTAACTGGCGGCGGTCCGCCTCTTTTTAGATACCCACCAGGTAATTCAATTCCGTGCTCTTTAGCAAAGGCAACAACAACATCCTTTCCATTCAGAACAAATTTTTGTCTTGGAGGGATGTGCTTTAGATAGTCTATTCCCTCCCTTTCTATTGGCTGGGACAATCCAATTACTTTATGCCTTGGCAGATCAACTAACTTTTGGGCCAATCCTTTTAAATCTGATCTGTTTAGCTTAAGAGGCATTATAACTCCGTTTTCTTCTAATGTTTTATAATTTAATTCCTTCCACCTTTTACTGTCGTAATGGACAGTTGTCCTTATACCACCTATAGCTTTTGTGTTTCTTTTATCAGCATTGCTTTCCTGCAGAAATTCAAATAATCTATCTAAATTTGCGTTACTAGACTCTATAAACTCCTTTAAAAGCCCAAGATACTTTTTTCTTTCATCTGAATTATGCTCAACCTCAGGGTTTATCCCATTAACTAAAGCGACCCTAACCATCTCTACTGGCGATAATGGCTTAAAGCTTTTTTTAATGTCCGCATAATCTTTTGATCTCATTTTCCATAGAAGGAATATTCACGAACTTTTAAACTTTTCTCATTTTTGAGTGATAAATTTAAATTAAGAAAATAATTTATACATGTACAGATTTCTTCCTTTTATACGGTAGTTATCTAATGGCAGGATATGAGCTTCCCAAGCTCAGAGTCCGGGTTCGAAACAGTCCAAAGCCCACAGATTTCGCAAGAAGTCCCAAGCCGAATGTACGTTGTATATTCACTGTCGAAAGTCCCGGCTACCGTATTTATTTTTTAACCTTAAATATAGCAGTAAAATCATCCTCATACTCTAATTCAAAATCCTTCTTAAACTTCAAAATAAATTCGGCTATTTGTTTATCTGGCTTAATCTTGCCAATAAAAACATAATCTGGGTTATAATCTGTCTTGATAACATTATAATCAAAATCTTTGCCTTGCAATAAATCCATATACCTCTCAAATTTATCAGCGTCATATAAATAAGAATAAGTTAAATCTATTCCATGCGTATACTTAACATCAGAATTATAAAAAAACAGATAATTAAAGGCATATGCATTAATAAAAACTAAAGAACCTTTAGGAGCATTGTTTTTTAACCATAATGCTCCTTTTTCATATTTATATAAAAAATTGCCCTCATCTATTGTTTTTTCCAAATTTATATAATTAATAGGTGCTAAAACTATTATTATAAAAATAAATGAATATTTCAAATATTTGAAATAATCCGCTTTTTTTTCCTTTAACTTAATAATAAAATCATTAATTGAAAATGCTAAAAATAAAACAGCAAAAGGGACAAAATATTCCTGCATCCTTTTGGATTTTATTGTAAAGATCAGGAAGATTAAGGAGATAAGGAATAATAACAAATTCTTTTTACTTATTTTCTTGTTTTTTGCATTAAAAAATATGGCTGCAAAAAAGCATATAAACGGTACAATATTATGAAACAACAATTGCCCAAAACTCCATGGTTGCCATTCTACATTAAAAAGATTGCCTAAAAGATTAACTTTAAACAACTGTAAATATAAAAGAGTGAGATTATTAGGGAAATAGGGGTTGATTATCAAACCAGCCATTATTCCGCCAATTGAATATACCAATAGACTATGGTCTATTTTCTTATGCATTGCCCAATCTAAAACAAAAGATAATAAAACAACCATAAATGAAAACAAAAAGGCGCTATAAAGCCAGACATACAAAAAGGACAGGGCAAAAAGCGATTTGAGCTTTTTTTCCTCAACAAAATAAAATGTTAAAATTAGGAATAAAACAGACAAAGGCATTGCCCTTGGCAAGAGGAACCTGTACATCAATTCAACTGAAGCTAAAAGATAGATAAAAGTCCATATTAATGGGAAAGTTATACCATTTTTCTTTAAATACCAATAAAAAACAGTGAAGCACGAAGCACCAAATACAATGGCTGCTATCTTTGCTCCATTGATTAACCCAAAAAAGGTAAAAGGGATTAAAGCAAGTCTGAATAACAGCTGTATATCCGCATATTTTGTATTTAAAATTGAGTTTACAGTCCAAGGGAACTCCTTAAAAAATCCATTTTCTTTTATCAGATCAGCTGCCTTTATATGCAAGTAGCCATCAAAACCTATTATATCCTTAACACTAAACTGTATGAAAGATAGTATGACAACAAACAAAAAGAAAACCACCAACAAACCCTTAAAAATACTGGCATCCTTGTCCATGGTATAGCGGTAATATTGCGATTATTTAAAGTTTTGTTTTGGATAAGGTTTTAGAAGACGACATTAGTTATTGGGCATTTTGTGTCGTCTTCTAAATAGTAAGCGACCTATTCATTTATCCTATAATTACTGTCGCTTACTATTTTTTCGAAAACTATATAAACTAACTGAAGATAACCCCCTCAAACATGGTATGGCTGTTTTTTCAGGAAGTTGGAAGGAAAATAATTCATCTGATGATACTTCTAGTTCTGATAGGCTATGTTATAATTGAAAAATCTTTCTCAAAACAAGCTGCCCTTATGAGCCTGATTGCTTTGCTTATGTTCTTCCTTATTGTGGAGTATTTCAGGCTTGAACTAAACTGGAAAATCCCTTTTTTTTCCCAGTATATAAGGGCAAAAGAGCAGAACAGGGTGATTGGCGTTATATACTTTCTTTCAGGCACTATCATCAGCTTGGCCGTTTTTGATTTTAAAATAGCTTTAGCAGCTTTATTGATGACAACATTTGGCGATATGATTGCTGCATTAATTGGGAAGAGGTATGGCACAACATTACTATTTAGAAGCAAGACAGTAATAGGCTGTTTATCAGAGCTTATAATTGATTTGATAGTTGGTTTTATTGTGTTGAACAACGTTTATATTGTCTTGGCAATGGCTTTTACAGCAACAGCAGTGGAAACCCTTGTAGATGAGCTGGATGATAATTTACTAGTGCCTTTATTTTCTGGTTTTATCGGCCAACTTCTTCTTTTATTGTAGATTTACCCTTGCGCTGGCCAGTTCCTCGCCAATTGGCTCAACCATTTCAAACATTGATTTTAGCCCAAGTTTTAAAGAAGATTCCTCACAGATTCTATTGTGTGTGTGCGGGTATATTATCCACTTTTTGTCTAATTGCGAGAACGGATTAACAAAGTATATATTAAAATATTTGAAGTTTATGAATTTCTTCCAGTTATCAACTACGGCATTAAAATTATTTTTTGAGTTAAATATAACCAAGCTGATGTGTTTCTCAACATCCAACTTTTTAATTACCTCCTAAATATCCTTTATGAAGGGCATTACTATAAAGAATTGTGTTTTGTCTTTAAATCTAACAACAATATCGAATCCCTCTTTGCCTTCCTCTATATTCTCTATCTTCCTATCAATAACATCCCTGTTTTTCACATAGTTTATCGTCCATTCCACCAAAAAAGAGTGTAGCTTATCCATATCCAAACCATTAAAAGAATTATTTATATATTTTACGGATTAGTCGTTCTCTACCCTTGGAGCAAGAATGAAGCTTAGCATTACCTTATCTACTGTTGTATATTCCAGCTTAAGCGGGTAATCCTTATTGAATTGTATGTTAACGCTATCAGTCAGTTTAGAAGCTCCTATCATCTTTTTTAGGTATTCAATGCTATATTTGGACCTCACTTTAGATGAACCATCCATGCTTATTTTTGTGTCACCGCCATCTTTAATGTCAATATTAGCCTGGCTTAAATCGCCTTCAGCAGATATCACAAATTTCTTTGGCTCAGCTTCAAATGTAACGCTTTCTGCAACTATGTCAACATCCGCTATAGCATCATTCAAAATTTTTGTAGATGTTTTTATTGTAACTGGAAACTTTAATTCGGGCACTTTTTGCTCTTTTTCTTCTAATTCTATAATCGGCAAATTAAACGTCCTTATAGAGTCTCCTCTTAATTGCACCTTCAATTTGTTATTTTCGCTTAACTCCAAGCTTAAGGTATCGTTAGAACCGGCCCTTCTGAGGATCTGTTTTAAATTGCTGAGGTTGATTGCTATCTCAACATCCTCTTTAACATTATATTCTGTAAAAGACGAGCTTAGTAACTTGAATATGACCATAGCAACATTCGCTGGGTCCATTGCTACCAACTCTATTGCATCCTTTGTTATCTTAAACCTTGCTTCATTAACTAACTCAGAAATAATAGAAACGCTTTCTTTCAAATAAGTCGGTTCAGCTAAACTAAGTTTCATATAATGCACCCCCTAAGGCTTATTAAGGTAAATTAGTACCTATTTATATAATTTCCGTTTTTAATATTCATAACCTTACTTTCTGCCCATCATGCAGTATGTGGACAGTTTTTCCTAGCTCATAGCCTTTCTCAATTGCCAAATCGGCCAAGGCTTTTTTCATGTCCTCCTCGCCATGGGCAGGTATTATGTGTTTTGGCTTTACTAAGTTTATCAAATCCCTCAAATCCTCCCTTGATGCATGGCCGCTGGCATGTATATCTTTGAATATCCTTACATGGTGGTTTTTTAATTTCATTTCGATCCTTTCCCTGTTCTCTATGTTAATTTTTGAGGGTATTACAGTGCATGAAAAGATAACATGATCTTCCGGGAAGAACTTAAAAGGCATTTGCTTGTCAACCATTCTAGACAAGGTCGCCTTTGGCTCTCCTTGATGCCCTGTAACAACAAGCAAATAACCGCTTCTTCCATCTTTTTCAATCTTCCCTAACCTCTTTTTAATTTTGCTTCCAAAACTAACTATCTCAACATCTTTGCTGAAATTTATTATGCCAATGTTTTCGCCCGCTTTTACATATTTTGCCAAGCTTCTCCCTAAAAAAACAATTTTCCTGTTCATTTTTTTGCCAAATTCAACAATGGATTTTAATCTTGCAAGATGGGAAGCAAAGGTCGTTACAATAACTGCTTTGCCTTTATTTCCTGTGCCAAGCATAACATCCTTAAGCATTTCCTTAGCAACCAATTCAGAAGGCGTTTTGATGTCCCTTTTGGCCCCAGTGCTGTCGCATATCAAGGCCAAAACACCCTTATCCCCAATATGCTTCAGCTTGACATAATCCGGTTTTTTGCCGATAGTAGGGTGGTTGTCAAATTTAAAATCATTTGCGTATAGGATTATGCCATCTTTTGTGTGCAAAGCAACCATTACTGTCTGGGGTGTGCTATGTGTCATATTTATAAATTCAATCTTAAGGTCATCTGAAATGTGGTAAATAGAATTAACATTTAAAGTTTTGATATCATTCTTAATCTTAATTTTTTCGTCGCTGGCTATAGCCTTAATAACCTCCTTTGTAAAAGGGGTGCATAGGATAGGGGCATCATATTTATGCGCCAGGAAAATCAATGCCCCAACGTGGTCCAAATGAGCGTGGGTCGGTATGATGGCTTTTACTTTATGCCTCCATTCATTGATAACAGAATCATCCGGAATAGCGCCAACTCTCAAAAGATCTGCTGCGCTTATCTTGATAATGTCCTCCTCTTCCTGCTCAGTATACTTAATATAAGAATCAAGATGGAGCCCCATGTCCAATATAACAACATCTTCATTTATTTTTATAGCAGTCATATTCTTTCCAATATAATCATAACCGCCAATTGCCCTGATTTCTACCATGTTGGTTAAATAAGTTTAGAATAAGTATAAAAATGTTTGTGTAAAAGGTTTCAGAGCTGAATGAGCGGATGTGACTACCTCATGAGCAAAAACCGAAAAACTTAACTTTCGACATTATGGAATGAAATGGAATGCGGAGAGTTTCATGGCTATTTTAATAAATTGTTTAGGGCGTTTTTACGAAAAAAAAGAGAAAGATTTATATATGTGTAATCACATCTATTCACATAAAGTGCAGAAAATTGATTTTCTGAACTCAGAAGGTGATAAAATATGCCAAACATAACTTTAGCAATACCGGAGGATTTGCATGCAAAGATGAAAGAACACTCTGAAATTAGATGGAGTGAAGTAGTTAGAAAAACCATAACTCAAAAGATAGAAGATTTAGATATTATGGATAAACTAACTGCTAAAAGCAAACTAACACAAAAAGATGTTGATGAAATTGCTAGTAAGGTAGATAGTTCAGTTGCAAGAAAACTTGGTTTAAAAAGATGATTCTTGTTATTGACACAAACATTCTTCTTGCTGGACTTATCAAAAATTCTACAGTAAGAAAAATAATTGTTGAATCTGGATGGGAATTCCATTCTTTGAGAATAGGCGAGAAAACCAATTTTTACTTCTTTTTAAATAATTTGTATCCTATAAACCCAAACAAAACCACAATAATGATAGCAACCATATCCACTTCATGGCAGACATTTGCCTGTACAGCAAGGACGAGGTTGCTAAACTGCTAAAGGGCTATACAGCAAAGAAATTCTTTGAATATTTCCCTGAAGCTAAGAAAAAGTACTTCTGGGGCTCTGGCTTGTGGAATCCAAGCTATTGCATAGGCTCTCCTAAAAATTTTGAGAATACTGTCAATTACATACGGAGACAGAAGTATGGCAGTTGAGGGATAGGTAACGGACAGAAAACACTAAGCAGCTTCGCAGCCTAAGCAGAAATGTCCCCAATCTCTGATTGGGAGTTGTTTACAATAAAAAAATGCGAGGAGGAGGACTTGAACCCCCGTAGGCACTAAGCCAATAGATGGCCCATAGAGCATATCATTGATCTCTTGAGGAGACCTCATCACTCAATAACTTGAGTTTGGATTTTTAGCACCTTGCTGCCAAAAACTATCCCGTTTGGCCACTCCGGCATCCTCGCATATATATTTGGCCAGTTGGTCATAGGAGACAATAGAATTGGTGTATCTTTAAAAAAGTTATCTATTTTATCCTGCCTAGCTTGCTTTCAATATCGCTAAGCTCGGCTTCTAGCTTTTCTAATTCAGTTAAAACCCTTTGCTGCGGTTTTTCTTCTTTTTTCTTAGCTTTTTTAGCCTTAACTGCCTTACCCCTTTCTGGGATTTCCTCTTTCATCTCTTCTGCTCTTAGGCTTGTTGTTGGCAATTCAGACTTCAATTTAGAAATAAGTTTAGATATCTCTTTAACATCAACTTTTAATTTCTCAATGTTTTTGGTGGTTTCCTCCCTAATGGCCCTGAATTTCTCATACCTTTGCAGGCTTTCTATAACATCTTTGGAGGATTCCAATATGGTCCTTCTTAATTCAAGCGGCTCTTTAACGCCGACAAACAAAAGCTCTTCTTCTTTAGCCATTATGCCACCTAGGGGATTTGAGGTTCGAACAAATTTTTATCTATTGCCTCTACCTTTTTTTCTATTTCTTCCAGTGTTGTATCCCAGAGCTCGAGTTCTGAGTCTTCTTCATTTTTAAGCTCATTTATTCTGCCTAAAGTCTCCCTTGCCTCGTTTAGCTTATCTTTGATAAGCCCCATCACATCCAAAACATCCTTATATTCATCAATTCTTACAAAAACAGGCGCGCCTGGTTCTGCCATAATAATCACCTCTTAAATAAAGCTTGGTCTGCATATGTTAATTTTCTTTGTATGTCCTCTAAATTTGAACGCCACTTTTCAAATTCTTTTTCTTTGTCTTCTTTTAGGTCTTCCACCCTAATCAAAGCTGCTTCATTTTCCTTTATATTGCCCCTTATGTGGCCCATCTCCTTTAGTATATCCTTAAATTTATCAGCCCTTACAAAGATTGGTTTTGTAACTTCAATTGGTTCCTCTTTGGGCAGCGGCCTCTTTTCCACTATAGCTTCCCCCTCAAACTCTTCAACTTCCCCCAAGGCTTCTTCTTCTGGAATTTCAGGCAAGGTGAGTTCAACTTTAGAAAAAGTTTCTTCTTTTTCTAAAGGACTAGGGAAAGGAGGCAATTCTTCGAAATCTGGCGGCGGAGGCGGAATGTCACTTAAAGGGCCCATCTCCTCATCTCCTTCCATAGGGGGGGGCATAGGTGGGACATCCAAATCAGCTTCCATTGGTTTTTCTTTCTTTTTTAAAAACTTCAAAAAAGCCATTATACCACCCTCTAATCTAATCCTAAATTAACCTATTCTTTATATAAACTTTTATGAGTATTATAAAATGGTGAAGCTGGATAGAAAGCTTTATTAAAATCATCTGGTTATCACATTTATATTATGAAAGAGGCAATGTATTACGAGAAAAGGGAGAAAGGCATAGTGCAGTGCCATCTCTGCCCATGGAACTGTGTTATAGCAGATGGCAAAAGTGGCGTTTGTAAGGTAAGGGAAAACCAAAAAGGCAAACTATACAGCTTAGTTTATGCAAAACCTTGCTCAATAGCTATTGACCCGATTGAAAAAAAGCCTTTATTCCATTTTCTTCCAGGGCATAGCTCTTTCTCAATAGGAACAGTTGGCTGTAACTTGCACTGCAAATTCTGCCAAAACTGGACAACATCACAGGCAGCGCCCGGCTCATTTGCTGTTCATGACCTGCCTCCGGAAAAAGCAGTTGAAGAGGCATTGGCTAATGGCTGCAAAAGCATTGCCTATACCTATAATGAGCCGGTTATTTTCTATGAGTATGTTTTGGAAACAGCAAGGCTGGCAAAAAAAAGCGGTTTAAAAAATGTCCTTGTCAGCAATGGATTTATTAACGAAGAGCCATTAAAAAAATTATCCAAATATATAGACGCAGCGAATATAGACCTAAAGGCATTTGATGACAGCTTTTATAGAAAAATAACAACTGCATGGCTTGAGCCGGTATTAAACTCCCTAAAGCTGTCAGTAAAAAATAATATCTGGCTGGAAATAACAAATTTGATAATCCCCGGATTAAATGGCAATCCTAAAAAAATAAAAGAGATGTGCCTCTGGATAAAAAACAACCTTGGCAAAGATGTTCCTTTGCATTTCTCAAGGTTTTTTCCGCAATACAAACTACAAAATACAGGGCTAACCCCGCCAGAAACATTAGTTAAGGCAAGGGAAATTGCTGAAAATGCCGGTTTGAACTATGTTTATATTGGCAATATGCTGACTGAAGATGGCGAGAACACATTCTGCCCTAAATGCAAGGAATTGCTGATAAAAAGGCAGGGGTTTGATGTGCTGCAAAATAAGATAAGACAAAATAAATGTTCTTGTGGCTATAAAATAGCAGGCGTTTGGTAAAAATAATAACATTTAAATACAACTTTATTTATTGAGTACTTCAGAATGGATAATAAAGAGGGAAAGAGGGATATTTTTGGCGGAGATGCTAGATTTAGTGAGCCTCAGCCGCAACCAAAACAAGAAGGGTCTCTAAAAGAAGGAGCAAAGCAACTTGGCAAAGGTACTTTTCATATAGTGAGTGGATTAAGGCATATACTGCTTAAAAAAATCCCAATGAATGTATTATTTCTTTTGATAATAATCGGGCTTGCTTCTTTTGGAACGCTTTACCTTAAAAAACCAACAATAACAGCCAATGTTGTTTTTACAGAAAAGGTTAATGAATCAAATGTAACAGAAGAAGAATTCTTGAATCTCTTAAATGAAAACTGCAAAACAATTGATTGGGCTAAAGACACAATAAGTGTAGCTTGCCCAGTTTGCGAGGAAAAGGTTTGCCCTGAGCTTAATTGCTCAACATGCCCATCACAGGTTGAAAAACAAAATGTGATATATTACAGGTGCTCTAATGGGATGATAGTAAACAAAAGCTCTGATTGTAAAGTGACATTGCCTACAATAACTTCGGATGCTGTTGCTACTGTAGATGATGTAACATTATCAATAGACGGGATTGATTACGAGATTGCTGGCAACGATACGGCCTATATTAAACGGATTAATTATACTATCATAAACCAAAGAGATTCCCAGATAATCCCAAAAATAGACGTTAGGGTTTATACAACCTTTAGTTATGCCCTATTGGCTGAACCGCCTCAAAAAACAATTAAACTGACTAATGTTCTGGACAAAGATGACTGGATAATAGAAAGCCAGCCATCAAATATATACTTCTCAGGAACAGACAAAACGATTAGATTAGAACTGGTAAACCAATTGAATGATGAATCTATAGTTGCTGTTGCAAAAAAGCTTGAGATAAAGTGATTATTTTTTCTTTTTGCTTTTTCTAATTTTTCTCAGCTCAAAGAATAAAAAAGCCCCATAAATAATTATAAATATAAACAAGAAAGTTACTAAGGTATTAAGCCTTCCAGGAGAAAGCTCAACACCGCTTGTCACATTTTTTCTGGTTATTACAAGCGAACCGAACCACAGAAACAACAAAAAGAAAGGAGCTAATAAAACAGCCTTTCCAAAAAACGTTTTTATCCTGTTCATATATCCAACTAGCTTTTAATTCTATATAAATATTGCGCTTTTAGAAAAGGGGTGGCCGCCGAGATTTGAACTCCCGGGCCAAATGCCTCTCGGGCCAAAAGATCCACAGTCTTTTATGCTAGCCAGACTACACCACGGCCACCATAAAAAATAAATAAGCGAGGCCCCTTTATAAAGTTTATTCTAAATTACTCCTTTTTAATGAAGTGATAAACTATATATGGAACAATAAATGATAAAGAGTAAACCAAAGCCACAAGAAAGGGCATATGTTTGACATTATTTATCATAAAATTAATCTCTAATTTACCGGCAATTATGGTTACAACAACAAAATTTATTATAGCAAATAAGGGTATTATTGTGCTGATTATCAAATGATGTTTTTTTTCTATATTTTCTATATCCCTCACCAGTATCTCAAACAATAAGCCAAAAGACAATCCAATTATGATTATTATAAAATAAAGAGCTATGCTGTTTAATGTTAATAATATGGGTATCAGGGTTATTGATATGATTAAATTGCCTATAACCCCAATTACCAAAACAATCCAATAAACTATGCTATCAAGAAATTTTATGGTTTTTGTTTTTTTTTCTTTTGCCCTGGAAATGATTCTAGCAGCTTTGTCAATCTCCTTTTTATTCCAAATACTGTCATCTGGCTTTTTCATCTTATCCGTTATTTAACAAGTCTGCTAATCTTTTAAATTTGATTGAGGCAGCAGAATTTGGATGGGAGTAAACTAAGGGGTGCCTTATCAGTATGGATTCTTGTACCTTCTTGTCTTCAGGTATTTCTGCAATAATCGGTTTATCCAACATGTTCTTAACATCTTTTACCGGTATATCCAGCCTATTATTTGTTATCCTATTCAAAACAACCCCAATCACTACAGAGCCACAGTCTTCTGCTATCTTTATTGTTTTTAAGGCATCAGTTATAGCAGGCAAATTGGGATTTGTAACAACTATTGCTTCATCAGAGGATTTTAAAATGGAAAGGGTATCTTCACCAAGATTAGTAGCAGAATCTGCAATAACTATTTCACTTTTCCCTACAAGATCCAATAAAATGGAACTCAGCTTTTTGTTATAGTTGCTTGCCGGCTCCAAATTAACATTAGAGGGGATTATCATTAAGCCAGATGGATGCAGGTAAATAGCTTCTGACAGGTTATTCTTGCCCTTCAAAATATCATACAAACCAACCGGGGCGTCCATTCCAAGATGGATACCAATGTTGGGCGTTGTTAAATTGCCATCAAGGAGGATAACATCCCTCCCTAAATTATTCAATGATGCAGCCAGGTTGACAGCAGTTGTTGTTTTGCCTGTCCCACCCTTTCCCGAAACAACTGCTATAAACTTTGTCATTCTTTTACACCTTCAATCAGATTTTCACAAAATTTAAAAAAATTTTTTGTTTTTTCATAATATTCCCTTAACCTGTCTATGTCTATCTCTACCTCCTCACTTTCTGTTGTGGCAATCATAGTGACATGCCTCCTGTATTCCTCTCTTTTTGTATATCTTGCTCTTATCACTTTTCTTAAGTTGAGATAAAACCTCACAGCATCAACAATCTCGGCTTCATTGGAGTATACCCTTTCTAGAATAGCGGCCTTTTGTCCGGGTATATTCGGATAGCTGTCTATTTTTTTCTTTTCTTTAGCGTATTTCAGCAAAGCTTCCATAGAGAAATCAAGGGCATTTATCATCCTATCTATTGTATTTCTGATAACATCAACTGTCCTGGTGTACTTTAGACTAACAAATATAAGGTGGTCTACCCTTTTCAATTCATCATTTGAATTATCTAAAGATTCCCTCATTTTTACTGACAATATTTGATGTTTCTTCTATAAATGATTTTGCCCGGATCACATATTTTTTTATGTCTTCGACAGACACTGTCTTCATTCTGTAATCATCGGAACATATTACAAACATGTCTTTTCTTGTGAATTCAACCGGGCTTTTCTTGTGTTCAACAATAACATCCTTGATGTGCTGTATGAGATTAATATGCTCCCCCTTTACCTTATACTTATCCACTACATTTGCTCTGAACATATTGAATTTACTGTCAAAATTATCATGAAATGGCGGAATCCTCTTAAACAACCTTTCATAATATAAAACAGAGCCCATTGCATTTGTTAGTGCCAGGAAGATATTTTCCAATACTGCCAATAGCAGCCTTGTATCTTGTATTAAAGGGTATGTTTGCGTTAACATATAGTCTGCTAGATATATCTTCTTTTTAGCGACATCTCTAAGTTCTTGAAACTTCTCCATCCCTAATATAGTATAGAGAGTAAGTTTTTAAACTTTTTGTAAATGTCAGAAATTTTCCACCAGTTTCTAACTGGTGGCTGAAAGCCAATTCATTTTAGATTATGGAAAATTTCTGAGCATGCTCAAAAACCACCATATGCTGTAATTCGCAGATACATTCCACCAGTCTCTGACTGTGCATAAATTACAGAGTAATTTACTGCACTAAGAAAATGCATGGCATTTTCTGTTGGTGGTTTTTGACAAAAAGAAATCATTCCTTCAAAGCAAGAATAGCAGCAGCTAAATCGCCTTTATTCTCTTCAATGGCTTTTTTTGCTTCTTCCTCAGAGCAATCAGCCTGCTCCATCACTGTTTTTATGTCATCTTCGCTTATTTCCGGCTCTGTTGATATCGATCTTTCTTCAATATCCCCAACAATCTGAAATGTTTGCTGGCCCATCATATTGACCTTGCTTACCTGGGGGTTGCTGATGACAATTTCCTTGTCTTCTGTTTTTATTATAACCTCTGTTGCAGGGATATCTACTTGTGCAATACCCATCTTTTTCATCATCTGCTGCATCTTTCTTGGGTTCATTCCAGGAAACATTAGAAACACCTATGCTATGCCCAATAATGTGCCGCCCAAAGTATAAAGAACAATCATAATTATAACAACTGCAATGCACAATATGATTATATGGCCTGGCTTGAACTCTATCTTGCTCTTGTATTCATCAAAATATCTTACCAGTCCGCCCATTCCAGAGGGCATTTGTATTCTGTCTTGTGCCATAACCTTTTCCTCCTCACTTCGTTCGGAGCAAAACGTTAACGAAAATATGGAATTTCGCTTCGCTCAATTCGTTCTTTTTAAAAAGAACCAAAAAATAAATGCAGGGCTGAAATAAGCCACCTTCTGTCAGTCTAAGCTTTTGGCTTTAAACTGTGTTAGCATTCAACTAAGCGTCTTGGTGACGCCATAAATGTTCTTCGAACATTTAACGTCACTGGACTTGCACAAACAAGGTCTGCCCGTTTCACCCTTTCTCTTTAAAACGTCTGTTGGTTAACTAACACCTGTCACCAGATGCTTCACAATCTTCATCCTCTTAAAGAGCGGTCTCGTTTCTGTGGCGTTGCCACACATTACTGCGTCTCCTTTAGTGGAGTTGTTGCTCCAATGCCAAATCAAGCGTTTAAGCAAGATTTAACATCTTCAGTGGGTGGACTTTCCTCAGTTCAAACCTTAATTGCTTAAGGGAACCGTTAGCTAACTATCAACCCTGCTATGGCTTAGAAAATGGGTTTTTGTTTATAAATTTAATGGTGTTTTGGTACTTATCAAGTTGGGGTTTTATGGATTGTGTTTAACACGGGTTAAACGCACCCCACAAGAATTATTTCCCAAAAACTACCACAACCTTCTCTTCCTTACCATGCATAACCTTCCTTTTCTCTTTTATCTTGAATTTATTTTTTTCAGCAGCCTTCTTTAACAGCTCTGAAGAATTCTCGTTAGTTATCAAAACAATGCTGCCTTTATCATTCAGTATAAACTCTGCCTGGTAAAAGAACTCATTATAAAGCTTTTCAATGTCTTTCTCATTTTTATTCTTGGAGAGCATTGGCGGGTTGCTGGCTATCCTGTCAACCTTGCCTTTGCCAAATTTTGTTTCCAGCCATTCAACATCCACTCTGGCAAAGTTGATGAATTTTTCAATGCCTGCGATTTTTGCGTTTTTCTTTGCATTGGTTATATAGCCTAAAAAAGAATCATAGCCATATATTTCCGATTTTGCCGGCTTTTGCAATTTTTTATCTTTAAAATTAAATTTTATAAATTTTAAGAAAGCAAATTTTTCTTTATTGTAGAAATTTACAGGGAATCTGCTAATAAATAAAGCAGCTTCTATTGGTATTGTGCCAGAGCCGCTAAAGGCATCCAACATTAGCTCATTTTCCTTGCAATCAGCTATTCTAACCAAAGAATAAGCTACTGTAGAGCGCAATGCAGCAGGATGGCTGGAAATTTTGTATTGCCTTTTTTGCAGCTCAAAACCAGCAAAGTCAATTCCAAAATAACAATCATTTTTGTCAATAAAAACAAAGAAGATTAAATCAGGGTTTTCTAAATCAACCTTATTCTTGAATTTTTCAAAGATAACCTCTCCAGCAGTTTCATTCAATTCAGTAGAAGAAATATCATTGTTTATTATCCCGCAGCTAACCCTGAAGGTTTTCTTTCCCAGCCAGCTCTTAATATCAATCTTGCCAATTTTCTCTTTTATTTCTTCAATATCTTTAAATTTAAAACTATCAAATAAATATAAAATTTTATCAACTGACTGGGCCTTGTAGCAGAGCAAGGCCAGCTCTTCTAGTTTTTTTACATCAAAAATAACACAGCTGTCTTTAATTTCAGATTTGGAGTTAATTAATTCTTTTATTTCTAGAGCTGTTATGTCTTCTATACCTCTTGAGCAGATTGCTAAACCTTTCATAGAACCAGCTATTCTTTATCATTATTTAAATTCTCTGATTCATCAATTAACTCTTGTGCTGTTTTATCTTCAATCTCTGGTGTGGGTTCTTCTTTGTTTTCAATTTCTTTTGGCTCTTCTTCTGTTTTGTCCTCAATCTCTTCCAGCCTTTCTTCTTGATGCTCATTTTCTAGCTCTTCTTCTGGCTTTTCAGTTGGTTCCTCCTCATCCTCATTTCCCTCTTCCTTTACGATCTTAGCTATACTAACAGCTTTGTCGCCTTCTTCAAGCCTTATCAGTCTTACACCCTGCGTGTTTCTTCCAATGACAGATACGCCTTTGGCTGGAATCCTTATTATGTTGCCTTTTTGGGAAATAAACATCACATCATCTTCATCCGTTGTTGATTTTATGGCTATGGCTTTTCCGTTTCTTTCGGAGCAGATGATGTTTCTAACTCCTATGCCTCCCCTGTTTGTCAGCCTATAATCAGAAACACTTGTCCTTTTTCCATACCCGTTTTCAGTTAATGTAAGCAATGTTTTTTCATCAGAAGCTACAACAATGCCCATCACATCATCTTCCCTTAAGGTAATGCCTTTCACACCCATTGCGCTTCTTCCGGTTGGCCTTACCTTGCTTTCCTCAAACCTCGATGCCATTCCATTTTTAGTTGCCAAGATAATCTGCTGGTTGCCGTCTGTGAGCATGACACCTATCAACTCATCATCCGGATCCAAAGTTATTGCTATAATCCCTGTTTTTCTAGGGTTTGAGTAAGCCATCAGGTCTGTTTTTTTAACAGTGCCTTTTTTAGTGGCCATAATCAGGTAATGCTGCTCATCAAATTTGTCAACAGGAACAAATGCTGTCACTTTTTCATCATTTTGCAGATTTAATAAATTAATGATTGCCTTGCCTCTGGCCTGCCTTCCGGCTTCTGGGATATAGAAAACCTTCAGCCAATAAACTCTGCCTTTGTTTGTAAAGAATAAAATGTAAGAGTGTGTGTTTGCAATGAATAAATCCTCTATGAAATCTTCTTCTTTTGTTCCTGCTGCTATAACCCCTTTTCCGCCCCTTCTTTGTTGCTTATAGGTTTCAACTGGCAGCCTTTTTATATAGCCTGAATGAGAAATTGTTATCACCATATCGCCAGGCTTAACCAGATCTTCCATTGCCAATTCTGTTGTTTCAATGGATGTTATTTCGCTTTTTCTTGCATTGCCATATCTTTCTTTTAGCTCTAAAAGTTCCTTTTTTATTATTTCCAAGATTTTTTGTTCAGAAGCCAGTATGGATTTTAACTCTTCAATTAGTTTCAACAAATCAGAATGCTCCTGCCTTATCTTTTCCTGCTCCAATGAGGCTAATTTTTGCAGTTTCAAATCTAAGGTTGCCAAAGCCTGCTCATCGGTTAATTTGAAGTTGTTGATTAAAGCTGTTTTTGCTTCTTCAGCTGATTTGCTTTCCTTTATTAATTTAATTGCCAAATCTATGTTGTCTAAAGCAATTATTATGCCTTCCAAAATATGAGCTCTTTGCTGGGCCCTTTGCAAGTCAAACTCTGTTCTTTTTCTGACAACATCCCTCCTATGGTCAATATAACATTTTATTAATTCTTTTAAATTCAAAACCTTTGGCTCATTATCAACTAGAGCGAGCATTATAACCCCAAAGGTATTTTGAGCACGGGTATGTTTGTACAAATGGTTTAGAATAAATTTGTAGTTTGCATCTTTTCTTAGCTCTATCACTATACGCATGCCTTCCCTGTCAGACTCATCTCTTATATCTGCTATTCCATAAACTTTTTTATCTCTTACTAAATTAGCAATTTCGGTTACTAACTCAGATTTATTCACCATGTATGGAATTTCGCTGATTATTATGTTTTTGTGGTCTTTGACTTCTTCTATGCTTGTTTTAGCTCTTACTGTAATGTGGCCCTTTCCTGTGCTGTAAGCGTTTATTATGCCATTCTTGCCGCAGATTAGAGCGCCTGTTGGAAAATCAGGCCCGTTTATGTATTGCATCAATTCCTTTATTGTTAAATCAGGGTTATTGATCTGGGCTATAGTGCCGTCTACAACCTCTCCCATATTATGCGGAGGGATATTAGTTGCCATGCCGACTGCTATACCGGAAGAGCCATTGATCAATAGGTTTGGCACTTTGGAGGGCAGCAAAGAAGGCTCTTCTAAAGACTCGTCAAAATTAGGAACAAACTTAACTGTTTTTTTATCAATATCCTGCAGCATTTCTTCTGCCAATCTGTTAAGCCTTGCTTCAGTATATCTCATGGCAGCAGCAGAATCCCCATCAACAGAACCCCAATTGCCTTGACCATTAATCAATGGATAACGCAGCGAAAAATTCTGAGCCATCCTTACTAGAGCATCATAGACAGCCATGTCACCATGCGGATGATATTTACCAAGGACTTCTCCTACAATCCTAGCAGACTTCTTAAAGGGCTTATTATGGAACATTCCCATGTCATGCATAGCGAACAATATCCTTCTGTGGACTGGCTTTAAACCGTCCCTGGCATCAGGCAAGGCCCTTCCAACAATAACAGACATAGCATAATCTACATAGCTCTGCTTCATCTCATCTTCTATCAGCCTTGGAACTATCTTCTCACTAGTTTGTTGGCTAATTTCGGGTTGATTTTTTTGGTTATCTTCTTCCATTTTTTAGTCAGAAATTAGGTTATTTCCTTAGCAAATTAGAATGCGTTTTTCTTTATAAATCTTGCGATTATAAAATGGCTTTATAGGGGCTGTAGAGGCAGAATTTTGGGGTTTTAGCTGGTTGATAATAAGCATAGTAAAAAGAGCTGTTTTTATCTTATCTTTTCGATAATATGCTCTTTAACTTTATAGCCATGGCCACAGTAAACGCACCTTTTTCTTTTGCCAGTAAGAATTGCTCCTCTGCTGTCATACTTCATATTATTACCGCATTTTGGGCATTTTAAAAGAAACATCATTTTTTACTCTTGGTTATTGTTGTTGTTATTGCCATCTTTCATTGAAGCTTCTAAAAGGTCTTCACTTCCTTCTTCTTTTTGTTCTCCTTCCTTTTCTTCTTTTTGTTTTTTCTTTAATCTCCTTGCTTCAATTTCTTCTTCATCACCCTCTTCTTTAGGCGGATTGAATATCTCTCGAACTCTTTTTTCAACTTCAGGAGAGGTTTCTTCCTCTTCAGGTTGTAATATCTCTTTTACTTTCTTTTCAACTTCTGGCTCTTCAGGTTCGCTTTCCTCTGTTTGTTCTTCTTCAGAAATTATCGGTTCTCCATTTTCTTCAGTTGATTCTTCTTTTTCAACTTCAGGCTCATCAACAACCTCCAAGCCATCTAGTTTTTCCTTGACAACTTCTACTTCTTTTGCCTCTTCCTCCTCAATTTCTTCAGGGCTTTCCTCAAAAATGTCCAAGCCACCCAATTTTTCCCTTTTCTCTTTCTCTTTTTTTGCTTCCTCAGCCATTTTCTTTTGATCTTCTTTTATTTTTTTAATCTCATCTTCTTTTGATTCAATAGCTTTTGCTATTCCCTCAAAGTCTTTAAACTGCTCTTTCAATTTTTCTTCAGGCAATGAGAAATAGTCAAAAAATTTTTGGGAAAGCCTTATCAGCTTTGTTCTCCCGTATTTTTGCCTTGTTATATAGCCCATTTCTTCCAGTTCCATCAAGTGCTCATAGGCTTTATTTGTCCTGATTTTTATCAGATTGCTTTGCTTTATAGGGTATTTGAATGCAATAACAGCCAGTGTTTCCATCAGGGTTTTAGTCAATTCGGTTTCTGTGACAATGCTTTTAACCAAGGGCAGATGCTCTTCTTTAACAGTTATCTTCCAGTAATTCCCCTCTTCAATTATCATCAAGCTGGACTTTTTCTCCTCATAATCCCATTTAAGCTGCTGCAAGGCTTCTTTTACATCATCAATATTGCTATTGCAGAGTTTTGCAATTTCATCTACACTCATCCTTTTACCAGAAGAAAACAACAGAGCTTCAATTTTGTTCTTTAACATTTTTCTTTAATATCAAAATATACTTATCCTCCTCTTTTTTAATCCTTTCTTCTTTGATCATTCCATTCAACAGCGCTCCTGCTTCTTTTTCATTAATCCCGCTTAATTTAGCTAATTCTTTCAATGATAATGCCCCTTTTATGCTAAGCATTATGGACACTGTGTTTTTTAATGAAACATTCATATTTCGTTTTAAAAAATCATTTTGCGCTTTTAGCTGTTTGACTATCATATCCAGATTATGCAGTTTAGCCTGCAAATCATTTAAAAAATTTGACAATTCCCTGTTATTAAAAGCCAGCTGCTCCGGCTTTACAATCTCTACAGAAGAAGGCATGTAGTCAATGCAAAAACCAATTAAAATTGAAATATCCTTGACAACAATCTCCAATTCAACAAAAGTGCTCCACATGTTTTCTTGCTGCTTTAATTCAGCATAATCCTCATTTAGAACTATTATATTGCCGTCCTCTTTTATCTTGTCTATGTATAAGCTTAGTGTTTTCTCTACATGCTCTTTTGGTTTTCCTAGCATCTCTATTATGGTTCTAAATCTTATTTGGCTTGTTTTTCCTTCTTCAGTCATTTTGGATTATAAGAAACTTATGCTCTTTAAAAAGTTTTCTTAAATGATTATCTTCTCTGAATTAAAACAACGCAAAAAATAGTCAATAGGGCTATTATAAACAAAGGAATTAACTTTTCAACCTTAATATTGGCTGATTCATAAACTATTTTTGGCTCTTTAATGGATTTTAAGAGCATATCCCCGCTGATAACGCTTTTTTCTAAAGAGGAGTTTATGCCTTCTGATAATAAAATTTCATTGCACGACATTAATTTTATTGTTTCATTTGCCTTTTCTGCTATTTTTATATCGGTTGTTAGCTCTTTCACTGTCTTTTGGCTGTCTTTTCTTATCCTTACTTTCAGTTTATAATCGCCAGGCTGAGCGTCTTTAACAAGATTCTCCAGCTCAACAACAACAGAATCCGTTTTTGGTAATACAATATTCTTTTTATTTTCCTCCCTTTCGCCGCTATAAGAGATGCTGCCCCTATAAACATAGCTCCAGACATCTATTTTGTGTATCTCCTTATCATTGTTAATCAATTTTAGTTTTATTTTGAATTCCTCCCCTGCAGAAATCTGGCTTGGGGCTTCTATCAGCTCATATTCAAATATTTTTCCTTCAATGTCTTTTTCTACCTCAACAAATTCACATAGAGAGCTTGTAATGCCGTCTATCCTAATTGCTTTTGTGTCTGTTTTATCCAAGCCTTCCATAACTATTGTATAATTGTCATCCTCAAAATTATAATCGCAATTGGGTATTAACTGTATTGGCAAGGTTAAGCTGTAATCTGCATATCTTGTATAAATATTTGTTTTTGATTCTTTGCTAATCCTATTGCCTTTTTCATCTTCAACCCATAATTGTATGCTGTTTTTTGCGCTGTCTCCTTTGTAGATTTCTGTTTTTACCCTTATTATCTGCCCAAATTTTGCTTTGTCGTCAGAGCCCAAATCATACACCTCCGATATGGTAAAATTTGAAGAATTCACTTCTGAGCTGTCTATATTATCTTCATTAGGGGTAGGCATGGTTTGCTGCCAATTATCATTTACTATAGCCCAGGAAGAGCCTTCTTTTGAATCACTGTAGCTGATAGCCTCAATCAAATTGCCTTCCTTGTCGTATAATTTAACTTCTTCCAAACCTTCATTATTTAAACTAAAGTCTCCTTCCCCGTTTCTGTAAACAACCAAATAGCCATTTGGTTTTATTGTTGTTCCTTCTGTGTTGGTGTCTGTGACATAAAGTTCATGTGAATCTGCAGAATCGGTTAACATCAAACCTTCCAAGTCAATGCTATAATTTTCTTGATTGTAGATTTCAACCCACTCGCCATAAGGCATAGCTGCATCATCATCCCCTTCCGGATCAGCCAAGAATTCATTAATAGTTAAGGCACTGTAATCAATTTCTATTTCTTCGCTTTCATTAATGTATCTGCTGTTTATCCTTCCGGGAGTTCCATTAACATAAATACTTTCAGCCCAATTCTCTTCCATGTTATTATTATATGGATATTTTTTTTCTAAAGAATAACCATTATTCTCCCCTCCCCAAGAGCTGGAATAGGACAAATAATCAATTACAGTTCCATTTGGATAATAAACTGTTATATTGTCATCATCATTTAGATTGTTTCCAATGGTTTTGCCAGCAGAATATACAGAAGCATTTATCTCGCTATAGTTGAAATCTTCTTCCACAATTAAAGAATAAGAGGAATTGTAAAAATAAATTAATTGTAAGCTGTCATTAGAGCTTTCATCTCCTATTGTGTAATTAGAAAGATTAGTCCATTCATCATGGTATAATTCAATGAATTCCTTATTGTTGTCAGAATCGGCCGGGTTGTACATTAGTTCGTTTATTGTTATGTCTGCTAATGTAAATTGGGAGAAATAAATTAGGAACAATAAAAAGATAAATCTTTTCATAACACACCCCCTTTAAACAGGATGAGAGTGAATAGGGTTTATATAAAAGTGTTGGTTTTGGGAAGAATTGGTTTAAGGTTTAGTTCTATACTTCTTTTTAGGAATTAACAACCTTCTTATTTTTTTTGAAAATAGATAAAATAAATCTCCAATTTTATAAAAGATACATAAAAGAGAAAACACAACTAAAAATATTACAGTTGCAAAGATTCCTACTATAATAAAATAACCTAACCAATGTAAAATATAGTTAATTGATGGAGTAATGTTGATTATACTACCAAAGCGGTTAATGTTTCTTATAAGGTTTATGATATCAGGATTACTTAATTGGTGAGATAATATTGCTCCGACTGTAGCTGCGATTATTATTAATACTGAGTTTTCTTTAATTTTTTTTATCATTTAATCACCCAAAGCATATAAAACCGAATAGACAATTTTTTGATTTCTTTTCTTCAATTTCATAATATCCTTGTTTGTCTAAAGCTTTCAATATAAGTTCATAGGCTTTAGGTGTTAGATGGGGGTTAATGATAGTTGTATGTCTACACTTTATATCACCAAAATTAGTTGCTCCTTCGAGAAACACACTATTAGAAGGAACTGTACTTAGCCCAAATGTGTCCTCACATGCAATTGTATAATATTTTACTTGTCCAGGGGTCTCATCTGGCTCGTTTAACGATTTAATAAATTTGCTAGTTGGCGATAATTCTTTCAAAGCGGGATCATTTATGCTAAATGCTTCATCTACTACTTCTTTAATATCCGCCAAATATGCTCCATGGTTTGGTGTATCAAGTATTATTAATTTATTAACTGATTTATCACCCCCTAAATATTTTATGTAATACCTTGAAATTAGACCGCCCATGCTATGTGCTATAATATTAACTTTATCTCTTTTTGTGAATTCTTTTGTTTGTTCAATTCTATACTTTAACCATTCAGCATGTTTACTAATATTGGTATCTATACGACCACTAGAACCATGTGCATATGTTACAGGATTAGCAACCCATGGTTTTGTTTTAGGTTCATTTGCTTTTGTATAATCGTGAAATTCATAAAATCCATCTTCTATTAATTTTCTTAGGAGTTCCCATAAAGCAGAATCATCAGAGTGCCAACCATGAACCAATATTAAAGGATAATCGTCTACAACAATTTTTGATTTATCAAGACCTTTTTTGGTGTTTGTTTGTTCTGAAGTTAAACATACTTTAGACTCATACTTTATATTCCCACAATTATCTACGCATTTTTTCTTTTTAAGGTTATCTATACACTCAGACCATATATCTTCACATACCCATTTAGGGTCACATTTCCCACATTCACCATCCATACATATTGTTCCTTTAGGGCACCTTTCTTCAAAATTTTTCCATGTGTTATTTGAACATATAATGCCTCCTTTATTGTCTTTATCACGAGAACAATATTTCTCTTTTATTTCATCTTCTTTACAAACAAATCTAATCTTACATTCAGGTTTACCACTTGAATCATCACATACTTCATTTTCAGAACAAGTTTCAACTCTGTTTATACCTAATACACCATTTCTATTTATGCATTGAAAAATTCCATTATCAATACATTTTATCTTTCCCTCCCGATCACACTCATCACTTTTTTTTAGTTCTATTTTTACTGCAACAACTTTACATCCCAAAAATATTCTCTCAAACCAACTACACTTTTTTGTTGGTACTTGTTCCTCTCTTTTTGTTTCTTTTACGTTTTCTGTTGTATCCCTTACCTCTTCTACCTTTTCATCATATGTGCTTTCTTCTTCCACAACTTCAACACATTTCCCATCTTTACATATATCACTTGTTGGACAATTCTCTTTAACCCATTCCCAATTATTGTTTTTACAAACATAATAAGCATACATTGTTTCAGAAATACACTTTAAATCTTTTTTATCACCTTCGCTACACACAAATTTTGTTTTACAATAAACTGTAGAGCCTGATTGCACACATTCTTCATTTGAAGCACAATTTTGTACCAAATCAGGCTCTTTACAACCTTGATGGTTTTTTACACATTTGAATATATTATTGTTAATGCAACTTTGCCCTATAAAATTGCATTTATCCTCACAAGCTGGTCCTTCCACAATGCATTCCCCATTAACACATTCATAACCATAACCACAATCTCCTGCTCTATCCTGCCTGTAACCACAAGAATCATACCAATATGGATAGCCATTGTAACATTCTTTATGGTCATAAAGATTACAAACTTTTGATGATCCATCATCTGTTGAGGTTACTTCCACAGAACTACTAAAACTTATTGTATATAGTGATTCACCACTTCCCCAATCAAAAAGGCCTAGAACCATATTACCAAATTGGGCCGTTTCACCTTGAGCAATTCGTTTAGTTTCGCCATTTACCTCTACTTCTACTGAAAGCGAATGGCCATCTGATGATACAACCATAATATCATATTGTTGATCATTAGGTCCTAAAAGAGTCATAGTGCTTCCATCTGCTATAACTCCATCCCAATCATAAGCATAAACATTTATGGGGATTAATAACAAAAATAGAACACAAATAAGATATTTTTTATATCTAATGTTCCCCATTTTAATTACTGTTAATGAAGGATGGTATTTAAATTTTCCTTAAAAATTTTAAATTACAAGAAACTTATAATCTTTAAAAAGTTTTATTCAAAAACTAGTTAAAATTAACTATGATAATCAGGATGATATACTATTTGTTAATGTTGGATTAAAAATCAAAAAGTTTATATATAATAAGTATATTCTAATATACCAAATGAGAAATTTAGAAAATTATCTGACTTTAGAAAATTTGGACAATGCAAAGCCTTACCTGGTTCCGCATATATTCAGCCAGAACTACTTTAATATACTAAAGGCAAAGCTTAGGGAAAAAAAATTATCAGAAAATGAAAGATACTATTACAACCATTTTATTAAGAAAAAGCTGCAGGGAATGATAGAATTGTTTGATATAACTTATGAAATAAACGGGAAAGAGTTTATAAAAAAAGACAGGATTAAGAAAGCAAGCAGCTTATTAAATAACTATTCAAGAAAGCATAAAAGCATGAAAATGCTGATATCAGGCTCTTTTTTATACAGCAATAAATACAATGATATAGATATATTTATAATCTCAAAATACAGCAAAGAAGATTACAGAGACGGAAAAATACATATAAATTATCTTCCTGCAGATGTTGAAAAAACGCTTTTCTTTAGCTTGATATCTGCAATAAGCATTGCTAACTTCAAATCAGATAAAGAAATAGAAGAAGAATTTAAAATAGGGGATATCCTTCATTATTATGAGCTTGTTATCCTTCTTATAATGCAAAAAAGCTATTATCTTCCTGAGCTAAGGGACTTAGTAACAAGAGCAGAATATGTTTCAAATAAAGTTATACTTAATTCAATGCAGTTAAAAAAAATAACAGATGATATAATCAAAAGCAAAAATCCAATAAAAATAATTAATAGATATGTAATCATAAAGATTATAAACTCTTATAATGTCTCAGTACTAAAAAGGGCATTGAAGCAATTTATAGATAAGAATAGCACAGCAGAGAAAGGACAAAAAATATATGAAAACTGGAAAATTTATAATCAAACCTACAAAGAGGCGTTAGAAGTTGTTGCATGATAAAGCAAAAAAAGCTATAAGGGCAATTTTAGGAGATCATATCAGTTTTGAAGGTCATTTTGATATGGTTTTTGGCAGCCTAAAAGAGAGCAGGCAGAAACAGATTATAACATGGGTAAAAAAATGCAAGGACGGAAAACATATTGCTTTAAGCTCTGACAGGATAAAAGATTTGTTGGGTTTTATTTTAAGGTTCAGGGACAATAATTTTAGGGCAATACTCACAAAAAAGAAAAATGAGTATTTTATCGCTTTGTTTCTGGATAAGCATAAATATTATGAGAATGAAAGAAGGAAGCTGGGTATTTGATTTGTGAAGCATATAAAATTCCACCGTAACCTTTATAAACAACCCCCCATTTCACAAGCTTATTAGCCCGAGTTTATCTTAATAAGCGCTTATAGGGTTATAAATAAGTGCAATTTCTCGGCTATACTATGAAATGGAAGAAGCTAAAGAAGAGTTTAAGCATTTAGTAAGAATTGTGAATACTGATTTGGATGGGAATAAACACATCTCTATTGCTTTGAAAAAAATCAAAGGAGTTGGATTTATGTTTTCTAATATGGTTTGCTCTATTGCAAACATTGATGGAAGAAAAAAGACAGGTTATTTAACTGAAGAGGAAATTAAAAAAATAGAGGGGATAATCAAGGATCCCTTAAAATTTAAAGCGCCATCCTGGATGCTGAACAGAAGAAGGGATGTAGAAACTGGCGAAGATAAGCATTTGCTTACAAGCGACATATTTTTTATCCAGGATAATGACATCAAAATGATGAAAAAGATGAGATCTTATAAGGGAGTGAGGCATGCTCTTGGCTTAACTGTCAGGGGCCAAAGAACCAAATCCAATTTCAGGAAAAATAAAGGAAAAGTTTCACTAGGAGTCAAGTCAAGGGAAGGGGCAAAAGCAGGCAGGGTATAAAAATGGGAGATCCAAAAAAACAAAGAAAAAAATATTCCGGGCCAATGCATCCCTGGCAGGCAGTAAGGATTGAAGAGGAGAGGGTGCTCTTGAAAGATTACGGCCTCAAAAATAAGAAGGAAATATGGAAAATGAGCTCATTATTAAGGAATTTTTTTCACCAAGCAAAAAAATTAATTACTCTATCAACAAAGCAGTCAGAAAGGGAAAAAAATCAGCTGTTTAAAAAATTGGCCTCCTTGGGATTGGTAAAGGAAACATCCAAATTAGAGGATATCCTGAACTTAACAATAAGGGGTATTTTGGAAAGAAGGCTGCAGACCATGGTATACAAAAAAAAATTAGCTAGGTCAGTAAAACAAGCCCGCCAGTTTATAACACACGGGCATATATTTGTTGGCGATAAAAAAATGACGATTCCCTCTTACCTTGTGAAGGTTGGGGAGGAGTCTTCAATCAATTTTTCTTCAACCTCATCTTTATCCAATGCTGAACACCCTGAGAGGACTATTTTGAAAGAAAAAGCGAAAGAAGAAAAGAAAAAGAGATTAGAAAGGCCGGATGAAAGGGCAAGAAGAGGCAGGAACAAAATGTATAGGGGAGAAAAAAAAGCCAATAAAAAGAGGGAAGAGAGACCAAAAGAAGGGACTAAAACAAAATAAGAGGAAAAATGCCAAGCCAATATACTATCAGGTGGGGAATTGCGCATATTTATGCTAGTTATAACAATACAATAATCCATATCACAGATATAACAGGTACAGAGACAATTGCTTTAACATCCGGCGGCCAGGTTGTTAAATCAGACAGGATGGAAAGTTCCCCAACAGCTGCTATGGTTGCAGCAAAAAAAGCAGCAGAAACAGCTATAGAAAAAGGCATTAATGGGATTCATGTTAAAATAAAAGCGCCTGGCGGACATAACGGCCCATCCAATCCAGGGCCAGGGGCGCAAGCTGCTGTAAGGGCCCTGTCTAGGGTTGGGTTAAGGATAGGCATTATAGAAGATGTCACACCTGTCCCGCATGATGGGTGCAGGAAAAAAGGCGGTAGAAGAGGTAGGAGAGTATGATTGAAATAAGATCTTTGGAAAAAGATAAAGAAAAACTTTCTTTTATTTTAAAAGATAGTACCCATTCATTTGCAAATGCGCTGCGTAGGATTATGATAGAGGATGTTCCTACAATGGCTATTGAGGATGTAGAATTTAGAAAAAACAGCTCTATATTATATGATGAGGTTATTGCGCATAGGCTTGGTTTGATAACTTTAACAACTGACCTAAAATCATATAATATACCTGATGAATGCAAGTGTGATGGCAAAGGATGCGCCAGATGCCAGTTGAAAATGACACTAAAAACAAAGGGGCCAGCTATGGTATATGCTTCAGATATAAAGACAAGGGATGCTGCTATAAAGCCGGTTTACCCGAAAACAATAATAGTCAAGCTTTTGAAAAACCAGGCACTTGAGCTTGAAGCAACAGCTGTTTTAGGCAAAGGAAGCGTGCATTCAAAATGGTGTCCCGGGCTGGTTTATTACAAACAGAGGCCAATAATTGAAATTGATTCTAAATGTGATGGCTGCGGCAAATGCGTTGAAGTATGCCCTACAAAAACTCTTGAGTTAAAAGATAGCAAAGCATCAGTTTCAAAAGACCACTTATTGGATTGCCATTTGTGTGAGGCTTGCAAGGACATTTGTCCAAAAGAAATTATAGATGTGAAATCAGCAAATGATTTCGTGTTTTATATAGAGTCCTGGGGGCAACTGGAGCCTAAAAAAATTGTAGTAGAAGCTTTAAAAATATTTGAAAGAAAATTAGATAATTTTAAGGAGCTCCTCAAGGAGAACAAGTAGACACTCTTGCTGGAAACGCCATAAAACCCCGTACGGGGTTAATGTCGTACGCGAGGGTGTCGGAGTGGCAGATAAAAAAGCGATTTTTTCGCTCATTATGTTTTTCCCTTTGATTTGCAAAGGTTGGCTATGGTAAGCCTAAAAACATATGGCTCAAAAATCATAAGTCAACTCTGCGACTTAAGGTCGTGGAGGTTGGTAAATATGGAAGTAATAAAAAACGAAAAAACAGCAGAAATTGTAGGTTTGTGTTTTGGAGATGGAAGTCTAACAAAAAGACACTCTGGTAAAAATAAAGGGAAACTAAGATTCCAAATGAGGGGCAGTATAACAGAGGATAGAGAACATTATGATGATTATGTTAAACCCTTGTTTGATAGGGTTATAGGTGCAATTCCTACAACAATTTATAACGGTAAAAAACCTTATTATGGTATTAGCACAGAAAGCGGCAAAATTTGTAACTACCTCGTTTCTCTTGGCATTCCGGTAGGTATAAAAAATGAATTAATTATTCCAGAATGGATTTTACAAGACAGAAATTATATGAAGGGGTTTTTAAGAGGTTTTTTTGATACTGATGGGAGTATTTTTTGTCAAAAGAGTTATAATGTCCAAAATAGTTTACACAGACTAATAAAAATTAGTTTTGGATCTTCATCGAAAAAATTGATTTGTGATATTCACACGTTACTTAATAAAGTTGAAATTAAAGGTGTTATTAAGAATCCTTTATTGCACGAAGAAAAGAATTGGAAAACATTGCATATTTTGAGAATAGAAAGTAATAAAGATGTGGAAAGATGGTTTAATATCATCGGATCTAATAATTCTAAACACATTACTAAATTTGAAGTTTGGAAACGATTTGGTTTTTGTCCTCCGCATACAACTATAAAACAAAGAAGAATTATATTAAACAAGGAGATTAATCCTGCTTTGTTTTACAATAAAAAAGAATATGCGGAGGTGGCAGAGCCTGGTCAAATGCGCAAGGTTGAGGATATTAATCAGAAGCCTTGTCCCTTAGTGGGTGCAAGGGTTCAAATCCCTTCCTCCGCATTAGAATCAATAATAAAACCTAATAAAATATTTTAAAATTATTGTGAAAAATGGCAAAACGAACTGGACCAACAAATCCAATATTAAGGAACCTGATTAATGAATTGAAGAAAAGAAGTAGTGAGCAGAATGTTAAACTATGGAAAAGGGTTGCTGAGGATTTGGAGAAGCCAACAAGAAAGAGAAGGGTTGTTAATCTTTCTAGGATCAATAGGTATACTGAAGAAAATGAGACAATTGTTGTTCCGGGAAAGGTTTTAGGTTCTGGTATGTTGGATCATAAATTGGTAATAAGCGCCTTTCAATTTTCAGAAGGGGCTGAAGAGAAGATAAAGATGAGCGGCTCCAAGGTCATACCTTTAAGCGAGCTGTCAAAAGAAAGCCCAAACGGGAAGAGGATAAGGATAATTGGTTGAAAATGATAATTGATGCTAAAAATTTGATTTTAGGCAGGTTGGCAACAACAGTAGCCAAAAGTGCATTGTTAGGGGAACAAGTAGACGTTGTTAATTGCGAGAATGCTGTTTTAACCGGCAACAAAAAGAATATCTTATTAAGATATAAAATAAAAAAGGAAAGAGGGATTCATAGCAAAGGCCCATTTATCCCTACATCGCCGCATATGATTGTTAAAAGAGCAATCAGGGGGATGATTCCCTATAAAAAGGAAAAGGGCAAGACTGCCTTTAAGAAAATAAAATGTTACATGGGCATTCCTGATGAGTTTAAAGATAAAAAAATTGAAACCCTGCCTAGTGCAGACATATCCAAGGTTCCTAATCTTAGGTATATGACTTTAAAAGAAATCTCTAAGAGGATGGGAGTAAAATGACAAAAGTTGTGCATACATACGGCAAAAGAAAGAGGGCAATAGCCAGGGTTAGTTTAAAGCCCGGTACAGGCAATATAAGAATCAACCATAAGTTACTGGATTTTTATACTCCTAAACTATCAAGAATGAGGTTAAGGGAGCCGTTATTATTAGCAGGGGATGTTGTCAACAGTGTTGATATGGATGTAAATGTTTTTGGAGGAGGCATTGCAAGCCAGGCAGATGCTTCAAGACTTGCAATTGCTAAAGCCTTGGTCGAATACACAAAAAGTGAAAAACTAAAAAATACTTTTTTGAAATATGACAGGAATTTGTTAGTTGCCGATGTCAGAAGAAAAGAGCCAGCCAAGCCAAACAGGCATGGCCAGGCAAGAGCTAAAGTGCAAAAATCGTACAGATAAGAAGGTGAATATAAAATGATTATACCAATAAGGTGTTTTTCATGCGGGAAACCAATAGGCCATTTATGGGAAGAATATAAGGAGAAAACCGAGAAAGGGGAAGATAAGAAAAAGGCAATGGATGAATTGGGTTTAACAAGATATTGCTGCAGAGCCATGTTTTTAGGTCATGTTGACTTGATTGATACAGCAGCTCAGTTTAAGAAGTTTTGAATGAGGTACCAAAATGATGTTTTATGAATATAGTTTTAGGCCAGTTTCAGATAGGGTAACTGTTAATGATGATAGCCTAAAACAATATATAGAAGAAAAACTTTTGCCTCACTTTTTACCTTTAGTTAGCATGTCAGATAGCGGTTCTGTTAGGGCAGTTAAAAACTTACCTTTCGGTGTTTTGGAAATAAAATTGATTTTAAACCACAAAGCGAATTACAAAGTTGTTGCACCAGTTACAGAAGGATAGACAACCATACAAAAACACAAATATTTTAATATTAATCCTACCTTTCTTTCTTTTTATGACAGACTTTAACAAAATAGCTGCTAAATGGCAGAAGAAATGGGAATCTTCAAAGGTATTTGAGGTTAAAGAAGATCCTAAAAAGAAAAAATATTATGTTCTGGAAATGTACCCTTATCCTTCTGGTTCAGGATTGCATATGGGCCATGCTAGGAATTACTGCATAGGAGATGCCTTTGCTCGCTACAAAAGAATGCAAGGCCTTAATATTCTTTATCCAATGGGTTATGATTCTTTTGGGTTGCCAGCAGAAAATGCAGCCATCAAGGCAAAATCACATCCTAAAATCTTTACTGAAG
>JAGVXP010000051.1 GCA_018303725.1 Candidatus Woesearchaeota archaeon | reverse complement strand
TTGGAATGAGCTAAGCACTGAAAAAACAAAGGGTGATGAAAGCTATATCTATTATAATGCTGCAACTCCCGGGTTTAGCGATTTTGCTGTTAGTTTGAAAGGTGCAAAAGAGGAAGTTAAGGAAGAAGGGATGATTGAAGAAGAAATAGTTAAGGAAGGGGAAAAGCCAGAAGAGATTGAAAAATTAAATGGAAGAAAGATTAATTTTTTTGATTATTTAATATCTGTTACTATAATTATTATGATTATTATCGCTGTTATATATTATGTTGTTGTTTGGAAGAAAAAAGGGAAAAAATGAGGATTCTTGATGCTGGCTGCGGAAGGGGCTTCTTAATAAAGGATGAGTTAATGAAAAAAGGGGAATGTTTTGGCATAGACCCAAATGCAAAGTTTATTAGAGAAGCAAAAAGGAATGTGAAAAAAGGCAAATTCTTTGTTGGTGGCATTGAGAAAATTAGATTTGAGAATGAGATGTTTGATGAGGCATATTGTTATGATGTTTTGGAGCATGTTGATGATTATGAAAAATCAATAAAACAACTGCACAGGGTTTTAAAAAAAAGCGGTAAATTGTATATTTTAATACCTCATTTTAGGTCTGAAAGCGTATTAAAAAAGATAAAACCCAGCTATTTCAGCAAAAATATGCATAAAAGGATTTTTTATCCAAAAAAAATAAGAATATCGTTGATGAAAGACGGTTTCAAAATAATAAAAATGAGGGATAGGGAATTCTTCAGGGCTTTAAGGGCAACATATATGTTTTTGAGAAAGCTGCCTTATGAAGAACATTCCGGATTGCCTGTAAAGGAGGACATTGTAACATATCTTGTTTATTTTTTGTCTGCTATTTTTGAATTAAGACAGCCAAAGCTAAAAGGTGAATTAAAAAGAAGAAGGCTGTATTATTTGTATCCTTTTATAACATTTTTAAGAATAGTTTTGTATCCTTTAAGATTGATAACACTTATTTTAGATAATATTTACCCAAAAAGCACCTATATAGAAGCAGAGAAATTAAGATGACATCTGACTTTTCATTTTTTTAAGCCCTTCTTCAATAGTTGACATAACTATCCCTTCTTTTTCTGCTTTTGAGCTGTCTAAACTAGAATTTTTGGGCCTTTTAGCTATTTGTTTTAATTTGTCTGTTTTTATTGGATTTAATAAGGATTTGTCCAAATCAAAAACTTTTGCTATTCTCTTGGCAATTTCGTATCTAGATGCTGCTTCAGAGCCTGCTAAATGAAATGTCCCTTTTTTATTCTTTTTTATTAATATTTTTATTCCTTCTGCTATATCATCAATTAACGTTGAGCTGACAGTCTGGTCTGTGACTAAATTTATCTTTTTTCCTTCTTTTAGGCTATTAATAACCCATTTAGCAAAGGTATTTTTATCATTTTCATCATTATAACCATACAACACAGAAGACCTGGTGATTATATAATCATCTAATCCCTTTTTTACAATTATTTCTCCATCATATTTACTCTTTCCATAATTATTGATTGGATTTGCTTTATCATCTTCTTTATAATTGCTCTTTTCTCCATCAAAGATGTAATCAGTAGAAGCATAAACCAATTTGGCTTTAATTCTTTTGCAGGCATCAACTATATTCTTTGTCCCTTCAACATTAGCTTCAAATGCTTCCTTTTTGCCTGTTTCACATTTGTCAACATTTGTGATTCCGGCTGTATGTATGACTATGCCTGGCTTTAACTTTTCTAACAAGCCTATAACCCTATCTTTATTGGTTATATCTAAAATGTACAGCTCATTTGATTTTTGTGAGTGCGCAGTCCCATATAGTTCAAAATCTGCGGATAGAACTCTCATTATTTTTTTGCCTAAAAAACCACTAGCCCCTATTACTAATACCTTCATTTTGCTAGTTAAAGGCAAAATATATATAAAATTATCTTTTGTTTTGCCATAAAACGAAAATATTAAATATAAACTTAAAGTTTTGAATAAAAGGGGATTTTATTGACAAAGAAAAAAAAGGTTGCTGTAGTAATGCCTGCTTATTTTGCAGAGCAAACCCTAGAGAAGACATATAGGGATATACCCAAAAAGTATGTAGATGATATTATCCTAGTAGATGATGCTTCCAAGGACAACACTGTTAAAATAGCAAAAAAATTGGGTTTGACAGTTGTTGTTCATGAAAAAAACAAAGGTTATGGCGCCAATCAAAAAACATGCTATAAAACAGCTTTAAAGAGAGGCGCGGATATCATAGTTTTATTGCATCCGGATTACCAATACGACCCAAAAAAAATACCAGAGATGATAAAGCCATTGCAAGAGGGTAAAGCAGACGCTGTTTATGGTTCCAGGATGTTGGCAAAAGGAGGCGCTGCAAAGGGAGGCATGCCCGCTTATAAAAGAATAGGCAATTTTTTCTTGACAACTTTTATGAATGTAACACTAGGCACCAAATTTACAGACGCTGCTACAGGCTATATAGCATACAGCAGAAAAGTCCTAGAGAAGATAGCTATTGAAAAATTGTCTGATGGGTTCACTTTTGATGAAGAGGCAATAATCCAGTGTGCAGCGAATAAATTCAGGATAAAGGAGATACCAATACCAACAAGGTATGAGGTAGAGTCCTCCTCAATCAGCTTTTCCAGAAGCATTGAGTATGGGTGGAACATATTCAAGGAAATAATAAAAAGCAAATTGCATAAGTGATTACTCTTTCCTTTTAACTAACCAATATATGATGGAATATGGCTTTACGATTCCCCCTAAATATTTAGCTTCATAAATGATATCCAAAATATAATGAAGGAGCATACTATAAAAAATCAATAAAAATAGTCTATTAAAAAAACCAGCTATTAAAAATAAAATTAAAAGCTCTACTAGGTGGAATATGAATATGGCGTCTTTTATTTCTGCAAATTTTTTATGCCTGTCAATATGTTTATAGTATGCATAACATTCTCTTAAACTTAATTTTCTTTTTTTACGATAAAAATATATAAAGTGGTCTATATCCAGAATAGTGCCAACTATTACCACTAACAGGACCCATAATCCATAAAAATTATAAAGCAAAGCTGCCAATATAGTTGAGGTTATAATATGAATTTTTATGTCCATAGCAGAAAAATAAAGGGCAACATTTATAAATATTATGAATGTCCCATAGTCCAAATTATTTAACTTAAAATGGCAGATGCTGTATTAGTAAACCCTAAAGGATTCAAGCTGATAAACGACCAGACACTGCCATTTGGCCTGTTGTATGCTTCTATTTATGCCTGCCAGGAATATGAAATCAAGATAATAGACCAAAGAATAGACAAGGATTGGAAAGAAAAATTCCTGAACGAGCTCGAGAAAAAGCCCCTTATTGTGGGGATTACTTCCATGACCGGCCCGCAAATCTTAGATGCATTGGAGATTTCTAAAATAGCGAAAGGGCATGGTGTAAAAGTTGCTTGGGGAGGGATTCATGCGAGCTTAACGCCAAAACAAACACTGGAAAATGAATACATTGATTTTGTTATATGCGGGGAAGCAGAGCTAACTTTTCATGAGCTCGTAAAGGCGCTGGATAAGAACTTGCCATTAGAAAATGTAAATGGCCTGTGGTATAAGGAAAACGGCCAGATAAAAGCCAATCCTCAAAGAAATGATATAAAACTAGAGGACCTGCCAAGGCTGCCTTACTATCTTGTTGAGGATATGGAAAAATATATCCAGATAAAAGAAACAAGAGGCAATAGGCGGTCCATAAACATATTTACCTCAAGGGGCTGCCCAAACAAATGCACTTATTGCTTTAACCAAAAATTTAACAAGGGCTATTGGAGGCAGATGAGCGCAAAAAGGGCAATAGAAGAGATAAGGTATGTTGTTGAAAAATTCAAATTAGAGAATATATTCATTCTTGATGACAATTTCTTTGTTAACATACCAAGAACAAAAGAGATAGCGCAGGGCATTATGGATATGAATCTGGATTTTACATGGGATGTTTTGGGTGCTGAGATAGACACATTAAGAAGGGTTGACAGGGATTATATTGATTTCCTGGCAAAGAGCAGATGCAAAAGCTTATTGTTTGGCATAGAATCCGGATCACCAAGAATCCTTAAGCTGATAAAAAAGAATATGGCAGTTGAGGATGTTTTATATGTAAACAAGATGCTAAAAGGCTCTGGATTAAAGGCCTATTATTCATTTATGTCCGGCTTTCCAACAGAGACTGATGAAGACTTGAAAATGACAGTAAGCTTAATGTTAAGGCTTAAGGAAGAAAATCCAAATATAGAGTATGGCACGGTAAAGCCAGTGATTGTTTACCCCGGAACAGAGCTGTTTGATGTTGCGCTGAAAGAAGGCTATCAACCGCCCAAGAGACTGGAGGACTGGGCGCATGTAACATGGGGCAACTATTCAAAACTGAATTACCCTTGGCTTTCAAAAAAAAGAAAAACCATGTTAACTGACCTATACTATTATTCCTTGCTTATGAATCCAGATCATCTCTATATTAATTCAAAATTGTTTACAACAGTAGCAAGAGCATATTATCCAATTGCCAAATACAGGGTGAGGCACCTTAACTTTATGCTGCCTTTTCTTTCTAGGTCGATAAACTTTGTGCAGAATCATTTTATGTGATAATGAGTATAAAATTAGCTTGGTTTCATGAAGTTAAACTTGTGATTTTTTGTATAACTAGTGTTATACGAAAAACCCCTAGAACCCCTTAACAACCCTAATAACCTTCTCAACTTCCCCATCAGTCATATCAGGAAATAAAGGCAATGTAATTAATTTTTTCCAAACCTTATCAGCAACAGGGCATTTTGCCTTGATATTTTTAAAAACAGGATGCATATAAGCTGGCATATAATGAACACCGGCAGCAATATCATTCTTCTTTAAATGCAAAATCAATTTCTCTCTGTCCTTATCTACTTTAACAACATAGTTATGATTAGCAGAGTCAACATATTCCTTTTCAACAGGTGTTGTAATCCAGCTAACCTTGCTGAATGCTTCGTTATACCTCTTTGTTATTTCTTTTCTTTTTCCATTTAATTCTTTTAATCTTTCTAACTGCACAATTCCAATAGCAGCTAAGATATCATTCATCTGGAATTTGTAACCTATCTCATTAATCAAATATTTCCATGAATATTGGTCTTTATCTGTTCTGTCTGCTGTTTCTTTGCTAATGCCAAGCCATCTTAGAATTTTTAGTTTTTCTGCGAATTCCAGATTATCCGTAGTAACCATCCCGCCATCTCCTGTAGCTAAATTCTTAACAGCCTGGAAAGAAAAGCAGTTCATAATTCCAAAGCTTCCTAATTTCCTCCCCTTGTACAAGCCGCCGGTTGCATGCGCTGCATCTTCTACAACAAATAACTTATTTTCCTTGGCAATCTCCATTATCTCATCCATTCTACAGGCATGGCCGCCATAATGAACAGGTAAAATAACCTTTGTTTTGCTACTAATTTTTTTCTTTACATCTTCAACATCAATATTTAAGGTATCTTCTTCAATATCAGCAAACACAATTTTCAAATTATTATAGCTGGCAAAATAAAGAGTAGAAATAAAAGTCATTGGCGTTGTTATAACCTCGCTGCCTGGCTTTAAATTTAATATTTTACCAGCTAAATGCAAACCAGCTGTACAAGAATTTAAAGCAACAGCATATTTTGTGCCTATATACTTAGCAAATTTTTCCTCAAACTCCTTAACTTTAGGCCCGCAGCCCCACCACCCGCTTTTCAAAACATCAGAAACAGCTTTAATTTCTTTTTCACTTACAGAAGGTCTGAAAACAGGAATCATTTTATTTTTTTATTTCCTTCTTTCTCCTCAACGAATTGTGTTGCCTTAAACAGAGCGCTGAATGTGCCTGCATCAATCCAGAATCCATCTAAAACAGAATACCCCAGATCATTGTTTTTTATGTAATGGTTTAATACATCAACAATCTCTAACTCTCCTCTTTTTGAAGGCTTTAGTTTGGGTATGATATCAAATACTTTTTTATCAAACATGTAAATGCCCAATATAGCTAAATCTGTTGTGGGGTTTTCCGGCTTTTCATAGCAAGCAACAACCTTATTCCCTTTAACTTCTGCCAAACCAAACCTTTCAGGATCTTTGACTTTTTGTAAAAATATCTTAGCTCCTATACTGCCATTAGCAAATTCTTCTACTTCTTTCTTAATATCTCTCTCCATAACATTGTCCCCTAGAATAGCAACACATTTGTCATCATCAACAAACTCTTTAGCCAGGCCTAAAGCAACTGGAATCCCGCCAGAGCCGTCCTGGCATCTATAAGTGAATCTAACACCCCAATCTTTTCCAGACCCTAAAAGTCTTAGAAAATCTCCTACTTCTTCACCACCTGTAACAATTAAAATGTCCTTTATACCAGCGTCTATTAATGTTTGTAAGGGATAGTATACCATAGGACGATTGTATATGGGTAAAAGATGTTTATTTGTAACCTTAGTTAAAGGGCTTAGCCTTGAGCCAGTCCCTCCAGCTAATATAACTCCTTTTATTCTACTCATTTTAGCTTTTTCCACCACAGCTCATTTTCCTTATACCATTTAATTGTTTCTTTTAAAGCTTTATGAAACTCAAATCTGGGTTTCCATCCTAATTTATTAATCTTGCTGCAATCTAAGCTGTATCTTCTGTCATGGCCTAGCCTGTCTTTAACATGCTCTATAAATCTTTCATCCTTTCCTAGCTCTTTTAACAGCATTTTGGTTAATTCAATATTGGAGATTTCTTTTCCTCCGCCAATATTATAAATTTCCCCTTCCTCGCCGTTGCGCATTATGAAATCAATTGCCTCGCAATTGTCTATAACATACAGCCAGTCTCTGACATTCAACCCATCACCATACAAAGGAACCTTTTTTCCTTCTAACAAATTAGTAATAAACAACGGAATTACCTTTTCTGGGTATTGGTAAGGGCCAAAGTTATTAGAGCTTCTTGTAATAACAGCAGGCAGCTTGTAAGTCACAATATACGACCTTACCAGCATATCGGCCCCTGCTTTGCTTGCAGCATATGGCGAGTTTGGCCTTAAATTGTCTGTTTCCTTAAAAGAGCCTTTCTCTATGCTGCCGTAACCTTCATCAGTAGAGATCTGAATGTACTTTTTAATCTTAAATTTCTTTGCTGCTTCCAATAATGTATAAGTTCCTAAAATATCAGTTTTGACAAAAACACCTGCATCTACTATGCTTCTGTCAACATGGGTTTCTGCAGCAAAGTTTACTACAATATCGCAATCTTTAATTACCCTTTCAACAATCTTTTTATCACATATATCCCCTTTAACAAACTTGTAGTTTTTATTTTTCTCTACATCTCTTAAATTTTCAGGATTTCCAGCATAAGTGATTTTGTCAAGATTAACTATCCTGTAATTGGGATATTTTTTAATCATATGCCTAATAAAGTTACTTCCAATAAACCCAAGGCCGCCTGTAACAACTATTTTCATTTATCCACCTTTCTTGCCTTTCCATTTGTAAGGTATGTTGTTATTGAAAGGATCTACTCTAAATTCATCTGGCTCTTTGTGGTTGTAAGGTAAATCGGGTGTGTTAATAGCAATTGCTTCCTCATTATCAGCGCTTTCAAATCCATGATAAACACCTTTAGGTATTTGCACCAACATTGGGTCGTCCAAGCTTATTATAAGCTCCTGCAGCTCTCCTTTGGTTTTAGAGCTTTCCCTATCATCATAAAGCACTAATTTCATTTTGCCTTTTATACATGTAAAATTGTCAGTTTGTTTTTTATGATAGTGCCATGCTTTAACATAACCTGGCTTTGCTGTTGTCATATAAACCTGGCCGAATTTTTTAAATAAGCTATCATCACACCTAAATATTTCCATTAATCTGCCTCTTTCATCGGGTATTACCTTTAATTTTTTTATCTTAACGCCGTCTATCATTTTTGCTTAAACCACCCGATTGTTTTTCTCAGGCCGGTTTCCAAGCTGGCTTTTGGCTTCCAGTTAAGCTCTTTTATTGCCTTTGTTATATCTGGTCTTCTCACACGAGGATCATCAACTGGCAATTCTTTAAAGACAATTTTGCTTTTGCTGTCTGTAAGCTTAATAATTTTTTCAGCAAAATCAATAACCCTCATCTCATCTGGATTTCCAAGATTAACAGGCTCGTTTATGCCAGACACTAGTAATTTATAGATACCCTCAACTAAGTCAGAGACATAGCAAAAGCTTCTTGTTTGTCTGCCATCACCAAAAACAGTTAAAGGTTCATTTTTCAGTGCTTGATTTATGAATGTAGGGACAACCCTGCCGTCATTTGCTCTCATTCTTGGGCCGTAGGTGTTAAATATCCTGGCTATTTTGGTGTTAACCTTATGAATCCTATGGTAAGCCATGGTTATTGCCTCTGCAAATCTCTTGGCTTCATCGTAGCATCCTCTAACTCCAACAGGGTTTACATTTCCCCAATAGCTTTCTGGCTGTGGATTAACCAAGGGGTCTCCATAAATCTCTGATGTGGATGCCAAAAGAAATACAGCCTTTTTCTTTAAAGCCAAGCCTAGAGCATTATGTGTTCCCAAAGAACCGACCTTTAAGGTGGGGATAGGTATTTTCTGGTAATCTATAGGAGAAGCTGGGCTTGCAAAATGCAAAATATAATCCAATTTTTCTCTAACATCTATAAATTCTGTAACATCGTGTTTAACAAACTCAAAATGTTTATTCTTCATTAAATGGTTTATATTGCCTTTGTTTCCTGTAATGAGGTTGTCCATGCATATAACTTTTAGCCCTTTATCTGTTAGATAATCACATAGATGCGAGCCAATAAAGCCTGCTCCGCCTGTAACTAAAGCTGTTTTCATTCTCCTTTATACTCCTTCCTTGCTTCCTCTAATTGCTCGAAAGAGCCTATGTCATACCATCTCTTTTTGGATGTATAGCAATAAACGTCTCTCTTTTTATAAAGCCATACTAAAAACGAGCCTGTTTTATCAGGACTATTCCCCTCTTTTATATATTGGGATATTAACTTTACTATATTTTGAGGGTAGAGGTAAACACCAGTAGAAGCTAATGTGGACCTTGGTTCAGCTGGTTTTTCCTCAAAACCGATTAGTTTATTATTTTTATCAATACCAACTATACCATATTCTTTTGCTAACTTTTTGTCCTTAACATCATACAAAGCTATAACGCTTTTATTTTTTTCTTTAAAGATATTTATTAGTTTTGATAAAGAAAATTCAAATAGATTATCACCAGCTATTATCAAGACATCATCAACAATTTTCTCATTTTCAATTGTAAATTTTATATCACCAATTGCCCCTAATCTGTCTTCATTAGATTTGGTTTTATCATTGATAATCTTTATCTCCTTTTTTGATTTATAATTTTTTTGCCAATTTACAAAATTGCCATAAAATTTATTATTTGTAACAATAAAGATTTTATCCAATTCATCAATCTTCTCAACTTTAGAAAGTATATGCCCAATTATGGGTTTTCCTGCTATTTCCAACAACGGCTTTGGCTTGCTCTTTGTCAAAGGCCAAAGTCTTGTGGCATAGCCTGCACATAATATTACACATTTCATCTTCCAATAGAGATATACTTAAAGCCCTCTTTTTTCATGATAGCTGGCCCATATATATTCCTTCCATCGATAATCAAAGGATTGTTTAATAGGCTCTTTATTTTTTTAAGATCTAACTCTTTAAATTCATTCCATTCTGTAAGTATTATTAATGCATCTGCTCCTTTTGCTGCTTCATAAGCATCTTTGCAGTATGTTACCCCCTTAAGTATTTTCTTTGCATTTTCCATTGCTTCCGGGTCATAAGCTTGTATATTAGCCCCTTCTTTTTGTAAAGCATTGATAATATCAATAGACGGCGCAAATCTCATATCATCTGTATTTGGCTTAAATGACAGCCCTAAAATAGCTATTCTCTTTTTCTTTAGAATCCATAAGGATTTCTCTATTTTTTTAACGAACAGCTCTTTTTGCTCTTTATTGATTTCCTGAACAGCTTTTAGCAATTTGAAATCATACCCAAGTTTTTCAGCTATCCTGATAAAAGCCTCGGCATCCTTTGGAAAACAAAAGCCGCCATAACCTAGGCCAGCATTTAAAAATGCTTTGCCAATTCTCTTATCATAACCCATTCCTTCTGCTACTTTTTCTACATCTGCCCCTGTTTTTTCGCATATATTTGCTATAGCATTAATAAAACTGATTTTAGTAGCCAAAAAAGAGTTAGAGGCATGCTTTATTAACTCAGCACTTTTTATGTTGGTAACCAAAATGGGGGCTTTTAGTGGCTTATACAGCTCTTTCATCATGTTTATTGCCTTTTCGCTATCTGCCCCAATAACTATCCTGTCTGGGTTTAAAAAATCATTAACAGCCGAGCCTTCTCTTAGAAATTCAGGATTAGAAACAACATCAAACTTTACATTATGCTTGTTATAGTTTTTGATTGTCCTTGCTACGTCTTCTCCTGTTTGTACCGGCACTGTGCTTTTTTCAACTATCACCTTATATTTATCCATTACTTCTGCTATTGTCCTAGCCGCTGCCTCAACATGGCTTAAATCAGCTTCTCCATTATCTTTCGGTGGCGTACCTACACATATAAAGATTATATCTGATTTTTTTACAGCATCCTTAAGATCAGTTGTAAAAGATAATCTTCCTTCTTTCTTATTTCTTTTTATAAGTTCATCTAATCCTGGCTCATATATCGGAACTTGTCCTTTGTTTAGTTTGTTTATCTTCTCTTTGTCTATATCTACGCAAACTACATCGTTTCCTAATTCAGCTAAGCATGTGCCTGTAACTAAGCCCACATAACCTGAACCAGCTATAGCTATTTTCATTATAAGGCATAGAAAACCCAGTTTTATATAAAAATCTTATGAAACAGAAAGGTGGACAGCTTTCCTAGTTTCCCGCGCAATGCAGTACAGCTAGAAACGGTGGCTTGCTTAACTTCCGAGTTCGAAATGGGATCGGGTGAACCAAGCCCCTATGGCCGTCCAAGGACCAGAAATAGCTGATTATTTAAAAAGGTTACGCTTATTTATTTCTTTATAACTCTATAGAAACTGTCTTATCCTTAGCATTGATCTCCTTTATTATCTTGTGACCTTTTAGCTTTTCTTCTATCTCCTTCCAGCTGTGCTTTTCCAGTGCTTTGTTTATTCCGGTTATTATGTCTTTTATTAAATTGTAATTTTGATATATTAATTCTGCCTTCTTGTTGTTTTCATCTATTTTAGAGCTTATTTCATTCAATTTTGATTCTTGTTTTTCTATTACATCCCTTAATTTTTTAAGTTGTTTTTCATACCTTAATTCTGTTTTTGGCGTTTCATCTGTTATTGAGTTTTCTATTGTTTTGGAGAAATTGTCAATTTTTTTGTTTACTAAGATGAACAGGTTTTCTGACAATGATTTTATCTCTTTTTCATCTAAATCAGCTGGTTTTTCATTTTTGTCTATATTAGCCAGTTTACATAGTTCTTCTGAATAAATACCGCCTAAACCAAGCTCAACAGCCAGGCATTTGACTATGTTTTCTTTATCTGATTTTTTTAATATTTCCTTTAAATCCTTTAATTTTAATTCAAAAAGGTTGTATGGCATCTTTGGATAAATATAAAGCATTTTAGACATTACTGCTCTGTCTTTGAATTTATGGAACTCCGCAGCAGATATTATTTTATCCTCCTTATCCAAAAGGAGTATGTTGCCAGGCGGTATGAATTCTATAACTAATTTTTCAATTCCTTCCTTCTTCTCAAATACTAACTCTACTACCCTCTCAGATTCCTTTTGGTTTATCTCTCTTAGCCTTGCATTGCCAAGATGCTTTCTTAAAAACATGCAGAAATCAGAAGGCTCCTCATGGCTTTCCTTTTTTTCTGTCAGATAAAGGCAGTTTCCGGCTATTATTCTTAGTAGCTTTTTGCCTTTGGAAGGGATGTGAAACTGCAATAATAATTCCTTTTTATCAGGCATGTAAATTTGGTCTATTTTTCCGTCTATTAAAATCTGGAGTTCATTTATTAGGTAGTGTATGTCTAGTGACGAGAGGGTTTTCATAACAATAAAAAACAGAGATAGGTATATAAACTTATTCGAAATCAAAAGGAGATATCTCGTCTTTTCCAAACTTCTTTTGAGCTTGTTTCAGCCTTTCCCTTTGCTTTTTTAGATGCTGAAAGAAAGAGTCAGGCACATCTTTTTCTTTCTGGTATATCTTTTCAATCCTATCCAACTTTTCTAGATATTTATTAACTTTTATTGTGAACTGGTCAACATACTCTTGTTGGGTATATCCTCTGCCAAATACTTGTTTAAATAAAGCTTTTAGATCTTCATATTTGGGAATGAAACCAACCGGTGTTTCTATGACCCTATATTCATTATGAACCCTTCCCTCTGCCCATAAAAGCCATACCTTTTTATCTAGTTTGGTGTTAAGAAATTTACCTTCTTTTTTGAGGAAATAATTTGTAGCAAATACTAAAGGCGGTTTATCCAAGGATTCTCCAAATGATAGATGGTTGTGGATATATGGTCCAAGGGGAACTGTCAGAAACTCTATATTTGACATTGGATTGTGTTTTATCGTCCCTTCTTTGTCAGAGGTGCCTGCTACTGTTTCTGACTCTATAACTGCCCCAATAAAAACACCATGCGGCCAGCTAAGCGACTGGGAGATAGGTATAGACGTGTCAGAGTCCCTGCCCCCATAGATAAAACCACTAACAGGAACACCATACGGATCATCTGCTTTTTTGTCAGCATTCTCAAGCCCGTTTATTCTTATTGTATAACGAGCATTTTTATGCGCCGGCAGTATATCCTTCCCTTTGTTATCTTTTTTGCCTTCTTTCCATTCTCCTGAATAGTTAATCCCTTCTTTGGGGAGATCTTGTCCCATTCCAAGCCAGTATGGTTTATTATCCTTTACCAAAATATTTGAAAATATCAATTCTCTTGGTGTTGTTAATGCTTTGTAGATGATTGGATCGTCTGTAGGGTTAATATCCTGTATAATCCCAAAAATCCCATGTTCAACATTTACTGCATATGCCTGTTTGCCATTTCCTGACCTAATATATGCTATGTCATCTCCAACTATTGTTTGTCCGGAAATCATTGCTGTGGATGTCTTCCCACAAGCTGTTGGAAAAGCGCCTGTGAAATAGGTAATCCTGTTTTTTCCTTCTGGATGCGCTCCCATAATAAACATGTGCTCACAAAGCCAGCCTTCTTTATTTGCTTTAGAAATCGCAAGTCTTAAGGCTAATTTTTTTAGACCAACGCTGTTTCCAGCATACTGGTTGTTTACTGTGAATACACGGTCTTCTTTTAAATCCATATAAACCCTTCTTTTGTCTACATCTATAGAATTTTTTCTTTCATCAAGTTTTCCTGCTGAATGTATGAAATAAAAAAAATTAAAAGAACCTTCTAATCTTTTGAATTCTTGGTAGCCTTGCCTGTAAAGTATGTTTTCACTGTGCGCAACATATGCAGAATCTGTTAATTGCAAAGCTGGAATTGAAAATTTTGAATTTGTAGGACCTAGACAATAAAATATAACTAGCATTTCCTTTCCTTTCATGATTCCGTCAAGGATTTCAAATACTTCCTTTAAGCCTTGTTCTCTATCAATAGTTTCAATTGCTTCGCTTAATTTTAATCCTTTAGGCAATAAAACACGCGTGTTAATCAAATCCCTACCCTGATCTTGAGGGCCATCAAAATGTATTGTATGGCCTTTCATAGCAAGCTTGGCTTCTTCTCTATTTTTTAATGAAAGCTCCCTAGCATAATTTATGTCTTCTTCAGAATCAGTCAAAACAGTAACTTTGGCTGGCTTACACAGCTTAGTATATTTCTCAACTATCTCCATCACTTTGGGATTATTAAGTGCCACCAATTTTTTAAGGTTTTTTTCATTGAGTATATTTTTGTCTATGTTCATTTTTATCAGCTTTAATTTGATTGGTCCCTACAGGCATTATATAAATTCTCAAACAATTTCGGAATTTTTTCGGTTGGTACAGCAGAAAACGCCATCCTTATAATATTTCCTGTTACAATTACCCCTGTGCTGTATTTCTGCAATAAATTCTGCCTGACTTTTTCCCCATCCAGGCCTTCCTTCAGCTTAACACACATGAAATAGCCTGAGTTAAATGGCAGGGCTTCAAAAGCCCCCCGATATTCTTCATGCTCCTTTAAAACATTTTCAACTGCCTTAAATCTTTTTTTTAACAGATTATGTTTTTTCTTCTTCTCTTTCATATATTTGGGAGAATTTAAAGAAACCAGAACAAGGCTTTGCGATATGTGCGGGGCATTTGATATGCTGCCCCTTACAGCTCCTGCTGTCTTTGCTTCCAAAGCATCATAGATATTTTTATTTCCGCCTTTAACACCATACGTAACAAAGCCAACCCTGAATCCCCATGCATAATCCTCTTTGGTTGCCCCATCCAGTTTTACAGCCAGTATCCTTTCATTTGCATCTGCCAATTGTGCGAATATTGACTCTGTAAAAATGCCTTTTTTATAAACAAGGCCAAAATATGCGTCATCTATCACAACAACAACATTTTCTCCATTTTCAGCAGCTTCTTTTATTGTTTCTATAATCTGTTTGGCTTCTTCCTCTGTTGGTGTATAGCCGCTTGGGTTGTTTGGGAAATTCAGCAAAACAATCTTTTTATTTCCTCCGCCGGAAAGCTTTTCCCTCAAGCCATTAACATTAAACCTCTTACCAGCAAACGTTGGGAAAGTTTCTATTTCAGCCCCATAGGCATTTGTAAAAATCAGCTCATAATTTTCCCAATACAGGTCCGGGCTGATTATCTTATCACCATTACCAGCAAATATGTAGCCAACCATGCTTAAGCCATGCGTTAGCGCGTTAGTGACAATTGGCAGGCTGGTTTCTTTTCCTTTTAATGTTGGGTTTTTTTCGTAAATAAGCTCTTTCCATTTCTGCCTTAGCTCAGGCTTTCCTTGCGAAGGGGCATATTGAAAGGTATCTTTTGGATCAATGCCTTTTATATGCCTAGCAATGGTTTTCAGCCTCACCGGGCTTCCATCCTCCTCTAAGGCAATGCCTATTGTTGCATTTATCTCCTTTCCTTTTGCATCTGCTGTCTGTGCTAAAATGCCCTTTTTCGGAAAGAAAATAGCTTTGCCTTTCTCTGAGAGCATTTCAAATATATTGGTGTTGTTTTTCTTTATTATCTCATTTAGTTCTTCAGCTTGCGGGTTCATTTTATCTTTTTAGAAATAGCAGCTATATTTAAACCCTTCGTTGTTTTAATAACAACTACCTTATGCCCAGCTTCTTTAGCTTCATTTAAGCATATATCAAATATCTCACAATCTAGGTTTTCCCTTATTTTTTGTTTAGCGTAATTTTTCTTTTTTAACCTTCTTTGCAACTCCTTTAAATCGCATTTTGTTACAATACATACATCAACATATTTTTTAGGCAGGTTGTGGCTTAGGTGAGAATCTATTATTGATGATTTCTTAGAATTCTTTATTATTTTGATTAGGGCTTTATTTAATTTATTTATATCAACAACATAGCATTTTCTTTTTTTGTCATACTCCTTGTTTAATTTATTTTCTTTTACAACTTTATTTATATCAATATAATCGTAATCTAATTTCTTTGCCAGTTTTTTAGCTAGTGTTGTTTTTCCTGTGCCGGGCGTGCCTGTGACTATTACTACTTTCATAAAAAAAAGAAAAAGAAGAGAGTATTTAAAGTTTATTCAAACTCTAGTACTTTCAGTCTCTCTAGGTCATCAAGATCATTCAGCTGAAGCCTTGAACTAGATAGCGTATAAAGCACATCCTCAATGTAGAGGCTTCTTTCAATTGAGCTGTCTCCCCTGAAATAATAACCTGATTTCTTGAATTCTTCATCATCATCGTAGTGCGTTACTCTCCCTCTAAGCTCAAACCCATCTTCTAATGAGAGGTCGTATACATAAGCTCCTTGAAATACAAATTCTCCCTGCATGCTCTTTGGCTGGCCTTCTTTTAATTCAGCAACTGTCATTGGAATCACTAGCAACCCTTTTTCTTTGTCAAATAAAAATGCCTTGTGGTCTCTGGAAGCAGGGGTGTCTGTTCCTCTGTCGCCAATAACCTCTTTGTGCATTTCTATCGGGTTTTCAACATCGCTGACATCAAAGATTGCAAGCTTAACGCCCTGTATTGCAGTATAATACACAGCACCTTCTGTATGGACTTTGTCTGCATCAATGCTGGCATCTACCTCTTTTCCAATCCCAATAAGGTGTGTTTCATCGTATGGATGCAGATAGTCAGAGTAGCCAGGTATTTTTAATTTGCCCAGTATCTTTGGATTTTCAGGCTCTTTGAGGTCAACAACAAATAAAGGATCTATATGCCTGAATGTGACCATATAGCCCCTGTCTCCCATAAATCTTACAGAATAAATGCTTTCACCAGGAGCTACTCCTTCAAGCTCTCCAATAACATCAAGGCCTTCATCTAAAATATACATGTTGTTTGTTGATGTATCTTTGTTATCTGAATAGCCGCTGGTTGTTGTTGCAATCCTGAAATTGCCTTTGTATTCATCCATTGAAAACTGGTTAAGGATGTGCCCTTTTACTTCACCAGCCCCTGTAAATTCGATTTTTCCGTTATCTAATGCTAACCTAGTTATAACTGTTTTTTGAACATTATCCTCTTTCAATTCCCCCATAATGATATATCTTGGCCATGTTGTCTGTGCAATATACAGATTTTCAAGTGATGCATAAACATTCTGGCCTGAGCCGACAATAACCTCTTTTTCAACATCTTTGTCTTCATCGGCCATTGAAATTGAAGCGATGGTTATAAAGTTCTCAGCCTGGATTGGCTCAATATAACCTATACCTGTTGGCTCTGCAATTGGCTTAAGCTCTTCTGATTTCTCACTATCCCTATAGTAAGGGATAATCTCTTCTGCTGTAGGTTCTGCCCTGTAATAATGGGGGTATGAATTTACAACAAAATACGCATTTTCCCCGATTTTCCTTGAGGTTAAATAGCTGCCTTCAAAATCGACAGTTCTTAGTAATTCAGGCTCTTCTTTGTTAGAGGTGTCATACAGCCTGACAGACATAACCCCTATATATCTCGGATAAGGCGCTATTTTTTCTTTGACAGGCATTCCAATTTCCTGTTTTTCTTCTCCAAAACTGTATGATGCGGAACCAAACAGCAACAACCTATCTTTATGGACAAATAATTCTGTTGGATAAAAGTTATCCAGCATTGTTGTTGAAAGAATTTCAGCATCCTCTGCAGGATAAGCCTTGGCTATCACAAGCTTTCCATTAGCTAATGTGTAAATATAGTTCCCGTCTGTCTTTATTATATCTGCTTCATCAACACCCTCTACTTGTATGTTTGTTTCTGAATATTCCCTTCCGGAATCGCCTGCTGCCTGAGGAGCTGATTCTGCTACTGCAGTTGCTTTTACCATTGTAGCTTCTTCCATGATGCCACCAAAGAAACCTCTCCCGGTTTTTCTAGCTTCTTCAAAAGCTTTTAAAAGCTCCTCTCCTGAGCTGAATCTTGCAATTTTACTTATTTTTGTAGTTGGTCCTTGTGTATTGGTATCATCTTCACAACCAGCTAGAATAGATGCAACTAATAAAATAACAAATGCTATTGAATAAATTTTGTTTGTATTCATTTTTAATCACCTTTCCTATGGTAATGCAAGCATATATAAATACCCTGGGTAAATTTCGATTTCATTTGAAGTTAAAATTGTGGATTTTGGCTTTATAGAGCCTGTAAAGGCATTTTAGGTTATAACAGCTGCTGAAGATTTTGAAGCTATGCAGTCTAAAAACTCGCTTGTTTCTTCCCACTGGCATTTATTATCAACACAAGAACACGCTGTTTTCCTGTAACAATCATACTCTTCTCTCCATTCGCATATTGTTATTATATCCTTAACTTTATCCTTTTGGCCGCATATCTGGCCTGAGCAGCCTCCTATTCCACAATCCGTGTCTGTAATACATTCTTTTTCTTCACTTTGTTGAGAACTAGAGGCTTCCCAAATAAGTTCGCAATTTTTTCTTCTTTCAAAAAAATCTGGACATTTTCCATCTCCTCTTCCGGTAAGCCCGCCAGTAGAACAAATCTTATCGCTATTTTTATTATAAACACCATTAAAAAAATCACAACAGCCAGCTACAAGATGATAAATAGTTTGGTCTTTGTAAATGCATTTTTCAACTAATTCAATGGTGCCTAGTTGTTCACCCTCTTCTTTTGCTATCAAATCTTTTACAAATTTGTCTTCTTGGGTAGGTTTTTCTTGAGCACAGCCACTAATCAAAATCACTAAAATTAATAAGCAAATAAAAATTATTTTTTTCATTTGATTTATCTAGGATCAACAACCTTACCCATAAACAAAATATTTCCTGTATCTTTTTCCTGAATTATGAAAATGAATGGATGGTCTGCTCGGAATACATTTCTTGGCATAGCTGTCATTTGCTCCATAATGACTGCTGTTGCAGCTGCGGCTTCTGTTCCCTTCTCATCAACTTTGACATATGCTTGATGAATAACTGCAGATATAAATAACTCCCTAATTCCATTCATACCTGAAAAATCGGCATCAAATGTAAAAGCGGTTGGCATTCCTAAAGCACTTAGGGTATCTTTCATAAAGTATTTGGTATCAAACTCAAATTTTGGAAGTGAAATTGAATCCAATTTTGTTTCTTGCATTTGGCTCTTATATTCAGAAAGTTTTTCTACTGTTAAAGAAGGCTCTATGGCATCAAGAGTTTTGGTTGGTAATAATATTAACATTGAAATTTTATCGCCTTTGTATGGCAACTCTAAGATTTGTAAGTTTTCTGTATAAGCATAATTAAATCTTGCTTTATCAGGATCCATGTGCATCATAGGGGTTTTTACAATATTGGTAGGAGTTATTTTAAAATCCTGTTCACGAGTATCAGATTTATCAAATTCCCATTCCCAAGTTCCTTTAAAATAAATTGCATTTGTAAGAACTAATCTAGTCATTGAATTTAGAACTCCTGCTGGAATTAAATCTTTGATTTTGTTGTTAGTTTGTTCTTCTATGAAACTATTAATTGTCTGTCTTGATTTTTCGGTTTCTTGCTTAAAATCAAGATTAGCTATCTTGCCACTATAGTATTTTTCTACTCTACTTATATAATCTTCAAGGAATTGATAATCATATTGTGCCCATAAAGCGTTTCCTGTTCTTAACTCATATGCATTATTTCCTCTATTGATATCATTATAAATTGCAGCAAAATTTGGTCTTAATGTGCTACTTTCTGGAAAATGAAAAACAGATTTCATTTCATCTGCTGTTTGTCCTTTTGCACCTTCATAAGTCATTGCTAAAGCAGCAGAAATACTATAAGGCGAATAGAATAAATTACCCTCTTGGGCTTTATTCAATTCCGAATAGAGTTCAAAGGCAAATTGATTATTGGCATTGGCTACTTCTTGAATTCCTTGTTGTGTTGAACCAACATCATCTGCTTTTGGCGGTTGGTCTGGTTGATATGGAAAAAGAAACAATACCGCTGCTGCAGCTACAATAGCGGCCATTAGAAGTATTATTACAATTGTTAAAATTTTTTTGTTCATCTTTCTCTAATCTTAGTTATTATCAAATATAAAACTATCGCAAAAACAGCGCCTATCAGGAACCAGAGAGCAATGTTTGCTAAAGGAGATGGCGGTATAGTAGTGGTTGTGGTTGTTGTAGTTACATTCTGAATAACATCTGCTGCCTTTGCAACCATAGGAGCTGCTTCTTCTGAAACTCCAGCAACACCAGTTACCATCTTTTCTGCTTCAGGCAGTGCTGCTTCTTTTGCTGCTGTAAATGTCCTAATCATTCCTGGCTTCGCAATATACTTAGAAAATAACTGTATAAAACCTGCTCCAACTGCTGCCAGTAAAGCAACTGGCAGAATTGATTTTAACTTTTCTTTTATGCCGTATGTTGTTTTTGGAGCAATTATAATATATTTATTAGCCAGCTTGTAATGGTTGACTTCCTTCCCTTTCTCGCTGTAATGGAATTCATCCACTGTAACTAAGCCGCCATCCATTAAATGCTTTAAATTATAATGCACTGTAGAAATTGGAATCTGTAACTTTTCAGCTAACTCGGTTTCAGTTGCCTCCTTTTCAGCCAGATAGTCAAGTATTTTCCTGCAGCTTTCATTAGCTATAACCTGGGCTAATTGCTTGGCTTTATCCTCGTTTAAGCTTACCAAAACAAACTTTTCCTTGGTCATATTATTAAAGTTATAGAAGCCTTTTTAAATACTTTTCTTTAATTTCCAATTGATTTGAAGTTATATTAGAAATATTTTTATAATAATGCAACATACCAGAAAATATGCAGACAATAACTCTCTCCTCTTCCAAAAAACACGAGCTAATAGACATAACCTCTAAAGTTGAAGAAATAGTCAAAAACTCAAAAGTCAAGGAAGGCATCTGCTTTGTCTATGTGCCTCATGCAACTGCCGCTCTAACAATAAATGAGAATGCTGACCTAAATATACAGGCAGACATAATAAAGGCAACAAATAAGATTGTTCCAGAGCATGATGGCTATTTGCATGATGAAGTTGACAATAATGCTGCCGCTCATATTAAATCAACAATAATTGGGGTAAGCAAAACAATACCTATAAATAATGGGAAGCTACAACTAGGCGTGTGGCAGGATATTTTTTTCACAGAATGGGATGGGCCAAGAAGCAATAGAAAAGTTATTGTAAATGTGATTGGGAAATGATCTGCGATATGTGCGGAACTGAAACTGAAGGTTTGTTTAAAACCAACATAGAAGGTTCAGAGCTAAATGTATGTGAGAATTGTTCTAAATTTGGCAAGGTTATTTCTGAGGTAAGAATAAAGGAGATAAAACCAAAAAAGGTGAAAGAAGACAAAACATATGGCCCCGAAAATGAGATTGTTTTTGTGATAGTAGAGGATTATGCTGAAAAAATAAGAAAAAGAAGAGAAGAATTGGGCTTAAAACAGGAGGATTTTGCCAAAAAGATAAATGAGAAGCAGGCTTTGATTCACAAAATAGAAACCGGCCATTTTGAGCCCAGCGTAGAATTAACAAGAAAAATAGAGAGATTTCTAAAAGTGAGATTAATTGAGCAAAAAGAAGTTGTACATGAAAAGGCTTCAAAAGAAAAAGAAGGATATTTCACTATAGGCGATATAATCAACATAAAAAACAAATAATCATTTATTTTGGTAGATGTAGTATTCCCTATCACCGTATTTTTTTGAAAAAATTAGTTTATTTTCTTCTTTTATTTTCCTAGAAAATTCATTTATTTCACTGGAACACCCTATATCCAGCTCCTGGCAGAAAAAAGTTTTAGAGGTGTATACTACATAAAAAGAATTTTCTTTATTCTCATCATAAATTTTTTCTGCATCTTTAATTGAGAAGTAAAATGGTAAAAATTTTGCGTCAACATACACAACTGGAACTGGGTCAGCTGTCAATATGTGTCCTTTTATGTTTTTATCAATAAAATATTTATAAAATTCTGGAACAATTTTAGGAGGATTTTTGCTTCTCCAGCCGTAATAGGTTGAATCTTGAACAACAACAAACAAGAATATTATCATTACAGCTACCGAAAAAATAACTTTGAATAATCTTTTTTTCTTTGCTAATTTGACAAGTTCTATAAATCCGTATGAACTCAATAAAGCCATAAATGGAACAAATACAAGAGAAAACCTCATTTGTTTGTTAAGTATGTATGTGTAATAGCCTAAATAAACGATTATTGCCACTAAAAAAACATTCAAATCAATTTTTTTGTAATATCTATTTTTAAAGAAGAGTATAACAGCAGGAATAATCAAAATTAAGAAAGGATTTTCTTTAAAAACCAAAAGGGGGTAATAGAATAAATTAAATAGGTAGGAAGATAAAGTTCCGTTTATAACCCACTCTGCTGGATTTCCCTGATGCCAAACGGCCAATATTAATGGCCTGAACAGAGCATGATGCAAACAACAGGTGTCCTTTTTATACATAAAATAATTGAATATAAGATAAGGAAAAGTTGCAATAACAAAGGTTAAAGCTACTTTTAAAAGATCTTTAATGAAAGTTTGGGTCTTTTTGTTGTTTAGTATATAATCAGTAATGATTGTCACCAATAAAACGGCCAATATTAAACCTTGGGGGAATCTAGACAAGAATGCCAGAGCTGAAAAAACACCGGCTGGTATAAGCTTTTTATTGATAAAAAAATACAAAGCGGTTAAGACAAAAAATGAAGAGACTATCTCAGTTAATATGTAAGAGGAATAAAGAAAAAAAGTGGGTGTGATTACTAAAAAAAATGAGGCAATTAAACCTGTCTTTTTATTAAATAGTTTAGTCCCAATAAGATATGTGAGGAAAATGTTTCCGATTGTAAAAAAATATATCAATATTTCAGAAAAAAAGACAACATTCAAGCCGATTTTCCAAATCAATCCAACCAATAAAGGAAGCAATATTGGTCTGGCTGGTTCCCACAAACCTATTTCACCTAGGGAGTATATGAATTTACCCATTCCTATATAAACAGCTTCATCCCATATTATACCATGGAATTTTATCAAGAAAAAAAGCCTTATCAACAAAAAGATTAAGGTTAATATCAATATTTCCTTATGTTTTTTGCATATTTTTTTAAAATTCATTTTAAGCGCATGATTCATTATCCTTAAAAGAACCACAGATTATATTTTCTAATCTGTCTCGTGGAACTATACCTTCAAATTTGTTACCTTCTACAATCAAAGTTGGGTATCTGGTAATGTTATATTGGCTTCTCAAAATTGATATCATTGGTTCACTTTCCTCAAGATCAACATCTATGGGGAAAACTAATAATTTTTCCCCAAATCTTTTCTTAAAATATGTTAGTATTACTCCCTGGTCTGGGCATATACCACATTTTTCATCTGAAAAAAAATAAAGTATGTTTACTAGATCTATATCGCATGCTTTTTTACTTTTCTTAGCGAAAAGCCAATATCTCAAATTATCTATTAAGTATCTCCTCCCAACAATCTCAAATTCTTTTTTGTTTATTTTAGCTTCCTCTTTAAATTTTAAAAATTCGTCCAATGATTCGCTTAAATCTTTGACAATTTTATCTAGTGTTGTGTGTAAAACTGTACAGCTTGCATTTTCATTTTCCAGCTCGGTCAAATAAAGGTATTGAAACTGCAGACTTTGATAATCTATTTCCTGTTGTTTGATTATTTTTTCAGACCAGTTTAGCCTTATGCTGTCTAAGATTATTCCCAGAAATAAACCAAGGAAGAATATAAGCAATGTCAAAATAGCTGCCAACAGGTACTTATTCTTGCTTATCTTCCTTTCAATTACCATTTTTGTCTTTTACCTATCATTAATTCAAAGATAGTCACCACAACTATCATTGACATGGCAATATAATAAACCAAAAAGTAGGGTATAAGGTATAAAGTACCGTGCCTTCTTATTTTCTCTCGGGCATTTTTATGGGAAAGATAGAATAATATAAAAGTTATAATAAACAATAAAAACAATATTACCAATTTTCCAAAATCAAAGTTTAGTATATTAAAATTAAAACTCATGTCTTTTATATAAGGAATTATATCAAATCTTACAAGATATAAATTTTTCAAATTTTTAAATAATGGTATGATTATATAGTATGAAAAAAGGGTTATAGCGGACATACTAAGAAAAAACATTAATAGATTGATTGTCATCTGCATCATACCAAAATCACCATAATCCCTATTCCAAAGCAATTTTCTGTATTTTAAAGCATTAATCAAACCGCCTTTAAACCACCTATCCCTTTGCTTATATAATTCCTTTGCTGTTTTTGGCGCTATAGTATAAACGTAAGCATTGTAGCATTGTTTTATCTTATATTGGTGTTTTTGAGCCCTATAGGCAATTTCTTGGTCCTCTGTTAAATTACCAACCTCAAAACCACCCATATCAATTATTGTTTTTTTCCTATACAAAGAAAACGGGCCTGGAGCAACATATATGCAATCCAAACGACTCATTAATCTTGATACAAATAAGGTAAGAATATATTCCACTCTCTGCAATTTTTGGATGAGGTTTTTTGGTTTTTTGACTTTCATAGCAGGGGTAACTATAGTTAAGTCGGGATCATTTTCTTTTTCATACAGCACCAACATTTTTGTTAAAGTGTCCTTTTCCACATAAGAATCTGCATCCAAACATGCAAAAAATTCTCCCTTAGCAATTTTCAAAGCATTATTAAGAGATTTTGCTTTCCCTTGGTTTTTTTGGTTGAGGAGTATTATTTTTTTACCCCTATCCTCTTTGATCAGAGCTTGCACTTTATGTTGTGTCTTGTCTGTACTGCCATCATTAATAACAATAACCTCCAATCTATTTTTAGGGTAATTAAGATTTAGCACAGATTTTATAGTTGATTGGATAACCTCTTCTTCATTATATGCAGGTATCAGTATGGAAACAAAAGGCGATTTAGCCAATTTTATTTTTTTCCTTTTTTCTTTTTTAAAGAACCCTTTTTGTTCGATAAAAACAATAAACCAAAAGATTGTAAAATACAAAGAAAGGATATATGTAGCCCACAATAATATAGTTAATGTGATATTCATTTTATAATTTTTATAGAAGTTAAGTCTATTTAAAAATTTTGTTCTTTTTATTAGATAGTGTCTATTTTAGGATACAAAACTTTATAAAAACATACAGATTGCTGGTATTTATGGCAAGGATAGCTACTGGCTCCAAGATATTGGATAAAATGCTTGATGGGGGCTATGAAACAGATATAATAACAACCATATACGGGCCAGCAGGATCTGGAAAGACCATATTATGCTTGCTTTGTGCCATAAGCATAGCTAGGAAAGACAAAAAAATAATTTATATTGATACAGAAGGGAATTTTTCCGTAGAGAGGTTAAGGCAAATAGCTTTAGATTACAAAAAGATATTAGATAAAATAATTTTCTTAAGGCCCACAACATTTGAAGGCCAGAAAAAGGTATTTGAAAAATTAAAAGACATGGTGGATGATAAAATAGGTTTGATAATAATAGACACTATAGCTATGCTATACAGGCTTGAGTTGGGTAAAAATGAGGATATTTATGAGGTTAATAGGGAATTGGGCAAACAAATAGCTTACTTATCGGAAATATCCAGGAAAAAAAATATTCCAGTTTTAATAACTAACCAGGTTTATGCCAATTTTGATGATAAGGAAAAAGTAAATATAGTTGGGGGGGATTTGTTGAAGTATAGCTCTAAATGCCTTATAGAACTGCAAATAACACCTAACAACAACAGAAGGTTAATACTAAGGAAACATAGGAGTTTAGCAGAGGAAAAAGAGATCCTTTTTAAGATTGTAGAAGGAGGGATTATAGGGACAAAAGAAGGCAAAGGGTTTAGATTATTCTAAATAGAAAAGTTTTTATATAGTCGCTTAATTTTACCTTGAGGGGTGTGGGATGTCTTTCAAGAAGGAAATAAAGGGATTTAAAGATAAAAGGGATAATTTAATAGATAGAGAGTTAATAAAAAAGCAGCATAAAAAGGGCAAATTAACAGCAAGAGAAAGATTAAACTTGCTTTTGGATAAAGATAGTTTTATAGAGACAAATGCTTTTGCCGAATTAACTGATAATAATTTTGATTTACAAAATAAGAAAGTAGCTGGTGATGGCGTTATAACTGGTTATGGAACAATAAGCAAAAGGCCGGTTTATGTTTATGCTCAGGATTTCTCAGTTATGGGCGGCTCAATGGGCGAGGTGCATACAAGAAAAATAGCTAATATTATATCTTCAGCCCTAAAAACAGGATGTCCGGTTATAGGCCTGCTGGATTCTGGTGGAGCAAGGATTCAAGAAGGGATTGGTGGATTAGGAGGCGGCGGTGAAATCTTCCTTAATAATACCATGGCTTCAGGAGTTATACCACAGCTGTCTGTAATCATGGGCCCTTGTGCAGGCATAGCTGTTTATTCTCCAGCCTTAACTGATTTTGTCTTTATGGTTGATAAAATCTCAAACATGTTTATCACAGGACCAGACGTAATAAAAACAGTAACAGGAGAAACTATAGATTTTGAGGGATTGGGTGGTGCTTCAATACACAACCAAAAAAGCGGGGTTGCTCATTTCTTTACAAACTCTGAAAAAGAATGCATAAACACTATCAAAAAATTAATAAGTTATATACCCCAAAATAATTTAGAAAACCCCCCATCAATAAACACGGGGGACAACCCAGACAGGGTGAACAATAATTTGGCTGATATTGTCCCAGATGATCCAAAAAAAGCATACGATGTAAAAGAAGTGATTAACGAGGTTTTTGATAAAAATTCTTTTTTTGAGGTTCATGAATATTATGCACAAAATGCAGTAGTTGGGTTTGCGAGATTAAATAACAATACAATAGGCATAGTCGCAAACCAACCAAAGATATTGGCAGGTTGCTTGGATATAAACTCTTCAGACAAAATAGCCAGATTTGTAAGATTTTGTGATTGCTTTAACATACCATTGATTAATCTTGTTGATGTGACTGGTTATTTACCTGGCACAGAGCAAGAACATGGCGGAATAATAAGACATGGCGCAAAAATATTATATGCTTATTCAGAAGCGACAGTTCCAAAAATTTCTTTGGTCATGAGGAAGGCATATGGTGGCGCTTATATAGCCTTAGTTTCCAAAGATATGGGTTTTGACAAAGTGATTGCTTGGCCTATATCTGAAATAGCAGTTATGGGCGCAGAGCAGGCAGTAAACATAATTTTTAGAAATGAGATAAACGGCAAAAACGGTGAAAAAATAAAGAAAGAAAGAATAAAAGAATTCTCCGAAAAATTCCTTAATCCTTATGAGGCTGCAAAAAGAGGAAAGGTTGATGTTATAATAGAACCAAAAGAAACAAGAAAAACATTAATAAAATGTTTGGATATATTAACCAACAAAAGGGAAAGAAGGCCTTCTAAAAAACACGGGACAATACCTTTATAGCTAAGGTGTTATAATGGAAGATTTGATAATTAAAGTTGATGGTAAGGAGTACAATGTAAAGGTAGAAGAGACCGAAGATGGAAAAATAAGAGTACATTGTGGCGGAGATGTTTATGAGGTTGAAACCAAATCAAATGTCCAATCAGAAGTAACAGAAGAAATAAAAAGAAGAGGAGTTAAAGAAAACAAAGACATAATTGTTGCCCCATTGCCCGGAACTATATTTTCTGTTGATGTTAAAAAAGGGGATAAAGTAAAAGAAGGAGATAAATTAGTTAGTCTAATGGCAATGAAAATGGAAAGTGAGATAGTAGCACCAAAAGAGGGTAAAGTTAATGAGGTTAAAGTAAAAAAAAATGATAGTGTTAACAAGGGGGATATTTTAGTAATTATAGAATAAAAAAGGAGATAAAACTATTTCTTAGAGCCTTCTGAAGTCTTACCAAAAAGTATTCCAGCTAATATATTTAGCGCCCATGCTTGAAAAACATTTAAATGAATATTAGGAACACCTTTAAAAACAAAGTTCCAAAGCCACATTACAGGAAACGCCAATACCAAACCAACTATAACACTTAATATAATAATAATAACCATAGTGTAAGATACTTCTATTATCCTTCTTAATAAGGGTACATTTTTTAATATTGCCATGGTCTCACCAGCTTTTTTGTTGGGTTATAGGTATTTAAACTTTTTGTTTTAAACCAAAGATATAAATATTGAACATCACATCCTGTTTTTATGAAGCTGTATAATGATAACTATTGCTTTGTTTGCGGAAAGAAGAACAAAATAGGTTTAAAGCTGGAATTTGAAACTAAAGGCAGAAAGACTAAAACTGTTTTTACACCAAAAAAAGAACATCAAGGATACAAAGATGTTGTGCATGGAGGCATATTAGCAACCGTTTTAGATGAAGCAATGACAAGACTGGGTTATGAGCTTGGTTTAAACACAGTAACAGCTAGAATTGAGGTTGATTTAAAAAAACCAGCTTATATCAATGAAAAGTTATTTTTGGAAGGAGAGATTATAGAAGAAAAAGAAAGAAAGGTTTTAGCAAAATCTGTTGCAAAAAATGCTGATGGGGAGATAGTAGCAGAAGCAAAGGGTGTGTTGGTTAAGCTCGAATAGATTTTTAGTACAATAGATTAAATTCTTTTAATAATTTATTGATTATTTTTTTATTGTTAACTCCTTTTTTCATAATCTTCTTTAAGGTTATTGCTTTGCTTTCTAAAGATTTAGGTAACGGGTTATTTGTGTTTATCCCTATACCTATGATCATCTTTTCTATTTTATCATTTTTAAAGATGTTTTCTGTCAAAATTCCACATATTTTTTTGCCTTTATACTGCAGATCATTAGGAAATTTTATTTTTGTCGCTATATCCAATTTCTTTAGCGTTCTTTGAACTGCCTTAACAGCTATTATTGTCAGTTTATTCAAATTTTTTATTTTTGGCTTGAGGACTATACTCATATAGACCCCCCCTTTAGATGAAGACCACTTTCTTTTTAATCTGCCTTTGCCTTTGGTTTGTGTATCTGCTATGATAATAGAACCAGCGCTAAATTTTCTGGCTTCATAATTGGTCGAGGATAATTTTTTAAAGTGATATATTTTAAACATTTTACAAACTCTCAGAATTTTCCATTGACTCCTGCCTTCCTACCATTGCCCAAGCACTAGGTTTATTACTGCTTACATAGCTATTTTGTTTTTTGTCTAAATATTGAGAAACAGCCGTGGTTACAATTAACACCTTTTCCTTTTGTGAAAGCTCTTTTTTCTTTGGTTTTCTCTCTTTTTTAATAGATTCTATTATCATATTCTTTTCAATAAAAGAGGTGTTTATGTCCCCCTTTACAAATTTTTTGTTGTTAAGAACTGCTTTATGAAAAGGTATTGTTGTTTCAACTCCCCCAATGATAAACTCATCTAGAGCCCTCCTAGTCCTTACAATTGCTTCGTGTCTTGTTCTACCAGAGCACATTAACTTAGCAATTAGAGGATCATAATAATGGGAGATTATATGGCCTGTATGACAGGATGAACAAACCCTTATACCTGCCCCACCCGGGGGCAAATAATTGGTTATGGTTCCGGGGGAAGGTTCAAAATTATTAAGGGGGTCTTCAGCATTTATTCTGCATTCAATAGCGCAGCCATTGAATTTTATATCCTCTTGTTTGTATGCAAGTTTAGCCCCAGAGGCTATTTTTATCTGTTCCTTAACCAAATCAACATTAGTTATCATTTCTGTGATTCCGTGCTCCACTTGTATCCTTGTGTTCATTTCCATAAAAAAGAAATTTTTGTTTTTATCTAATAAAAATTCAACTGTGCCAGCACCCTCATACCCAACAGTAGCTACAGCCCTTATAGCCGTTTCACCCATTTTCTCCCTAAGCTTATTATTGATTGTGGGGGAGGGGGCTTCTTCAATTAATTTTTGATGTCTTCTTTGTATACTGCATTCTCTTTCCCCTAAATGGATGATGTTACCATACCTATCAGACAGTATTTGAAATTCTATGTGCCTTGGGTCTTCTAAATATTTTTCTATATAGAGGGTTTTATCTCCAAAGACGGCTTCGGCCTCGGCTTGAGCAGCTTTAAATGCCCTTACCAGCTCTCTCCTCTTTTTAACAATTCTCATGCCTTTTCCGCCGCCACCAGCAGATGCCTTAATTATGATAGGATAGCCTATTTTTTCAGCAACTTCCAATGCGTGTTCCTCATTTCTTAAGTTCTTAGTCCCGCTAATAACAGGAACATTTACATTAATCATTGTTTCCCTAGCTTTGGATTTATCCCCCATTACGCGTATTGTTTTGGCAGAAGGCCCTATAAATTTGATTTTTTTCTTTTGGCATAATCTTGCAAATTCTGAATTCTCAGCTAAAAAGCCATATCCTGGGTGTATAGCATCAACCCTAGCTTTTTTTGCTATTTTTATTATTTTATTGATATCAAGATAGCTCTTGTTACTTTCAGCAGGGCCTATACAAAACGCTTTATCTGCAAATCTAACAGCTAATGAATCTTTATCGGGTTTAGAGTATATAACAACAGTTTTAATACCCAGTTCCCTACAAGCCCTTATAATCCTAAGGGCAATTTCCCCCCTGTTAGCAACCAAAACTTTCTTGAATAACTTTCCTTCCTTCAAAACAGTGTAATCCTTATCTTTTTCTGCTGTTGTGCTTAGCCCCCTTGTCAGCATATCTAAGAATGATCGAGAGGAGTTAGCAGCAATTATATCGTTCAATTGTTTTTCATCTAAATTGGGGAGCTTATTTATTATATTAGCAGTTATTACGCCACTGAGTTTTTCTATGTCTGGTTCATGCAATAATTCCCTGTCTTTTTCTAAATTAACCAGCTGTGATTTAATCAAAGATTCGACCTCTCCATAAACAAAAGGTATTTTTTCCTTAGTTTTTCTTGCTATTTTTTTAACATAACCATAACTAACAGCAAGAGGCATCAATAGCTGATTCAATATCTTTTCTATTTTCCTTGTATTACCCTCCCTATCCACCATGCATATAGAGTAATACAACAGCATATTTAAAGATTATGGTGCAAGTTATAAGGTTTTAAATTGCTATTCTTAAGACAAAAATCGAAGGTTTTTTAAAGAATTTATCCTTTCTCAAGGTGTAAATAGGGGACTGATTTTACAATTAATGGGGGGCGTAAAAATGAAGAGAATAGATGATTTAAAGGATGAAAACGGCTGCTTGGACAGCAATGCTATCAAGCAAATAATACCTTATGATTACCCTTTTTTGATGGTAGACAAGATTATAGGTTTAGACAAGAATAAGGTTGTGGCTATTAAAAATACCTCTTCTACTGAGGGGTTTTTCAAAGGCCACTTTGCTGGCTTTCCAATTATGCCTGGCGCACTGATTATAGAGGGCTTAGGGCAGGCAGCAACTTTATTGGTAAGGTATAACTTGGAAAACCATCACGAGAAAGAAGTATTGGCTTACAAGATAAAAGAGGCAAAATTCTCTGCGCCTAGTTTTCCCGGTGACCAGATAAAATATGAAGTTGTTTTAATGGGCCAGGATGAAAGAGGAGCTATGCTGCAGGGCAAAGCTATAGTTGATGGGAAGGTTGTCGCTGAATGTATGTTGATGTTAGCAGTTGTTGACAGAAAAGAGTTCCGTTCTAAATATTCTCCTGTTTATAAATAAGTGATTAACATGTATGTAAAAGGCGTAGGTATGACTAAATTTGGATTTGAAAATAGGGCTACGTGGGATATGGCCTATGAAGCTAGCTTAGAGGCTTTAGAAGGCTCAAATTTATCAGTAAATGATATAGACGCTGCTGTCATATCTACAGTAGACACATTAGTTAGTGATGAAAGGCAAAGGCATTACCCTTCTTTGGTTAGCTCTTTATTCAAAAGAAGAATACCAATGATACAAATACCTGCTGTCTGCGGCGGTGGAGGAGCTGCTTTTTGGGCTGCTAATAAGCTTGGTTATGACAATGTCTTGGTCTTAGGCGTTGATAAGATAGCTGTTAATACATCCCCTGTAATAACAAATGAGATAATGAATGCTACTGACAAAGTTTGGGAACAGAATGAGGGGATGATTTTTCCATGCTCAGTTGCATTAGTTGCGCAGCAGCATATGCTGAAGTATGGAACTACAACCGATGACCTGGACTTAGTTGCTTTTAAAAATCATGAAAATGCTTTTTTAAATGAAAAAACCCCTTTTTACAGGAAAAAAATAACATTGGAGCAGATAAAAAAAAGCCCGGTTATAGCAAGCCCATTTAGATTATATGATTGCACTTTAAATGTTAATGGGGCGGCTGCTGCTGTTTTAAGCAGGGAAAAAAGCGATGTTGAAGTAGCTGGGAGTTCTTTGCATGTTGACCATCTTGGGCCTTTTGAAAGAGAAGATATGACAACACTTACAGCCTGCGGGATAGCTGCTAAAGAGGCTTATAAAAAAGCAGGCATAAGCGCTGAAGATATTGATGTTATGGAAGTTCATGATGCTTTTACAATTCTTGAGTTGCTTTCTTACGAGGATATGGGGTTTTGCAAAAAAGGAGAAGGCACAAAGTTAATAAGGAACGGAACTACCAAAATAAACGGCAAACTGCCAGTAAACCCAAGCGGCGGCTTAAAGGCTCGCGGCCATCCTATCTCAGCAACAGGCATGGCGCAGATTTATGAAATAGTTAGGCAATTAAGGGGAGAGTGCGGTGACCGGCAGGTTAGCAAGCATAAATATGGCTTAACGCAGAACATTGGCGGCCCTGGCGGGTCTGTAATTGTAAATATTTTTAAGAAGATGGGTGGTTAAATGGTAAAAGTCTTAAGATGGGTTTGCAGGAAATGCAATAAGAAATGGCTTTATCCTATTGATAAGTGTATTTATTGCAAAGAAAATGTTGAAAAAGAGATAGGAGTAAAAACGAAAGTGATTGGTGTTTCTAAAGTAAATGTCCCTTCTCCCTATCATCCAATTGTGCCGTATTATGTTTTGATACTGGAAGATGAGAATGGCAGCAGGATGCCTAAGAAAAGCATGAGGGAATGGAAGATTGGTGATGAGTATAAATGGCAGCCTAGTGATGACGAGAGCGCAGTTTCGATTGTAAAAATAAAGTATGATATTTATGAGGCTGTAAAAGAAGCCCTGGAATTGATTGAGTTTGAATTTGACAAAAATGCCAAAATAATGGTCAAACCAGAAATAATTGCCAAGGCTTATCCTTATATGGCTTTTAACACAAACCCCAAAGTTATAGATGCTATCTTAAAAATTTTAATTGAAAAAGGAGCCAAAGCAGAGAATATTATTGTGGCTGAAAGGTGCCAGTTTGACCCAATGGAAGAGGCATTGCCAAGAAGCGAAATTGATAATGTTTGTGAAAAATATAAGGTTAAATTTGTTGATTTGGCTAAAAGCAGGTATGAAACAAAAAAAGCAGGCAATTTTGAATTTGAAATTGCTAAGGAGGTTTTAGATAAAGGCTTAATAATTAATGTGCCTGTTCTTAAAACACATTTACTGCTTGGCATAGCCGGCGCTTTGGAGAACATGACAAAGGTTGTTTCTGAAAAAACATATAAAGAAATGTCATCCAAAAAGCCAGAAGAAATAGCCCAGGCAATTGCTTTATTAAATAAATCTTTAAAATATATAACAATTGGTGATGGCACAATTGGAATGCAAGGCAATGGCCCTGCACAGTATGGCGAGCCGGCTTTCCTGAATATGATTTTGGCTTCCAAAGACCCAGTTGCTTTAGATAGCGTGTTTAAGGAAATTGCTTTGCTAAGGCAGGTTCCATACCTTGATGTTGCTGAAAAATTAGGTGTTGGAACTGCAGACATTAGGGAGATTACAATAGTTGGCGAGGAATTGGGCGCTTGCCAAAGAGAATTAAAGCCCGCTTTAGGCTCGAGGCTAATCAAGTTTTAATAATAAATTTTAATTAAAATGCCAACAATAAAAATCAATGTTGAAAAATGCAAAGGCTGCAATTTTTGTGTAGATGCCTGCCCCTTAAAACTGATTAAGATTTCAAACAAATTGAACAAGAAAGGCTTTAATTACGTTTTGATGGATTCAGATAAATGCACTGGCTGCGGATTGTGCTTCCAGATGTGCCCTGATTTGGCAATTGAGGTCTATAAATAAAATGGCTGATAAAGTTTTGATGAAAGGAAACCAAGCAATAGCGGAAGCAGCTGTTCAAGCTAATTGTGAGTTTTATGCAGGCTACCCTATAACACCGCAAAATGAAATCCCGGAATATATGTCAAAAAGAATGTATGATCTTGGCAGGGTTTTTATCCAAAGCGAATCTGAGCTTGCTGCTATAAATATGGTTTTTGGGGCTTCTGCTGCTGGCGCAAGGGCAATGACTTCCTCATCTTCCCCAGGCATCAGCTTGAAGCAGGAAGGCATTTCTTATATTGCTGCTGCTGAACTGCCATGCGTTATTGTGAATATGGTTAGAGGCGGCCCTGGCTTGGGCAATATTTCTGGTGCGCAATCAGATTATTTTCAATCTACTCGCGGCGGAGGCCATGGTGATTACAGGCTTATAGTTTTAGCTCCAAGTTCTGTACAGGAAGCTTATGATTTAACAATGAATGCATTTGATTTGGCTGATATCTACAGAAACCCCGTGATGATTTTGGGGGATGGTTATTTAGGCCAGATGATAGAGCCATTGGAACTTAAGGAATATAAAAAACCAGCTAATTTGCCAGCTAAAGACTGGGCTTTGACTGGCTGCAAAGGAAGAAAGCCACATGTGGTAAAAACATTATATCTGATTCCGCCTGAATTGCTCATTAAGCATAACATTCATTTGCAGGAAAAATATGGCAGGATAAAAAAAGAGTTTTGCCTGTATGAAGAGGCTGAAACAAAAGATGCTGAGCTGATTATAGTTGCTTACGGAATAGCAGCAAGGGTCTGCAAAGGCGCTGTTTTAAAAGCAAGAAAAGAAGGAATTAAAGTTGGATTGCTAAGGCCTATAACACTTTGGCCATTTCCTGAAAAGATAATTTCTGATTTGGCAGACAAAGCAAAAAGGTTTTTAGTAGTTGAGATGTCAATGGGCCAGATGGTAGATGATGTAAGATTAGCGGTTAATGGCAAAAAGCCAGTTGAGTTTTTTGGAAATGCAGGTGGATGGATGCCTTCCAGTGATATGATACTAGACAAGATAAAGGAGCTAAAATTATGAATAAAACCCTATCAAAACCAGAAACACTGAAAGATGCTGCAACTCATTACTGCCCGGGCTGCGGCCATGGAATAATTCATAGACTAGTTGCTGAAGTTATAGATGAATTAAAGATAAGGGAAAAAACAGTTGGCACTGCTCCTGTTGGCTGCGCGGTTTTGCTTTATGATTATTTTAACTGCGACATAATTGAATGCGCTCATGGCAGGATACCTGCTGTTGCAACCGGAATTAAGAGAGTACATCCTGACTTAGTTGTTTTTGGCTACTCAGGAGATGGCGACATGGCTGCTATTGGCACTGCTGAAATAGTTCATGCTGTTAAGATGGCGACATGGCTGCTATTGGCACTGCTGAAATAGTTCATGCTGTTAACAGGGGAGAAAATCTAACCTTTATTTTTGTCAATAACGCTGTTTACGGGATGACTGGCGGCCAGATGGCTCCGACAACAATGCTGGGCCAAAAAACAACAACCACGCCTTACGGCAGGGAAACAAAAGAAGCAGGCTATCCTTTAAGGGTTTCAGAAATGCTGGCAACTTTAGATGGAGCTTGCTATATTGAAAGATGCGCTGTTAATAATGCTGCGAATGTTATAAAAACAAAAAAAGCAATTAAGAAAGCATTTCAAAACCAGATTGATAAAAAGGGATTTTCAATTGTTGAGGTTTTATCACAATGCCCTACTAACTGGGGCGTAACCCCCATAAAATCGAATGAGTACATTGAAAAGGAAATGATGAAGATATTTCCGTTGGGTGTTTTGAAGGATAAAGGTAACTAAAATGTCAGATAAAGCACAAGAACTTATTATTATTGATGGGTTAGAGCAGTGTATTCACCTAATAGAAGAATATGCTAAAGTAGATAATGACATTCTTAGCAATAAAATGGATCTTAGTTTTGATAGAGAACTATACATAGGAACAAGATTTGTTAATTGGCATAACCCCAATATAATCATTAGTCAGGGAGGCAGATGGTTTTCAAAACAACTTATTTGGGGCGATTTAGCTAAGGGTCTTGAAGGTCACCTGTCCGTTTGGAAGGCTCGTGGGAACCCAAAGGATCTAAGAAAAAATCTTATCCAAAAAATAGGCTTTGATGCTACTCTATTTTGCGGTACTAACAGTTCTGTTAGTTTTTATTTTGAAGGTAATAGTTTATATGTTGAAATTGAATCTGGACCCGCTCATTACGATATTAAGTTTTATGAGAAACAAAAATTAGGAAAAGGTTTTAAGTGTGTGGGTGAGGGCTATATTGTTAATGAAGACGGATATAATGATTTTGTAAAAAACATGCATAGGCAATTTAAAGTTACAAAAACAGACTTGTCTTTAGCAGAATATGGGGAAGTACATGTGCCCCATGAAGAAGAAATTAGTCTGACTGACTTAATTATGTATTTACAATTAAAAGCAAATGGTAGCCTAAATGTAGTGGAGAAAGCCTTATTATTAGTCCTAGAAGCAGAAAGTTTAATTGATACTAAAACAATCATAGAACACAAAAATTATAGTGAAACAAAAGAAGAACAGAAAAGAGTCATATTACCAAACAAAAGGGAAATAAATTTACCACATGGTATTTACAATTTTCTAAGTTCAGGGGAAGGTCAAGAGGCTATTAAATCTTTAAGAAGATTCTACCAACAAGCAGAAGCAAAGTACGAGCCTCTACTAAAGACTATAAAAGAAAAAATAGAAGAAGCACAAACTGTTTGCAAAGGTAAAAATGACCGAATATAAAATAATAATTTCAGGTTTTGGCGGCCAGGGAGTAGTTTTAGCTGGCTCTTTGTTAGCCAATGCTGCATTGCTGGAGAATAAAAAAGTTGCCGGGATGATAAGCTATGGCGCAGAGGTCAGAGGCGGGACAGCTAATAGCACAACAATAATATCTGATGAAGATATAACCTCCCCTGTTGTTGACAAGCCAAACATAGTAATTGCCTTAAACCAGCCATCACTGGACAAATATAAAGATAATGTTGAAAAGAACGGCTTTCTTGTTATAAATACTTCATTAGCTGATGAAATTGAAAGTAAAGATGTTAATGTTGTCAGGATTGACGCAACAAACATTGCAAATGAGCTGGGAAATATCAGGGTGGCAAATATAGTTGCAGTTGGCGCCTTGATAAAAAAATCAAATATTTTAAAATTAGAAAATGCTAAAAAGGCATTGCCTTTGGTGCTGAAAGGAAAAAAAGAGCTGGTTGACATAAACGAAAAAGCATTGATGAAAGGTGTTGAGCTTGCAAAATAATTTCGTAAAGGGGGTAGGTATAATTCCTTATAGAATCCACTCTAAACCATCTCATTTATTGGCTTATGATGCTGCTTATTCCGCTTTGGAAGATTCTGATTTAAGTATGGGTGATATAGATGTTGTTATTGTCAGCAATCTTGAATGGTTTTATTCTTCTGAAAAGCAAAGGCATATGGCTTCTGTGCTTTCATCTGCATTCAAAACAAGAATCCCGATAATAAGGGTTCCTGCTGCCTGTGCTGGCGGCGGAACTGCTTTCTGGGCTGCAAACAGGATGATGAAAAATGATAAAGAATGGAATAATGTTTTGGTTATTGGCGTTGAAAAGCTTATGGAAACCACAGACAACAGTGCTGCTATTATCAATGAATTTATGATGGCAATGGAGTCAAGATGGGAGCAGCCGGAAGGGATAAATGCGCCGTGCTCTGCTGCCTTGACAGCTCAGGAATATATGCAAAGATTCCCTGATACAACAATGGATGATCTGGCTTTAATCTCATTCAAAAATCATTCGAACGGCTTTAACAACCCAAATGCTTTCTTCTATAAAAAGAAGGTTACCCTAGAGCAAATTAAAAAAAGCCCCATTGCCTCCTCTCCCTTAAGAGTGCATGACTGCTCTATTAGCTGTGATGGAGCAGCTGCCTGTGTTATCACAAAGGATAAAACAGATATTGAAATAGTTGGCTCAGATTATTGCGCTGACAATATAATCCCTTTTGAAAGGGATGACCCATTAACATGGGAGGCAACATTGATATCCTCAGGAAATGCGCTAAAACAGGCAGGGATTACAATAAAGGATATTGATATAGCAGAACTGCATGATGCGTTTACAATTGTTGAATTGCTCTCTTACGAGGATTTGGGCTTTTGCAAAAAAGGCGAAGCATATAAACTTGTAAGAGATGGTTTTTTTGGCATTGACGGCAAAGTTCCTGCAAATGTTTCCGGCGGATTAAAAGCAAAAGGCCATCCTGTTTCCGCTACCGGCCTGGGAATGATTTATGAGCTGGCAAAGCAATTAAGAAATGAAGCAGGCGACAGGCAGGTCAGTAATTTAAAATATGCTTTGATGCATAACATAGGTGGGATTGGAAATGCTATTGTATGCAACATTCTCAAAAAGGTTGGCGGATAATCATATTATATTTTTGTGAGCTGTCAAGTTAGCGTCACCTAAAGATTTTTATTTGGAATATATATCTTTAGGTATCAAAAAGCTTAAATACTAGTTAGGTATCTAATAAATATATGAAGCTATTATCCCAAACAAGCAGAGAATATAAAGGAACAGAGTATAAGAAATTCTGGGTTGTAATTTCTAATAAACTTGTAGAGAAATTGGGTTGGAAAACAGGTGAAGAATTAGAAGCTGAGGTTAAGAAAGATAAATTGATTATTGAGAAAGATTAAAATGACATTGCAGAATTGGGGCTGGGTATCCTTGCCGAATAATGTAAGAAATAAACAAACAGGATATTCTATTTATAAAGAAGAGGCTAAAAAAAGAGCAAAGCAAAATACTTTATCAGAACTTTATCCTAAATTACCAAATAAAAAGTTTGATATAATTTATGCTGACCCCCCATGGGATTATAACGGGAAATTGCAGTTTGATAAGAGCAGTAAAGATGCTGAAAGTATTGATTTATCTAAAAAGATATTTATTAGTTCAGCTACATTTAAGTATCCTACATTAAAGACGAGTGAATTGATGAAACTTCCAGTTCAAGAGATAGCAAATGATGATTGTCTTTTATTTATGTGGACTTCAAATCCTCATTTAGTCCAAGCAATAGAATTAGGCAAAGCATGGGGATTTGAGTATAGAACAGTTGCATTTGTTTGGGATAAAATGAACCATAATCCCGGGCAGTATACTCTTTCAAATTGCGAGTTATGTTTAGTATTTAAGCGTGGCAAGATACCCACACCAAGAGGTGCAAGGAATATTCAACAATTAGTTAGAAGTCCAAGAAATGGACATAGTGAGAAACCACTAGAAGTGATGAAAGCAATAGAAAAAATGTTCCCCTCTCAAGAAAGAATTGAATTATTTGCGAGAAAAAAGATGGATGGTTGGGATGCTTGGGGTTTAGATGTAATTGAAAAGAATAATGAAAATAAGAATCTTAAGTTAAAAGAGGTTTTAACTTCCTATTAAAATGATTGATTAGTGATTTATCATCTGCTGAGTTTCTCCACATAAAAAAATGTGCGGAATACTTATCATACCAGCAGGTTATTTCTCTTACACGACATGGGTCACGCGTAATATCACCTTGAAACACAACCCAAAAGGGCAAAACATTATCGCCAAGCTTTCCATGTTTTCTCAATATTTTTAGCAATCCAGGCGTGAAAAATTTACAAGACCCCTCATGCGCATTTCCTCTACCAGCTTGACGAGTTTTACCTTCTACCCATCCATCTTGTCTTTTGACTTCTACATATAGTATTTTTTTGGTTTTGGTATTATCTATAGCGTAATCAGGAATTAATCCATGTCTCCATTCCTTAACATCTGGAGTATAAATTTCAGCCAATACTTTTTTACTGAGATGTAATTTAGAGTAGATATTATTAAACTCTTTTGGTCTTTTCCGTATCCTAAAATCCGAATCTTTGAAATATTCTGAAAATACTTGGAAAAAATTCTTCTCTGCAATTCCAGCTTTTCCACCACTAACATCTTGCCAAATATCTCTTTTGCTTAATTCTTTCTTTCCCATATTTTTATATTTTTTTATAAGCTAAATAACTCTTTGTGTACATAGTGTACAGAAAACCTTAAATGTGCATACACCAAAGAATACTAAAAAGAGGATGAAAACAACAGTAAAGGCTAGAAAGAGGCATGGTACTAATTCTTTAGATTTAACCATACCTACAGAAATAGTAAAAAATGAGGATATTTCTGCTGGAGACATATTCGAATTAAATTTTGAGAAGAAAGATAAAGAAACAATATTAACTTACAAGAGAATTTATAAGAACAAATAGGTCTCATTTACTTAATAGCTCATATTTCCGCAACATTTTTAAGCTACTTATTATTTTAATGCGATAACGGGGGTTGATTTGTATGGACACTAAATTAAAAGGAAAAAATGCTTTGATAACCGGCTCTTCAAGAGGCATCGGGAAATCAATTGCTTTAGCTTTAGCAAAAGAAGGCTGCAATATTGTTATTAATGATATAACGCCAGCTATGGAAGAGGCAGAGAAAACAGTTGATGAAATTAAGGCTTTAGGCGTTAATGCTGAGGCATTTGCAGCAGATGTTTCAGATTACGAAAGTGTTGAAAAGATGGTTACAGAAATACAAAAAAAGTTTCAAAAAATAGATATTTTAGTTAATAATGCCGGCATTACAAAAGACAGGACCTTAAAGAAAATGGCAAAAGAGGAGTGGTATGATGTGATTAACATTAATTTAAATTCCATCTATAATATGACCCATCTTGTTCTGCCTTTGATGCCTGATGGCGGAAGGATAATTTCATTAAGCTCGATTGCAGGCTTAGGAGGCAACTTTGGCCAGACAAATTACTCTGCAACAAAGGCAGGTATTGTTGGCTTTACAAAGTCTTTATCCAAGGAATTGGGAAAAAACAAGATAACAGTAAATGCAATTGCCCCTGGCTTTATAAAAAGCAAGATGACAGAAAAAATACCAGTTATGGTGCTGGAGCAGCTGATGGAATTAATCCCGATGAAAGAGATGGGCCTGCCAGAGGATGTGGCAGATTTGGCTGTGTTTTTGGCTTCAGAGCAGTCAAAATATATAACTGGCCAGGTTATAAGGATTGATGGCGGATTAGGGATGTAGAGCGTCTTATTCCCTAGTAAGAAGATAAGCCATATAAATTACCTATACTCATCTATAAAGAACAATGTATTTTTATAATCTGTTCTATAAGGATATCTTTTTTCTAGTTCTTTGATTGAGGCAATAACTTTATTGATATTATTATCACATGTTGCCATCATCAGTTTTATTAATCCACGCTCTATAAAAGGATTATTACCTGCGCCGCATACAGCAGATAATGCATTCACATTCATAAGTTGTAATTCGTGATTTTTTGCCCATTTAATAGACGCTATCATCCTAGCAAAGATATCTACATAGTATGAGACTAAAGGGTCTCTTCTCCTCTCCGTCCATAGTATTATAAAAGGTATTCTATGGCTAAATATTTTAATTGAAAGGAATTTTATGTTAAGATCCAATCTTAAAAATAACTCAAGCAACAACTCCATAATTTTTTTCTTACATTCATTATTGAAACTGGCAAAGATACCTGAATCCTCTTTATTTATCAATCCAAACAAACTATAACATACTTTTTCAGGCTTGTACGTTTTAAGCTTGTCAATTAACCATATTTGTTCTTGGGGGTTATTCCGATTTTCTATAATTTTTGCAATTAATTCTGTTAATTCCTGCGGTTCTTTTCCAAGTATTTTTTCTTCCCTAATCGTTTCTTTAAACTCTATTTCGGCTATCTTTTCTGCTTTTTTCAGGTCATTTATCGCTGCTTTAATTTTCCATTCGTCAACTTCCTTTTCTACTTTCTCTAGAAGTTTATAAATATAAATAGCTTCTTTTTTTATATCAAACAACAATTTATGATTGGGACTTACGATAATTCCTTCTTTTATAAATCTAAGATTTTCTTTATCCGTTTTTAAGATTTGGGCTATATTAGATTTAATGGGTTGGATTTGTCCTCTATCAAAAAGGCTTAGTATAAGAGGTAAGAGGTGTTTAATTTCTTCTTTTATCCTAATAATCTCTTGCTCAGAAAGCTCTATTATTTCCTTGGTTTTTTCAGCAGTTGCTACTACCATAAATTATATCAATTATACTGCCAGTTTAAATAATTTCCTATCACGTTCGTCTCAGTAAAATTTATAAACCATAATTCAATTCTCTTGCTATTGGGGGATAAAATGAACTTTGACTTCACAAAAAAGCAGCTGGCAATTAAAAAGATGATTAAGGAATTTGCTGATAAGGAGGTAAAGCCCTATGCAGCAGAAGCAGACCAAAAAGAAATATTCCCGGCTGAGCAGATTAAAAAATTAGCTAAATTAGGGGTTATGGGCATGTCTGTTCCAAGGAAATACGGCGGAGCAGAGCTGGATAATGTTTCCCAAACAATAATTATGGAGGAAATTTCAAGGGCATGCAATGCAACTGCTGTTACAATGGGAGCACATGCTTCTCTTACATGTCATCCAATAGTTAATTTCGGAACTGAGGAGCAAAAACAAAGATTTCTGCCAAAGCTGGCTTCTGGAGAATATCTTGGGGCATTTGCTTTAACTGAGCCTGCTGCTGGCTCAGATGCAGTTAATGTCCAGACAACAGCTGTAAGGGATGGAGACGAATATATTATCAATGGCAGCAAAATATTTATTACAAATGGAGGAAAAGCGGATTTGGTTTGCGTTGTTACAACAACCGATAAAGCTGCAAAGCATAAAGGATTGGCAATTTTTATCATTGAGCCAAAGAAAACAAAAGGATTTAGTTTAGGAAAAAAGGAGGATAAGCTTGGATTAAGAGGCTCTAACACACAAGAGCTGGTTTTTCAGGACATGAAAGTTCCAAAAGAAAATTTAATTGGAGGAGTTGAAGGAGAGGGTTTTAAGCAGGCAATGAGCGTTTTCAATTCCGGCAGAATAGGAATTGGCGTTCAAGGAGTTGGCATTGCGCAGGCTGCATTTGAAGAATGCTTAAAATATGTCAATGAAAGGGAGCAATTTGACAGGAAATTGCATAAATTTCAGGCTTTGCAGTTCATGTTAGCTGATATGGCTATGAAAATAGACGCAGCAAGATTATTATGCTTTAGGGCTGCTGACGTAAAGGATAAAGGCAGGAAATATGTAAAAGAAGCTGCGATGGCAAAGCTCTATGGCAGCGATGTAGCAATGGAAGTTACAAGGCAGGCAATACAAATACACGGCGGTTATGGCTATATGAAAGATTATCCTTTGGAAAGGTTCTATAGGGATGCAAAAATAACTGAGATTTATGAAGGAACATCTGAAATACAAAAGCTAGTTATAGCAGCAGAGCTGTTAGGCAGAGGTTTTTAATATGGAAATAATAGTCTGCATCAAGCAAGTTCCTGACACAACAGATGTCAAGATAGACCCAAAAACAGGTAGGTTAATCAGGGAAGGCATTCCTGTAATTATTAATCCTGATGATAAGGCAGCGATTGAGGCTGCATTGCAGTTAAAAGCCAATGGCAAAATAACTGTTTTAACAATGGGGCCGCCGCAGGCAGAAGAAGCTTTAAGGGAAGCTCTGGCAATGGGCTGCGATGATGCTATTTTGCTTTGTGATTTTAAATTTGCCGGCTCTGATACGTGGGCAACTGCGAATGCTATTGCAGCCGGAATCAAAAAAATCGGGAAATATGACTTAATATTGTGCGGAAGGCAGGCTATTGATGGCGATACAGCACAGGTTGGGCCACAGTTAGCCGAGTCATTAAATTTGCCTCAAATAACTTATGTTCAGAAGGTTGAGATTAATGGCGGCAAGGTAAAGGCTGAAAGGGAGTTAGAAGACGGGTATGAGATTATTGAAACTGGAATGCCTGCTTTACTGACTATAGTCAAAGAAATGAATGAAGCAAGGTACCCAACACTGCAGGGAATAGACAAGGCGTATGAAGCAGAAGTTAAAACATGGAAAGCAGCCGACATTGGCGCTGATGAAAATAAAATCGGGCTAAAGGCTTCTCCAACAATGGTTAAGAAAGTGTTTTCACCCTCTGCCAAGGGGCAGGGATTAATTTTACAGGGCTCAATAAAAGAGATGGCTCATGATTTGGTTGAAAGATTGAAGGAAAGGGAGATTATACAGAAGTTTTAATCAATAAATAATAAAAAATAATTAAAATAATCAACAGTTAAAAATAATAAAAAACTAACTAGTCTGTCAGCAACTTTCTTTTTAAGAAAGTTGCCCAAAGAAACTATCAAAAGAAAATGAGGGTAAAACTTACAACAGCGTACTCTGGACCAAGTTTAGACTTAGGGCTAGGTGTGACTATAAGCTCTGGAGAGGAACTTGAAGCGCCAGATACAACAGAAGTGGATAATGCTTTAGCACAGGGATTTCTGGAAGAAATTGAGGAAGAGAAGAAAGCTAAGAAAGGAGAAATAACAGAAGGAGATGAAGTTTGGATTTTTGCAGAGCAGAGAAACGGAAAAATAGCAAGGGTTGTTTTTGAATTGCTAAGCAAAGGAAGGGAATTGGCTGATAAGCTGAATGTGAAATTGGCTGCTGTTTTGCTTTGTGAAAAGGACTGCGGCAGCAAGGAGCTAGTTGCTTATGGCGCTGACAAGGTTTATTTGGTTGAAGATGAAAAATTGAAAAATTACAAAACAGATTTTTATACAAAAATAATATGTGATTTAATCAAAAATGAAAAACCCCAGATTGTTGTTTATGGCGCAACACATATTGGAAGGGACCTTGGCCCAAGAATTGCGCAAAGGATAGCAACTGGATTGACAGCAGACTGCACCGGGCTTGATATTGATTCAGATGGCTTATTACTGCAGACAAGGCCTGCTTTTGGCGGGAATATAATGGCGCAGATTAAATGCAAAACAAAGCCGCAAATGTCAACTGCAAGGCCCGGTGTTTTTAAACTAGCTAGCAAGGATGAAAAAAGAAAAGGAGAGATGATAAAAGCCAATGTTGTTGTTGATGAAAAAAGTTCCTTAACAAAAGTTTTGGATATTATCAAAGCTGCAAAAAAGAAAGTTAATTTAGAGGAGGCAAAAATCATTGTTTCTGGCGGCAGGGGCTTGTGCGACAAAGAAAATTTTAGAATGATAGAAGAGCTTGCTAAACTGTTGGGAGCCGAGGTAGGCGCTTCGAGAGCTGTTGTTGATGCTGGCTGGATACCAAAAGACCACCAGGTTGGGCAGACAGGAAAAACAGTAAGGCCCATGCTTTACCTGGCTTGCGGCATTTCAGGAGCAATACAGCACAGAGCAGGGATGCAGAATTCTGAAGTAATAATAGCTGTTAATAAGGATCCAAATGCAATGATATTTTCTATAGCTGATTATGGCATAGTTGCTGATATTAAGCAGTTTATTCCTGCCTTGATTAGCGAGCTAAAAAAACAATAAGCTTTTTAACAAATAACACACAATACAAAAGCTGATAATACCCCCTTTATTGAAGTTAATCTGGTTCAAAGAAGTAAAAGGTATAGAGAATATCCCTTTAGATGGAAGGTTTGTTGTTGCTCCAAACCACCAGAGTTTTTTTGACGACTGGATTATGCCAAGCATAATAGTTCCATACCTGGACAAAGAACTTCATATGTATTCAAACAGAAAATATTTTAAAAACCCCCTGTTCAGGTTGTATCTTAATCATCACAAAGCGATTCCTGTGGAAGTTTATAAAAGCAGGGATCATAAAAAAATAAACAAGAAGGCATTGCAAAAAGCATTATATTATTTAAAAAACAAGGAGCCAATTTGCATTTATCCGGAAGGCCACAGAACATTAGACGGGCAGCTGCAAGAAGGAAAACTAGGCGCTGCCAGGCTGGCTTTGGCTGCCAAGGTTCCTGTGCTGCCAATAGGGATTGTTGGCACATTTGATTTATTGCCAAAAGAAAAAGTTGTTCCTAAATTCAAGAGGTGCGTTACAGTAAAAATAGGAGAACCTTTATATTTTAAAAAATATTATGGGAAGGAAGGCAATAAGAAGGTGCTCAGACTGGTAACAACTAAGATAATGAAAGAGGTAGCTAAGCTGATTGGGAGGGAGTATAAACATTAAAATGGATTATCCAATTTTAGGCAGAGTAATCCCACCTATAGCCGGGTTATGGACAAAAAAAGTCAATGGCTTAAAAAATATCCCTAAGGATAAAAGCTTTATAATATCGGCTAATCACTCCAGCTATGCTGATCATCTTATCCTTTCATCAATAGTTGTTGCTTACACAGGCAAAAAAATCCATTACTTAGCCAAGAGGGAACATTTTGAAAGTTTTTTTCAAAGGCTTTGGCATAAGCATACTGGCGCTATACCTATTGACAGACAGAAAGGAGGAAAAGGTGCTTTGAAAGCGGCATTGAGATACTTAAAGAAAAATAAAATAATTGGCGTATACCCAGAGGGCACTAGGACATTAACAGGAAAATTACAAAAAGCAAAAACAGGAGTTGCAAGATTGGCTTTGGCTGCCAAGGTTCCTGTATTGCCTGTTGGGCTTATAGGAACTTTTGGTATTTTGCCAAAAGGAAAATATATACCAAGATTTAAAAAAGCTACTGTTAATATAGGCAAGGTTATATATTTTGATGAGTATTACGGAAAGGAAAATAATAAAAAGGTATTAAGGTTAGTAACAACAAAGATAATGAAAACGATTGCTGAATTGGCAAAACAAAAATATAACTATTGAAAATGATAGAAAAAATAGCTGTAATTGGAGCAGGCGGTTGGGGGACAACTTTGGCTAATTTATTAGCTGAAAAAAGCGAAGTTAGTTTGTGGGTCAGAGAAAAGGAGTTAGTTGATGTAATAAAAAAAGAGGGAGAAAATAAATTTTTTCTTCCAGGAATAAAACTTAATAAGAACATTAATATAAGCAATTCTTTAGAAATTGCAAAAGATAAGGAAATGGTGGTTATGGCTGTCCCAACTCAATTTACTAGACAAACAACAAAAAACATTAAAGAACACATTAAAAAAGATACTATTATTGTCAGTGTTGCCAAGGGGCTAGAGATAGGAACAGACAAAAGAATTTCCCAGATTTTAAGAGAAGAGTTGGGCAATGATAATATATTAGCCCTATCAGGACCAAACCATTGTGAGGAGGTTAGCAGACGAATGCCAACTGCTACAGTGATAGCTTCTGAAAATATGAGGTTATTAAAAAAGGTACAGCCTGTTTTTAATAGAACTTATTTTAAAGTGTATCCTCATGATGATATAGTCGGTGTTGAATTCTGTGGCTCAATAAAAAATATTACAGCTATTGCAAGTGGTGTTGTAGATGGATTGGGTTATGGTGATAACACAAAGGCGTCTATCATCACCTTGGGGTTAACCGAGATGAATAATTTCAGCAGACATTTTGGAGCCAAAAGAGCTACTATTTATGGCTTGGCGGGTGTTGGAGATTTAGTAGCTACCTGCACTTCTAAACATTCAAGAAATAGATTTGTAGGAGAGAAATTGGCAGAAGGCATATCTTTTGAGGAAATTAAAAAAGAGATGCATGGAATGGTTGCAGAAGGTGTCACAACAACAAAAGCTGTTTATGAATTTAGTGCTAAAAATAATATTAAGATGCCACTTACAACTCAGCTATACCAGGTCCTGTATGAAGAAAAAGATTTAAAGAAGGCTATATCTGATCTTATAGAATTGATATGACTATTCTTCTGTAAAATCATCAATACTCTCTTTCAGCTCTTCATCGGATTTAATAATTCCCCTTTTTCTTAGGTATTCCCTGGCCAAAATCCAAAAGAATAAGCCAAGAGATTTTTTACCTTTGTTGTTACAAGGAACTACTAGGTCTATATTGTTTGATTGATTATTAGTATCACACAAAGCGATTACAGGTATGCCTATTTTGATAGCATCTGTTATGGCATTTCTGTCTGGCCAAGAGTCGGTAACTAACAATATTTTTACTTCCATATACTTATCCAACTGCGGATTTGTTAAAATTCCTGGGGGGTATCTGCCTGCAAAAACTTTGGACCCTGTTATTTTTCCAAACAGCTTAACAGATTTCCATCCATTTTCCCTCCTACTGACAATTAAGATATCTTCTGGGGCGTATTGGGCTAAAAAATTACTTGCTACTTTTATCCTTTCATCAATTTTTTGCAGATTCAAAACAGATAAACCATCCGGCCTAGTTTTATAAATAAACTGTTCCATGTACTTTGTTCTAAATTTTGTGCCTATATGTATCCCGGCCTTTAGATAAATATCCTGTGGAACCAAAAATTGCTCTGTTTCTTCTGCCATTTTAATTTTATATTCCTTTTGCTAAGGTTTTTATTGGAAAAATGCAGAAATTAACTGCATCTTTATTACCTTAGCAGTATTGGTAATATTGACTAGAAATTAAGTTTTATTTATAAATGTAATGGTTTTAAAATTATTTGGCTTTAGCAGCCTGCAAACAGATTACATCAATGAACTGAAAAGACTGGTTCTCTATAAATAGATTTACTGGCTGGCAGTTCCTTGACTGCTGTATGATTGTTACAACAGAATTTTGCAGCCCGATATTATAGCCTTGCTGTTGTGCAGTTGTTATCCGTTTGGCATACCATGAATTTCCCAATAAAACAAGGATTACCATTATTAAAACAGCTATTGTTGCGATATAAAGCTTTGTTTTTTCCGGTTTGGCCATTTTTAGTTTGATATAACCATATTAAGCAAGCCACATTATAAAAATATTTTGTTTTCTAATGCTGAGGAAAGTATGACTGGGGGG
>JAGVXP010000050.1 GCA_018303725.1 Candidatus Woesearchaeota archaeon | reverse complement strand
TCTAATGAATTGTGGGGTTGGGAGAGTTAGCTAGAAAATTGAGCAGGAATAAGGTAGTAAGATTTCTCTTAGCAGGAGCAGGAGTTGTGACTTTAGATAATTTAGATATTGTAATTCCTACTAAATTTGAAGTGTCATCAAGAAATCCTGTTTCTATTAGTAGTAATGCTTACGCTAGTGAAAGTGAAAACATCAGAGAGATGGTTTTCCCTTTTGAAAAAGATGGTAGGAGGTATAGCACAACTCTTAGGCATTGGATAGACAAAGGAAAACATGCATACCAAATTGAAATAGAGGTTAAAACACCAAACACAGAATTTTCACATATTGATTCCTTAGCTCTCCTATACGTATGTAATACTAATCTTTATATTGACAAAATAAGTTATAATACATCAAATAGTAATGAATGGCAACCAGTTCCAAAAGAATTTAGTAAAAGTCTCCCTATGTCAAATGAAGGCATAGATTGGGTGGTTTTTGGTGTTAGAACTGAAGAAGAGGCTATAGCGAAGATTAAAGAGTTGAGTGAAAAATTTGATCCTGTTAAATATCATGCTTCATATAAATTATTTCAAAAGGAGAAAAAAACATTTGCTATTCCAATAAGTGGTATATCTCCAAATGTAGATGGTATAAGGATTGAAACAACTGTTGATTATGATGAAATATATGGCGATCTTACTTATTTATTAACACCTCTAAATTTCAGTCGGCCTAAATCTGGAACTTTAATTCCCCCAATATATTGTTGCCTTATTATGATGAATAAAGACAAAATTGAAATGCTTAGAGATGGTTATAAAGGGGTTGTGATTAAGGATAATGAAAAAATACCTGATATAACTGTTTTTGCTATTGAAAAAGATGAAAATGTGGATATATACAGAAAAGACCCTGATGGAAGTGAACATAGATTAACCCACCATAAGGCTATTGATTGTAATCCAGTACTATCGCCAGATAGAAGATATATCACTTTTTATTCAAATAGAGATGGTAAAGGTGATATGTATATATTATGTTCTGATGGAAAATGTGCAATAAGAAGATTGACATCTGGGGGGGCTTATCTTTATGGAACACCAACAGCGTGGTCGCCGAATGGCGAGTGGATTGCATTTAGTTGGCCAAATAACTATGGTGTTCATCAAATAGAAATAATCAGACCAAATGGTGAGGATAGAACTAGACTAACAAACAGCAATAGAATGTTGTTTGTAGATAGTTGGGTATCAAATACAGAGATTAAAGTTGATGTGGGAGGTAAAAATACATACCAAACAATAAGTATCACAGATAGACCCAAGATTGGGGTTCATTAATTTTTTATATAGGGTGTTTTCATATGAATTAAAATGTTGAGTGATTGGAAATACAAAATAATAAATGGAGTTTTATGTTTAGTTATGGGTGGTTGTATAATATTTTAGCAGAAGGATGTAGTGAACGACCAAAGGAAATAACAAAAATAAAGGTGAATGTTAGCGCTTCCACCGAAGTTACTTACTTGTCAACTCCTGAGGATGCTTTAGAGACATATATGGATTCTCTAAGAACAGCTAATCTATATCTTTTAAGGGGGGTTTGTTTGAGAAATGAGGACTATATGAGGCTTGTTAATGATACGGGGGTAGCGAAGAAAATCTTAAGAGGGTGTTGATTGAAAAGTTTGGAGGTATGAAATATAAAATATTGGAAACAGAACAAAGAGGAGGTTATGCTGTTTTTAATACAAGAATGGTTTTCTCATTTCGAGGATTTTCTTATAATCAGTATATTAGTTGTAGAAAAACGCCAAATGGATGGAGGGTTGATAATTTGGGTACTGGTAATAAACCAGTGCTACCTGAGGTTTCTGAAGTAGAATATTAGAAAGTAAGGGGTATGCTTAAGTTTTATTAATCTTTTTTTAACGGCTCTTTTCTTTTCTTCACTTCTTCATCACTTAATTCATCAATAAAGACCGTGGTTCCTTTATCAGTAACAGCTTTCTCAATATAAAGTTTGAATATGGCTTTTTTAACAGTAAACAATTCAATATAACCTTCATCATCTTTAGGAACCCTGGTTTTCCAGTAATCATTCATATTGCCATATGTTATAAAATTTATTTTTTCTACAAAGGGCTTGCAAACAATGACTTCCTCTGCGTTTATATTGGTGAATAAACATATACATGCCTGGTAATAACAATGGTCTTCCGGCCTTTCAATATTTTCCCTTTTGTTTGCATTGAATGGCTTGTAGTCAGTATCAAAAGCCATTAATAAATATCCTCCGGGTTTGTAATAAGGGATATCTTTTTCAAAGACAGGACTATTTTGATTGTCTAACATATCTTGTATTTTAGTTGTTAATTCTCTAAGATTTTCTATTGCAGCTGCCTTTTCCTGCCCAAAAAAACCAAGCATTTTCAATATCAAAACTGTTATTATAACTATAACAAAAACAGCTGCAAATATTCCAATGGCTTCTCCCATAGGGATGCCAATAATGCTGCCACCTTCATCTCCCCTTTTATTTCTTCTGAGTTTGTTAAAGAAACTGATTTTTTTGAAATTGAGCATTTTAATGAAAGTTAGCTCTTTTTATAAGAATAGGCAGGATGTTTTCTTGGGTCTCTATCAGCATCTGCTGTCTCCTCATCCTTATCGCTGCAATAACCTATATCCTTTGGAGATTTTTTGTTTATATAATTTGAGCCGTCATTGCCGCAGCATCCTTTAGGAAATAAATCCCCATCATTGTCAGGGTATTTTGCCAGATCATTATTTGGAACCAAAGGGCAGTTATCGCAAAAATCAAGATACTGGTCATTGTCCATGTTTGAATAACCGCTGTAGAGGGGGTTATCTTTTTTTTGCTCGCAGAATTTGAGTTTTTGTTCAATTATAGGTTTATCTGTTGCTTCCCCAAATGCTCCAAAAAATTTTCCACCAGTAACTATATAGAAGACAAAAATGATTAAAGCTAGTACACCGCTTACAACCAACAACATCATTCCTCCTTCCATTCCCTTTTTTTGTTTTATCATCTTATTGAATTTTAATTTGGTTTTATTTAAATCTTACTAAAATCATGTTTCTAAGCAGCATACTTTGTTTTCTTTTGCACAATCAGTACCGATGGTCTGCATTTGTGTACTGGTACACTCTTTAAGACAAACACCACCTTTACCAGAGCAGGTAGTTGTTGTCCTGCTAAAAATTCCTGCTTTCCCTGAAAAGATGTATATTAGTACAACTAATACAATTAAAGCAAGGATTAGCAATATGACCATATTTATTGGCAAGCCTTGGGATTTCTTATTCATTTTAACTAGCAACTTTGGCTTTACAATCATTAACTAGATTATCTAACTTAGCTCTAGTTTGTGGAGCTTGTTCAAAGCTATATTCAGTAACTATTTTATCTCCTTTTTCTATAACCTTATCACATTCATCTAAATTATAATAAGACTCCAAAATGACATAGTCTACTTCAAATTCATCTGTCTGGGCTAAATAGCCAGGATGTTCTATTAAAAATGTTTCAAACCTGTTAATTGCCCCCCTATAATTGCCCCTATCAAATTCCCTTTTAGCTAAATTGAAAAGGCTATTTATAGATGATTCAATCATTGTTTGAACAGTTGCTTTTTGTTCTTCACTCATCAAATTAACATAATTCTCTAACGCATTTTTATATGCTTTCTCAGAATTAATATAATCCCCCAATTTAAAGTAAGATTCACCAATTCTTATTTGTGCCTGGGCTAATAAACTAGAATCTGGGTGCTCTTTGATGTATACCTCAAATTTATTAATCGCCTCTTGATAATTACCCTCATCAAGCAATTTTTTAGCCTCTTCATATGGGTTTACTTCTGAGGTTAATTTTGCATTTTCTATGTAAAGTTTCACCATCTCATCCACTTTTGATTTCAATTTTGGATGTATTGGATAACTAGAAACCTTATTATAGGATTCTATAGCGTTGTCATACTCTCCTAATTCCTTATAACTCTTAGCAACACCCAATTGCGCCCTATAAGCATCTGGATTGTTAGGATATTTATCCAGAAATTTTTTATACAATTCAAGTGCTTCGTTATATTCCTTGCTATCAAAAGCGGCATCTGCTTGATTGAGTAGTTTTTTTGCTTGGTAGTCCCCTATACCTAAAAAGGCTAAAAAATTGTCTTTTGTTGTCATTAAGTAGGGCCAGACAGAAACCAGAATTAACGCGAGAAAGAAAAGTACTGCTATCAACATAACCATTTGAAAGTTCATGCCTGCTTTTTTATTCATTTTAACAAAAAGGGAGCGCTTCGCAAGGCCCCTCTATTATATACCCTCCTAAAGGTGTTGTTACAGCTATTATTATAAATGCCAATAACAACAAAAATAAGACTATCCCGATAAGAGTCCAGTTCATGCCGTCTTCGGCTTTCTTATTAAACCTCATTTTAGTTATCATTTTAACTCCCTTATATAAATTATTTATGTTTTCTGCTCATCCTCTCCAACATCCTGTTTAGCAGGAAGGTAGGTACAATCTAATTTATTTAATGCTTTAGGGTCATGCGGGTAAAGTACAACTGCCGCGTCCCAGTCCTGTGTAATGCCTCCTAGTTGTGATGCTCCCAAACCTCCAACTATGCCAAAAGCAACCCCGCCTGCTGCTGCACTTGCTCCAACAACGGCAGTAGCTGGCAATGAGATAGGAGCAGTTAAAACAACAATGCCTGCTAAAACTGTACCTAGAACAACACCAGTAGCAACACTTCCGCCAGTAGCTTTGTAGAATAACTCATTAAAGGCACCTTTCTTAGTGTATGTGAATATGGTGCTATACATATAGCTGGTGTCTATTTTATCAGAGTCAGACATAGGAACCCTAGATAAATCCAGATCTTTGGTTTTAAAAGGGGTTAGATATTCATAATAACGAATTTTTTCTCCTTGCTCATCATAACCTATTGACCTGAATTCTGGAGCAATTTCAGTATTTTTTAGATATTCAATGAATTCCTTTGTATTAAAAACTTGTTTTTTATCTTCAAATTCTAATGTATAGTAAATGACACAGAACTTATCTCTTTTTAAAACATTCTCGTCAAATAGTTTTTTTTCTCCTTTGCCAAATATCCTCCATGTTCTGGCCATATACTTTGCTAATTCCTCCTTAACATCTTCGTCTTTCTTTACAGTCCTGTATTGTGTTGGGCAGTTAATGTCACCAGACAAATCAATTCCCTTAATATGAGCAGCTGCATGTGTGTTAACACTTGTTTCGCATATTACTTCCGGCACTTTCTCTTCGGTGCCTCCATAAATTTTCTTATAAAAAACAAAAATAATAGCCAAGACAATAAGGAATATGATAAGGGCCTGTATCCAGCTAAATGCTTCTTGTGATTTTTTATTCTTGAATCCCATAACATAATCCCTAATATTATAGATATATAAAGGTTTTTATGGTTTTTAGAGAAAAATGTGGAAATGTTTTTATATTAGTTAAAATTTTGATGTAATTGGTGGTATATTTGGTTGAAGGGAAGTATGAAATGATAGGTAGCTTTTTTTGTTTGGTTTTAGCTAGTGGTGCTATAATTGTTTTAAGTAGCTGTGGTGATATGTCAAAAGAAAAATCTGGGGCTGGAAAACCTGCTGTTTCTGCTGAAGCCCATAAAGAATACTCTTATCCAGATTATTCAACACCAGAGAATGTTGTTAAAACGCTTTTTGAATCCTGGTGTAAGGGGCATGTGAATATAGGAATAAAATGTTGTGGTAATGAATATGATGAAGAAGTGTATAAAAGAGAGCTTAATGGGCAAGGAAATCCTGAATATATGGTTCTTGATTCTTACAAGATTTTAGAAGGGAGTTTGCAAAATGAAGATGCTACAAGATTCGTGTTTAATGTTGAAACAGTAGGTGATGGTGGAGATAAGATGATGCGTGTTCGTGTTGGTAAGGTTGGTGATGTAGAATATGTAATCTCAAATGTTGAATATGTTGGTAAGTGATATGAATTTTATAAAAATTAAAATATTGGGTGATTAAGGTGGGGGATTGGAAATACAAAATAATAAATGGTTTCTTGTGTTTGGTTGTAGGTAGCACTATAATTGTTTTAAGTAGCTGTGGTGGTGAAAAACCAAAAGGAGGTGTTGGAAAAAGTGCTTCTTCTGGTAGTTTTTTTAATAGGTATTCTTACCCAGATTATTCAACACCAGAGAATGTTGTTAAAACAAACTTAGAGGCATGGTATAGGGGCCATCGATTGGCAGTAGATAATAAATGTAGTGGTGTAGAGTATGATAAAAAAGAGTATGAGGAAGAAGTTAGAAGACCTAGAGATCCTAAATTAGCATCAATAGATTCATATAGGATAATAGAAACAAGGGTTGGATTTTATAGAGGTTTACCAGATGAAGCAGCTAGGAGATGGGTAATTAGAGCGGAGATAACCAGTGAAAAGTATAGAGGTAATAATGGATTAAGATATTTTGATGTAAAAAAACAAGGAGACCATTATGTCATTTTACAAACAAATGCTCATGGTTTTGATGATGAAATAGTTTTTCCATAATCTAATTCAAAAGAACATTACAAACATCTACTCCTTTATATCTGCTAGTCACCCTTTCTATTGGAGCTACATAAATAAAGTAAGTATCTTCTTGAATATCTGTAAAATCATCAAGAGCATTTGCTTTTCCAGCTAACATGAAAACAGCATATGTTTTATCAGGATTAATTTCTTTTATATCATACATCTGCAATGACTCTTTTGTGTCAATATCAATCCAAAAAACTTCTATTAACTGTTCTTTTGAAAGGTAATCATAATACTTTTTGCCCTCGCCCGACCCCTCTTTAATATCTTTTGATTTTAAATAATCTCCTAAACCTTCAAATTTTTTAGATTTATCCACCTCATCATCAAATTTAATTGAAGAGCAAAGCAGGCATATTTTGTCCTTTGCAACCCCAAAAACAGCAGCTTCTGCAAATGGATCTAAATTACCCTCACCAGACATATACCAGCACCACCTCATTTTATCAGCAAAAACCTCATTAACAATATTGTCAGTTAATTCCTTGAATTCATCCTTCTTCTCTCCTTCAACAGTCACTTTAACCTCCTTTTTTTTGCCTTCTATTACTGATTCAATATGATCCTTATAAAAGGTTATTTGTTCCCTGGGGCATTGCAACGGCACAACTGTTTTTCCTACTACTTTAATTTTTGATTGGGCAATCATACTCATATGACAATTCTCTATATAGCTGCCACTATCAAATGCCCATTTTATCTTAGGGAACATTGCAGCAAAAATTATGATTATTATACCGCCCAATATTAAAACCATTAATGCCCCCCATGCTGCTTTTTTATTGTTCATTTTAGCTAATGCCTGTATGCTTCATGATTGAAATGACAGCAGCTCCGATAACTATTATTGCTACCACTATGGCAATTAAATAAAATAGTGTTTTAATACTCATTGTGGCTTTTTCAGTATTCATTTTATTTAAATTTATAGAATAAGTAATATATAAATTTATGGAAATTATGTTGCTGTACAGCAGTAATCCAGATTTTTGTCTTCATTGCAGTTCATCGCAATTGGTATCTGGCCAACGCAGTCATTGGGGTAATCTACACAATTATTACTAGGGCAGCTATCCAAGCCTTTGGTGAATTTTCCTGTCTGCCCCGTAAAGATGAATATAAGGACAACCAAAACAACTAAAACAAGGATTGCTATTATTACTGCATTTAAAGGAAGACCCTGCCCTTTAGTTTTAAAACAAGGCTTGGAATATCTCATTTTTATTATTCGGGAGCTATTGTGGGAATACAACAAACTTCCCCGGCTTTATCACAATCTGTCCCTCTCAAAGTGGCATAATCTGGCGCTATACAAGAGCTGGCGCATGTTCCCCCCTTATCAGTGCAGCTCTGCACACCCATGGAGAATATGCCAAGCCTGCCGGTGAATATAGCCACCAAAACTACCAATACAATCAAAGCAATTGCTGCTATAATGATTGTGTTTATAGAAATTCCCTGAGCCTTTTTTTGATATTTCATTATTACACACCTCTTGATTATTATCTTGAATATTGGACTATTTATATATAAAACTTTCGATAGAAACAAGATTTGCCATATTATCCAATCAACAAATATACAGGTTAATAGTTGATGCTATTGCGCCCGGGATTGAAAAGCTGCCGGGTATTCTTTCATCTGGACAGCTTCCTTTTGATATTAGGGGGGGGTTTGTGCCTACTACAAAATTAAATTCGTAATCAATGTCCCAAGTCTCCAGGGTGTCCATAAAGATGGTGTCAATAGATTCCCTGATATAGCTACAGGAATCCATCCCATTATCACAAATGATTATATTGGTTTCAGCGCAATCCTTGAACAGCTCTTTAAATAGCAAATCTGAGCAGCTAGCTGTTGTTGTCTCTAACAATGTGTTGACCATGTTAATAGCCAGTTGTTGCTGAGTGTATCCCTTTTTGTATTCGGCCGGCTCTTGCAAAATAACAAACCTTATTGTAAACAATATTGCCAGAGCAACCAGTATAACAATAACAGCTAATCCCATTATCTCCATTTGTGACTTCCTATTTCTTGCTTTAGCAAAAAATGGGGCTTGAAAATCCCTGATTTTCATTGTTTTCTTTGTCATTTTATTATGTATAAACGGCAACTGTTAAAATGCCAAAAGCATATTTTTGTTCTGTTGCATTATACAATAGTATAGGTATATGTGTCGGTATTTTGTCTTTCCATGAGGCAGGAACCCTATTGTATAGCCCCCAGCTATTAGATGAGGGGTAGATTTCTTTAACTGTTATATCACTAAACCCAAGCATATCATAATAATCTTCATTATTATCCTGCATAATTTGGTTGGCTGCGTCTAATTTCAAAATATCTATGCAATCTTCGGATATTATGTTCTCTTCACTGCATTGTAATTCCGATAGGAATGAAGCCCTTTCTGCTATATCTACCGCCCTTATTTGTATGCTTTCCTCTTTTTGAGATGCTAAACTAATCCCCAAAACCTTAATATAAAACATCATCCCAAAAACCAATAAAAGGAAGAATATGAACAGTATAGCAATTGTTTCTCCCATCTGTATTTGGCTTCTTTTCATTTTAGTAAATCAGGGTACAGGAATCTAATTGCGCATAATCATTAAGCGAAAATAGTTCTTCTGACTTTGTTTTAATTGAGCTTATATCTTGAGGAAAACCCTGCGATAATATGTTTGAAAAAGATTTAATCTCCCCCAATTTGGTTTTTGCTGAGCTGTGATATGTTTTACAGTTATCACCCATCGAGTTGTAATACTCATACAAGCTTTCTGACCTGGATTTGTATATGTCAGTTATAAGATTAAGCTTTTTAAATGCTTTTCTCATGACACAATCATAAATAGCCTCGCCATTATTGTCCTTATAATCGCTGAATATTGCTCCCATTAAAGAAGCCTCCCCAAAATAATAAGAGATGCCTAAAGAGCTAGACCAGCTATTGCCCTCTTTTTCATAAAAATCTAGTTTGTTGCTGCTTTCAGTAATTTTAATTGCCGTAACATCTTTATCATCCATGCCGCTAAACACAGACAAGTCGCCAGAAGGGTTTTGATTAAAAAATACAAATTTGACCTTATTGTTATTCTTGTCTATTAGCGCGGGCAATGAAGGATAAAATTCGTTGTTTATGTCTTCCGGTATTGAAGAGTTTATTTCCTTTGCCAAATCGGTTGAACCTATCAGCATGTATCTTATCTGCGGGGTGGTCAGATAGAGGAAGTTGGTAACCCTATAAGGGATACTCCAGTCATAAGACCACCCTATGAGTTTTCTTCCTTTGACTGAATTTGGCGCAAATATGTGTCTGGCTCTAAATGATTTTGGAGCCCCGCTTTTTGCAATCGTATAGCTATCACAACCAAACTCAAGCTCTATATTTGGGATATCCACTGTATTTGTCACTTTTTTTCTAACTTCTGTTCCAGTCAATATGCCATCTATATAGGTGAGTATCTTTTTATTGACCCTTTCTTCAGAAACATCCTTCTGCTTTGCAATAAGCATTATAAAAAAGATTAGGATTATAGTCCCAACAACTAATATAAATATCCAATTAAACTGTATTTCTATAAAACCTTTTTTACCTTTAGGTAAAAAATGGCCAGTAAAGATATGGTTTACGCTGCCTTTTTTTGATCCTTTTTTTAAATCCATTTTGACAATAATACATATTTGCCTTTTCCTTCTAACTGTATTTTGATCTTACCCCCGTCTGTAGGCAAGCATAAATAAAATGGGCTGTTCAGCTTAAAATAGCTTTCATCTTCATTAGCGTCTCCAGAAAAAAACTGCTCGGGGGGCGTTTCTGGTGAGTTGGGCATTAAAAAAACATTTTTTTTAACCTCGCTTTCCCAGCTGTCACACATGAGGGGGTAACTATCTGAAGGACAGTAACTTGCAGGACCGCCTATGTCTATAAAACACACCTCTTTAAACTTTGTTGGCAACTCATAATCATATCTTTTTATAGTATCATACTGGGAAGCTGTTTTAACATCGGCATTAAATTTATTTCTAAACCCTATATACATGACGTCTTCCCCTGTTTTCTTAAACCCCTCTATTGCCTTATAGCCATAGATAAGGATAAAAGCGACCAATATTATGGCCAATATATAAATAAACACTTGGCCGACCATCTGCGCCTTAGTTCTAATTTTCAGAAGGAATATAATCTTCATTTTATTTCTTTTTAACAGCCTTTTTTGGCGATTTTTTCTTTGGCGTTTCTGTTTCCTTAAGCTGGGTTTTTTCCTCTTTGGTTAATTTAGAAAGTTTTTTGAAAACTTCTTTTTCTGGTTTTTTTTCTGCTGTTTTTAATTCCTTGGAGGGTTTTTTTGGTTTGGCTTTTGTTATTTTTGACAGGTCACTAAACACTTTTTCTTCAGGCCTGCTTTTTGACAATAGCATTAATTTTTTAAAGACATCCTCTTTTTTCGTTGTTTTTAGTTTACCTACCTCCTCAGATAATCTAGAAAGGTCTTCTATTATTTTCTTAATTTGCTCTTTGTTTTTTCCTGCAAACAATTTATTTAACTCTTCCTTTGTCATCAGCTTCAGTTTCTCAATGTCTTCCGGTTTTAGCTCTGATGTATCAATAAATCTGGCTATCTCTTTTTCCTTTTCCTCTTCTATAACAGGTTTCTTCTCCTCTATGGCCCCCTTTTTAATTTCCTCTTTTTTCTCTTCCGGCTTAGCGCCAAATGCCCCAAATAACTCCTGTCTTTTCTTTATCTTTTCTTCTCTCCTCATTCTAATCTTTTCCAGCTGCCCCATACCAATTGCTGGCTTTTTAACAGCCGGCTTGATTGGAAATTTTCCTTGGGCGGGCCCAGCAAATGGCCTAATTGAAACGGCTGTTATTGGCCTTGTTATTCTTTTCTCCTTCATTGGTTCGTATACATACACATATCCAATGAAACCTGCGCCACCCAATAGTATTATTACGCCCAACACCAATAATAAAATGAGCCAGAAGGAAGATTCTGGATGATCGTCCGCATCAAGCGGATTAGTACCAGCATCCATCTCTTCTTTGTCGGTGTATCCATCACCGTCTGTGTCTATCAAATTTGGATTTGTGCTGTAAGTCCATTTATTTTTTAGATTATACTCTTCTGTATTTGTTAAGCCATCACCGTCATTATCAAGGGAGGCATCATCGGGGTTATTGGGGTCTAGACCGTTATTTGTTTCCCAATCATCTGGCAACCCGTCTCCATCTGTGTCTTGCTCTTCATCTGAATCTAGGATTCCATCACAATCCAGGTCGTTATCAGCACATTGCGTACAAACAGCGGATATGCATTTTGCCCCTTCTATGCAATCTTCTTCTGTATCACAATATTTGCCTATTGGGCACTTAGTAGGACAAACCCCCCCGCAATCCACATCTGATTCGCCTACACTGAATTTGCCATCGGAGCATTTGTTTATGTCATTGCATTTGCCATGGTCACAATAACTGGATTTACAATCAGAATTTTCATTGCAGGCGTCATCTTTATCACACTTACTGCAATCATCCCCGCCACAATCCTTGTCTGTTTCGTCACCATTCTCAATACCATCATCACAACCCGGCGCTTCACACCTATTACTAGAGTTGCAATAGCCATTGTCACAATCAGCATTCTTATTGCATATTTTGCCATCATCACAAAGTATGCATGAGCCTCCGCAATCTACATCCGATTCATCGCCATCTTTAATGCCGTTATTGCAATTCTCTGGAACAAGGGATATATCTATTGTTATTCCGTTTGTTTCCATTTCGCTGCTCCATAAATCTACAATATTTATTGCTTTAACCCTAAATCGGTATTTACTTCCATCGGTTAAATTCAAATCATTTCCGTTTGTATCTTCATCAACCCATATAAATTCGTCTTCTTCATCTGTAAGGGGCGTCCAATTTAATATAAGGTCTCTAGGCGCATAATACTCCTCTAATAGATAGGAATATCTTAATGTCCTGCTGCCACCTATGGTTCCAGTTTCGTTGTCATCGCCCAACCAGCTTACCCTTAACCTATCAGTAAGCCAACTATATTCAACATCTTCCAAAGTGCTGTTATCGCTTGCATAAATCATATAAGGCGGTGTTGAATCTGAGATTATAGTTATAGTCTGTGTACAGTTTTCACTGCCAGTTCCAGAGCCAGTATCACAGATTACATAGAATGTATTTGTCCCTGAAGCTAAAGATACCTGTTGGTTATGGGCAGTTGTCTTTTGAGATGTCCCCAGCCACTGGTTTATTGTGCTTTGGGTGGTCCCCCAACGGCAATATGTGTTTTTATTTGTTTCTACAGATAATGTGGAAGTAGATGCCGAGGTATAACGGTTGCTGTTATCGGTACATACAAGCGGAGCAGTTAGATCAACTGTAAAGGTAACTGAACTTGTGGCAGAGATTAAACCTGCACGATTTTCGCATGCAACATAATAAGTGTAGCTATTTTCTGATGGAACGGCAATTGACTGTTTGTGGGTGGTTCTAAACCTGTCCACATCATAGATAGGGAGGTAGTTATCCATATCAGCATATGTCTGCTCATTATCATCATATTTGCATATTGTTTTGTCATCGGTCTGTACATAGAGTGTTGTGTTTAAAACACCATCCTGGTATTCTATTATGTCTGAGGCATTTACAACTTGAATAATTGGCGCAGTTGGGTCAACTGATATGTTGAATAGTGCGGTGTTAATGCCCCATAAACTGTCATTGCAAGCAACATAGAATTCATGCTCTGCTGTGTCCGATATAGTGAAATCGGTTTTTGTGTGGGTTGTGCCTGTTTGTGATGTAAAGCTGGACAAATCCCTAAATCCATTTGGCATTGATGGCGGCTGAGCTCCTGATGTGCTGAAGAAATATCTGCAATCAACACTGTTTGTAGTGGTTATTAGTATGTTGAATGTGTATGTTGGCGATACCCCATAAGGCGGCTGTGTCATTGTAATGTTTTCGGGCAATGCGTTAACAACAAACCATGTTGAGTTTCTTATCGGATTGCCAGCAAAATCTCTTGCAGTAACATTCAGTGTTTTTGTCCCGTCATTTAATGGCATAATTTTGGAGAAGGTGGGGGAGTAATCGGAGCTGAAATTAACTTTTATATCCGCATCATTTAATAAAACAGTTGTGAGATTGGCAAATTTGCTGAATTCAAGCTTGATCTCCACATTTGACGCATTTAAAACTGCTCCAAGCCGGGGTGTGATTTTTAAGGTGCCTTGTGTGTTGTCTATAACAAAGGTCATAGTGTAGTTATCGCTCATATAGATGTTATTCTCATTTCTTGCATTAAATTCAAATGTGTAAGTCCCTTCATCTAGATTAATAGATGGTGTGAATACCACAATGTTCGAAGCTGTTGCTGGCGTGTATGTTGACTGGATTTCATCGCCAGATGAGTTCCTTACCTTTTTATAGGTGATGATAGCATTTCCTAAAAACTTGATAGTTATATCCGGCCTAGGCTGGTTTGTGTAAAATATGTTGTTTATGTTCGTTCCGCCGGTTACATTAACGCTAAACACTTCTGGCCCGCTGTTATTCCAATGGGTTTCTACTGCAACCTTTTTTATAACGCCTATGTTTTTGGATGGGTCCTGGGAATAATAGCTTATATTATTAAAGCCTTCATCAAATTGGAATACTTCATTTCCACTAGCACCATCATAAGCCCCAAGATTGTTTATTAGGATTGTAGTTGATTCTGTATAATTATTATATGGATGGCCATTTGTCCCGCAAACAATGGCTTGTGATTCTTCTGTTGTGTTGTATTGGCATAGGTAAGTTTTGTATCCTGATGTCCTAATTGCTGGTTGTTCCCCTTGCCTTAGTTTATCATATATTTGTGCAGACAGGCTTTTATAGATGCCTGATTCAATCCTTGGTATTAGCGTGGTGTTAGGGGCAAAATAGTCTTTTTCACAATTACTATCCCCCATATCACAATCTGCTGCAGAATCGCCATCAAAATTCTTATAACAGCCATTGTTTTCTGGGTTTATTAAATAGCTAAACCATTGGCAAACACCAATAGTACATGGATCACTTGTTGTGGAGATTATATTGTATTGATCATGGGATACCGTTGAGGTTGGACAATCTGATTGAGGATAATTTGTACAAACAACATCCTTACAGCTTTTAGCAAGGTTATCAGTGTAATAGCAAGAATAACTTGGTACAGATAAGTTGTTAGCTTTATTTTTATCACATTGATCAAAAATTTCATTGTAAGCATTTATATTTTGCATGCCTGTTGTGCCTTTTTGATTGCACCATGCACAATTATCCTTGTTTAAATCAACACATACGCCCAGGCCAAGCTCGTTAAGTGTGTTTCTCCACTCGCAATTGCCAGCATCGCAATGATCTTTATTGCACGCTTCTTCTGATTTGTAGTCATAGCAGGACATATCGGTGTCACAGTTATAACAAGAGTCTACTGGTGTTTTGGATTTATCATAAAAGCAATATTTATTTGGCTGTTCGCAAAGATAGCTTGTGTAATACAAACCAAATGGGTTCCCAGATTCGTTTTTACATTCTGATGCCAAAAGGCACTTTGGCGTGCTGCTTTCAACTACACATGTGCCGATTGTACCGCAGCCAATCTGGCCGTTTATGGAAACATTATGTAGTAGGTTATTGCCATCACAATAATATGCTTTATTGTACTTATCTGTGTCTGCTTGTACATTATTGGATGTTATATAGTCGCTGTATTGGTCGTAGTAGGAGGCATGAATGCAGAAAGAATTCGTATTTGTTTGACCCCAGCATTCTAAGTTTCCAATTATTGTTGTGTTAGAAACTGTATCAGTTATGCTTTGTGTGCTGTAATATCCTGTCACCTTATACATGTATGTCTTGTCCCATAATAACCCATCATCACTATCTGTAAATTGCGATGCTGTAGTTAATCCTAATTGATTACAACTGCCGCCTAAACTAGTGCACCTATAAACAGTGTAGTAATCTGCTTCGCAATTATTTAGCTCTTCCCACGTTAAAGTAATTTGTTTTTGGCCTTTTAGGTAACTGATAAATTCAATGCCTGTTAAGGCAGGGTCATAAGCTGGATTATTGCATTCAGAGCCGATTGCGCAATCTTGAGGACAATTGGCTGTGGTTTCTCCTATTAAGATATCACAACCGCCTGATAAAGCAGTACCGCAGCAATCTGAAACTGTACAATCAGATGAACCAGAGGCGCATTCACCGGGATCACAAGCAGGCGTTGAACATTGGGTGTTGCATTGGCTTATGTCTGTAATCCCTGGAAGGAATGTGTAGATGCCAAAACATTTTGCTTGGGCTGTTATTTCAGGAGTTGATTTGCAGCAGCAGCCATTTGTAGTGCAATTTAGAGTTAAAGAGCCGGCATTACAGGCAACATCCATATCAAAGTAGGTCGTATTACACTCGGCAAATGTAGGTGGACCATAACCTGTTGAGCCACTATAATATGTGGGGAATGAGCTATCTGGCTTGGGGCAGCAGTCATTTTGCTCATCAACATTATCAACACATATATCCGCAATATCTGCATTGGGGTTTATACAGCAACCAAGATCACCTGCGTCAGAAATAACAACTATGGCTAATAGTACAGAAAGAAGTATAATGCCTGAAATTAAGAGATAAATTTTTTCTTTTTTCATTTAATCACATGGCACCTCAACAACTTGGTAATCCAATAATCCTGCATCATCCCTTACAGTTACATTAACTTTTATAGTTCCTCCTCCACCACTGCATATTGTCCTATAATAAAATTCATTTGTAATTGGAAGGGATGTTGCTTGCCCTTGGGGGTCAAAGGCAAATTGCAAATTGATGTCTTCATCTGGATCAATGGCCTGCGGGTTAGAGGCTATATCTGCCTGTGTGAGCTCTTCATTCTCATGAAGTGTTCTGGTGATTGGGCTTTGTATGTATATCAAAGCAGGTATCCTGTTTTTCCTTGCAAAACTGAAACTATAAGGGGTGCCCTTAATTTTTGATTTTTCATCTGTAACTTTTATTATATCATCATAACCCATGCTAGATGTTCCATCTCCTCCTAATATATTGACTGCCAAATAATTTTTATTATTTGACGGGCTTCCTATATCCAACTCTATATCAGTTATGTCATTTGAGATTAGCCATCTGGCAAAATTATAAACTTCCTTTAATCGCACCTGGATCTTTATATAAAATTCTTCTACTCTTGCTGACTGCCCTGTTGCCAGATTTTTAATCCCTATTGGGTATTTCAAATGGACTGCAACGTCTTTTTTCCCAATTATAACCTCTGTTTCCATTTTGCCGGCATTTATCTCAAAAGCTTTCTCTTCAAAAACACTAAAATCTAAACAATCTGGCATTTTTTTTGTGATGTAACTTTCAAGTTGAGCCTGTATAGAATGGGCCCCTTCTATTTTTTGCAGAGGCGGCAAGTTGTTCCCACCAAAAACACCTATCCTTACATCATCGCTTCCAAAATTCTCCCAAGGATATTCCCAGGGCCCTGGAACGATAAATGGGCTTGGCGGGTATAAGGCATAGGAAACGTGCTCATTTGCATTATCATAAATACCTTCATAATTTATTAAAGTGCCTCCTTCACTAATTAATATCCTTCCGCCCTGTTTGCCAACTTTAAGCAAAGCGTCTTTAGAAACTGTATCCAGGCATGCTATAACATACTCATTTATAGGCTTAAATTCTAATGACAGCTTTTGTGATTCCTCAACAGTTGGTTCACCTTCTTTTTTTGCTGTGTAGCCAATCAAATAAAATAAAAATCCAAACACAATCACTATCAATAAGCCTAAGAGTATAAACAATGTAACTTGTCCTTTGGTTTTCATTCTGCCCTCATTTCAGATGTTAAATCGGTCCAAAAGTCTGAAGGATTGAATCCTATGTATGAGCTTCCCTGGGCTATCAGGCGGTAATTAGTGCTGCTTGGATAACATGCTATACCAGCATTTGAGCCACCTTTTCTAGTGTCATACAGGTCAATTAAACTGCAGATATTATTGTTAAATCCAAGATACTCGTTAGTGATGGTGTATATATTCTCTCTCTCATTAATCGTGCCCCTTATTGTTTTTGTGTATAGCCTGTTTATGTATAACCTGTCAAAATCATTTATTTTGGTGACATAGCTGTAATCAAAATTAAAGCCTTGGCCATTAGTTGATATGCTGCTCATTATAGAGCTGATCATGGTGTCTGCCGGTGTTTTTAACAGGTTATTATAATTGGCAGCAGAAGGCAATGTGAATGTCTCATTGCTGTATATGACTGTTTGTGTTACATTATTCCACCATGCCTTGTTTGATGCATCGCATGAAACAAAGCTATTTGTGTTTGAGATGGTACAACTGCCAACTCCTTTCAATAAATTCAAAAATGGGAGATAAGAGTCGTCTAATGGCCTGTTTAATGAGGCGCCAAAATAGGCCTTGTCATTGTATTTTAAAACACAGAATTTATTTACCCCATCCTTATAGGTTATATATTGTTGGGCTTGGGTTCCTTGTTCTGTGTATCCATAGTAGTTTAATGTGTTGCTATAACTATCGCAGAACAAGGTGTAGTTGTCTACGGCTGGTATCCCCAATAACTGCAGTGCCACTAATTTGGTTCTTGTTGTCCAATTATTGTTCTCGCAATAATGGTCGCCTATATATTGTCCACTGTTGATACACTGTATGTTATTGTTATAGGTTATGTCATAATCATGGATAAAAGAGGATAAGTTCCCGTTATTATAATTGGTGCTAGAGGGATTTACCAGACATTGGTTTGCTTTAGCGCAATAACCGCTGGCTGTCCTGTCCCAATTGTATGTTAAATTAGCTCCTTCCCAACTGCCAGCTATACACCTATAGCCATTGTATGGCTGATTATTTGGGGTAGAGGACTGGTCTGACAAACATGTTGTTCCATTCCAACAGGAAGTTGGTTCACAGCAGCCAAATTCTCTTGCATCGGCTGGCAATGCTGATGGGTTGGGCCATGAGCTTGATGTGTTCCTGTTTCTTCCTTCTGAATCAACCCATTTATTATCATAGGAGCAGAAATAATTATTGCCACATGTGGTTCTGCAATAATTTAGGGCTGTTATTCCTGGGTCTGAAGCACCACACCCATATAAAGTCCCATTTTCATTTATTGTTGTATTATCATTAGATAGCTGGCTGCAGCTGTTTAAAACAGCCCCATTCCAGCAGGCTTCAGCATTAATTGCAGTTGGTCCTGTCAAAGGGTCGCTGTATATTTCGCTTGCATCATCACCACAGCAGTTTGTTGTTGTCCAATTATAGCCAAGATTTTCTCCTCCGGGGTCTTCAGCAGCTTCGCATGTGTATTCATTTGTTGTGTCTAAATTACTAATCCATTTATAAGAATCAGAACAGAAATATCTTACGCTGTTATAATCGACGCTGTTTCCTGTTGTATTTCTTGAGCCGCCATAATACGTGCTTCCAAATAAAGAGTCACAATCAGAACTGCGGGTTAGATTTCCGCCACAGCATTCTACTATTGTTTTTTCTCCTGTTCCTGCACAGAGATATTGGTGGTCCACAGTATAAAACCCTGAATTGAAGTTATCAGGACATTTAACCCAGCTAGTTCCGGTAGATAAAACTTCATAACCACCGCAATTAACAAAGAAAACTGTACCTTTAGTTGCTGCTGCTGATGCCCAGTTCCAGTCACTAGAAGAAGAAGTGCTTCCTCCTTCTAAGCCACTGGTAGATGAAACAGTTGTAACGTCAAAACATAGATTGGTGCTTTGTATGCCGCAATCACCACCGTCATCACCGCAGCAACCAAAACCTTGTGTACTCCACGCCTTATCAGCACATGTTTCACAAACATATTCACTGTTATCTGGGTCGCTTATCCAATTATTACTATCACAGCCAGCCATAGTAGGAGAGCTGCCATCACACCATGTTTCCCCTGAATCATCACCGCAGCATTTATTTGCTGTTGAAGACCACGTATAGCATTGGCTGCATAAATCTGAGTTGGTGTCACAGCCAGATGAAGTGGCGCTGCCGGACCAAGTTGCTGCATCTCCTGTAGTGGGTTGATAGACTGCATCACACCTAACAGAAAAAAAATCTGCTGTGCATGCGCTGCACAAACCCTCTGTTATTTCTGCTGTACAAGTGCCTCCTTCAGGAAGGTCACCGAATGCGCTTGTTTCATCAACTACAACACTACATTCCTGGGCGTATAAAACAGGGATTAGCAAGAAGAAGATTAAAAGGTATACCCCTTCTTTTGTTGATTTGAATTTATTGATCATTTTTTATTCTTTTTTTCATCCTCTTTTACTGCTTCTCTTAAAGCATCCTGTATGTAAGTGATTAGGGTTTTGCCTTTCAGCAACGCGTTTAGCCTGACTTTTTTGTGCAATTCATCATCCAACTCTATGTTTATCCTTGTCATAGTTAGTTAACTTATCTAACTTATTTTAATAAATTCACTTAGTTATATATATTATGTTATATATTTTGGAATTTATTATTTATAAATCTTTCGTTTTTTGAATAGAAAGATTGATATACAATTTTTTAATTTAGGATTATAAGATGTTATATTACTTTTTAGCTGCAATTATATTGATAGGGCTTTTTACGAGCTATGAGGATATAAAGGAGGGTAAGATAAGGAATAAATACATAATTTTGGCTTTGATTTATACATTGTTAGCCTATGTCTTTATAATCACTATCTATTATTTTGGGGGCGTGCCTATAAGGGCAGAATATTTTATAGAGTTTATCATTAATGGGGTTATTGCCTTATTAGTCGGCTTTTTGTTGTGGTATAGCAGGGTATGGACAGCGGGCGATGGGAAGCTGTTTTTTGCTTATTCTTTATTAGTTCCTTTAAGCGCTTATAGTTTTGGTTATATCAAATATTTCCCCTCTTTGGTTATACTAATAAACACTTTTTTGCCAATATTCATTTTTCTTTTTGTTGGTTTGTTGCTGAAAACAACAAGACAGCAGAAGGTAGACTCCGCAAAAAAAATATTAAGCTTAAATAATATTATTAGCCTTATAATATCGTTATTTGTTTTTTCCTGGGTGACTAATTTGTTTCCTTTGGCCGGCATTCCCAAAAACTATTTTACTGTGATAATATTCTTATTTATAATAACTTTATTTTTTGAAAGAATTTTACATTTCGGCCAAATAAAAATATATGCATTGTTTTTTATCTTAAGATTGATATTTGATAAAGGGGTTTATTCATTGGATTTTTTGGCATATTTCTTGAAATTAAGCGGCTTGTTTGTTATAATCAGATATTTTATAATTGAGCTTGGCCATGAGATGTTTAGCAAAAAATTCAGAATTGAAGAATTAAAGCCAAAAATGATCTTAGCAGAAAATATCTATAAAGAAGGGGGCAGATATAAGAAAGAAAAACAAATTATCATCTCATTTAAATCTTCTATGAAATCTTTGTTAAAGGCAGAAAAAAGAGAATATTTAACTGATTTTTCTCCAGAAGGGTTAAAAGAAGAAGATATTGATATTATAAGAAAGTTAAAGAGCGAGAAAAAACTGGATTTTTCAGAAATAAAGATACAACAAAGCATGCCTTTTGCTCCTTTTATGTTTTTGGGTGTTGTATTAACAATATTTTTTAAGGGAAATGTGGTTAATTTTTTTATACAAGAAAAAAATTTTTATTGGTTTGCAGTTAGTTTAATACCAGTTATTTTTGGTTTTATACTAATGTCTGCTGTAATTTTAATTTTTATGAATATCAAAACCATTCTAACTCTTTTTGATAGGATCAAAAAGAAAACATGGTTATTATTGATTATTGTTTTTTTGATAAGCCTAATAATAAGGCTTTTCTTTATTCCACATACACATTATGTTTATTTTGATGAATTTGAGCATGTTAATATAGCACAGAATATGGTTGAGCAGGGTAGTTTGTGTAGGTGTTTTGCTAGTTCTAGTGATAGATGTTATGATTGTAGGATTGCAGATTGGCCTTCTGGAAGCCATTTCTTTATATCAATATTTTTCTTCTTTTTTGGTTCTTCTGAGGGGGTTGCATTTAATGTGACTGCTATTTTAAGTTCTATATCAATAATACTAATGTTCTTATTTTCCTATTTATTGTTTAAGAAGGAGGATATTGCATTATGGTCTGCTTTATTGTTTGCTCTAGTTCCAACTTATATCAAATTTTCTGGGTCTGCTGCTTTAGCTCCTATCTCTTTATTCTTTGTTTTGTTTAGCTTTTTATTTTTCTTGGTGTATATAGAGAAAAAATCAATACCTTTGTTTTTTATTTTTATTTTAATGCTGGCTTACACAATAAATATAAGACCTGAAAATCTAATTTTCTTATTTATTTTTATAGTTGCTTTTTTTGTATTTGACAAGGACATTAAAAAGTTGAAAAACCCCTATGTTATAGCTGGTTGTTTGGTTTTTTTGGTTTTGATAATTCCTTATTTTATACATGTATCTGGTGGGATTGGAAAAGCTCCTGGGTGGTCTTTTAGTTTAGAGAGTATTAAGAACAACTTTAATGTAAATATAGTCCAAAATATAAAATTCTGGTTTGGTTACAGATATAGCCCCGTTTTCTATATTTTATTTGCAATCCTCGGCAGCTTTTTTTATCTTGAGAAGAATAAGAAGAAGGCGTTGTTTTATATTGGTTTTTTTATTTTATTCTTGTTATTATATTCTTCCTACCATATAGGGGGGTTTAGTAGATCTTCAATAAGATATAGTTTCAATTTATATTTTATATTGATTATACTTGCTAGTCTGGGTTTATCAAAATCTTTAGAGTTGTTTAAGGAAAAGAATATAAGATATTTTATTAGTTGTTTACTAATTATCTTATTCATATTTGGGGTTTATTTGTCATGGCCATATATCAAAAATCCATTATCATCAGAGAAAGAGCAGGAGTATAAGTTTATTTTAAGTTTAAAAAATTATATTCCGGAAAATTGCACTGTTTTTGCTTTTAATCCTCCAACAATTATAACTACAATACACAAAAAAACAATACATGAGGATTATTTAGAGGAATATTTTGATGATGATTGTTCAATATTTTTAAAAGATGTATGGTGTTACGAGTGGGATAGGATAGCTAGATGCAATAAAATTGAAAATAATTATAACCTCGTTGTTATAAATGAAACATCACTCCCAACAAATAAGAGGATGGGTTTTTATTATTTAGTTAAAAACAATAATATTTAAATAAAACAACTATATTCATTCTTGTTGGTGGTCATAGATGAATCCAAAATTAATTGAAAATCTAAGGATAAACAAAAATAAGGGGGCGGTTATAGTTTCTGTTGATCCTAATATATATCCATTAGATGTTATTTATTCTGCAGCCTATGTTTTTTTAGATAGGGCATATATATTATTATGCGGGGACCCAAAAAAGAGGGTTGTAGTTGATTTAAAACCAAAGAATAATTATGATTTAAAAAAGCTTGGTAGAGAGTTCAATAATGAGCTTTTGAACTATGCTTTCTACAAAAAACAATCTGAAAAAACCAAAAATATTAGAGAGTCTATAATACAAAGAGCATTATTAACAAATGATCCTAGTTTGGCTGAAGAGTCCTTAGATACAGATGATGATTTAGATTATTTGGAAGATCCTGAGGGTATAGCAATTCCTTGGGAGGAAAAATATGGCAAGAAATCAAAAAAGAAAAAATGAGGTGATATTGGTGTTAAGCAGTGATTTTTATAATATAGACAGTATAAAAGAAGCTATAAACGATTTTAAAGGTGTTTGTAATGCCAATCTATCAAAAAATAAAAAAAGCATAATGATTAGTTTAAAACCAAAAGATAGAAGTTTGTTTAATAATTTAGGTTATGAATTTTGCAATTATACCTTAGCTTTGATGAAAAATAAATCCTTGATATAAAATGTCAGATTCTTTTGCGATAAACAATTATAGATTTGAGGAAATTAAAAGCAAGTATTTGGTTACAACGGACCATGGTTCTTTTGTTTTTTTAAATAAAAATGATTTTAATTTGTTAAGAGATGAAAAAATAAAAGAGAATTCTAAATTGTTTAAATTATTGGAGGAAAAAGGCGTTGTGATTACAGAAAGCAATGAGAATAAGATTATAGAGGAGTTTAGGAACAAAAATTCTTTTCTTTTTCAAGGAACATCTTTGCATATAGTTATTCCTACATTGAGGTGTAATATGAAGTGTGTATATTGCCATGCTTCTTCCAGGCCTATTAATTCAAGGGGTTTTGATATGGACAAGAATACAGCGAAGAAAACTGTTGATTTTATCTTTCAAAGCCCTTCTAAAGCTATAACAATAGAATTCCAGGGAGGAGAGCCTTTATTGAATTTTGAGATTATAAAATTTGTTGTTGATTATGCTAACAAACTAAATAAAAAACACAAGAAAAATCTTTTGTTTACTGTTGTAACAAACTTAAGCTTGATGGATAACAAAAAATTGAAGTTTTTAATGGATAATAATGTTGGGATATGCACTTCTTTAGATGGTCCTGAAAAGTTACATGATAGAAACAGAAAATTATTGGGAAAATCAAATTATAGCTATATAGTTAAATGGGTTTCTACCATTAATAAGGAATACAGAAAAAGAAAAATAAGTAGAAAGTTAGGAGCTTTAATAACAATAACGAAGGAATCGTTGAAATATCCTAAAGAGATAGTTGATGAATATGTTAAATTAGGTTTTGATGATATCCATCTCAGGTTTTTGAATAATCTAGGAGATGCAAGGCCTGTTTGGGATAGCATAAGTTATTCTTCTGGCGATTTTATTGGATTCTGGAAAAAAGCAGTGGATTACATAATAGGATTAAATAAAAAAGGCAAGAAAATAAAAGAGAGGATGGCTACTATAATGTTAAAGAAGGCATTTAACAAGAGGGATCCTGGCTATCTTGATTTAAGAAGCCCTTGTGGTGCTGCTATTGGGCAACTGGCATATAACTATAATGGGGATATCTACACGTGTGATGAAGCAAGAATGATAGGTGAAGATCTTTTTAAGATTGGCAATGTTAAAAATGATAAGTATAAAGATGTTTTAACATCTAATCAGGTTTGTTCTATTATATCGGCCTCAACTAATGAAGTTTATATATGTGATAGTTGCGCTTTTAAGCCGTATTGCGGCGTTTGTCCTGTCTGTAATTATGCAGAGCAGGGTTCTATAATAGGAAAGATATCAGAAACAGATAGGTGTGGTATATTTAAAGCACAATTTGATTATATTTTTGGGGAATTACAAGATAAAAAAACTAAGGATATACTGATTAAATGGACTAAACACCATGTGTAATAGAAAACTTTATAAATGAACAAACCTAAAGAAGCTGACATGAGAAAGGCATTGCCAAAAATAAAAAAGAGGATTAATGCATTTTTAGTAGGGGAAGAAGGGAAAATCTCTAAGCAGGCACTAATAACGACTGGTGCTTTTATAGGCGCTGCTGTATTTTCTACTATAATATCGTCCAAACCCTCTGTGGCTGATCATTCTAGTCATGATAACCATGGTAATGCTGTTGATGGTACTTGTAGTGGTGACTATCCAAGAGTAACTGCAACACATGGTAATGAACATCAATCTCATGATAGTCATGGTTCTCATGGAAGTCATACTAGTTGGTAAAGATGGTATTAAAAAAAACAACATACTTAACCATAATCGTTCTGCTTGTGCTCACATTGGCTTTCTTTGTTATAAGAATAATCCAAAAACCAAAAAGTGAATTTTCTTGTGTAGGGATGAATGATCCCTATATGCATTGTCTTGGTCTTGTAGGAGAATCTGACGCTTTCTGTGATAGTGAAGAATGGGCAAAAGATCCATATGAACTCCAAAAAGATAAGGACTTCTGCAGGTATTTTATGAAGTATAAAGAAGCCATACTCAAAGAAGATAGGGGGGTCTGTTTAGAGATAATGGATTTTGAAAATTTTAAGAACTATAATTGCTCAAGTGATTATTTTGGATGCCCAAGCCATCCATTGAACTGTTATATAACTATGTCTAAGGATAGCTCTGTCTGCAATGAACTAGACAACATCAATATAACTGGATTTCCACTGGAAGAAAAACAAAAGTATTGTAATACTGTTTTTGAGCTAGAAAAAACAGAAAAATTTTACGAGACAGAAACCTTCCAAGAGTTAGAGGGGGAGAACAAGAGTATGATGGTAATGATAATTTCTATAAGAAGAAAGGATCCTTCACTTTGTGAACATGCGGATAAACTTTCAAGAGATTTTATCACTTGTCAAATCTACAGTACACTAAGGAAATCTGGTAAGGCTGTTTCTAAGAAATTTTGTAATCAATTTTTAGAGTGTACACCTAAAGAGGGGTCTGTTGAAATAAAAGAAATCAAAGGGCTTCAATAAATCTATTGAAGATACAACTTAATTTTTTGTTCGTCTGCTCATTCTTCAAATCCGTTCTCAATAAAAATCTATTATCGGAAAAGACTCCGCCATCACAATCTACACACCGTCCTTTAGTAAACAGATAATTTTCCTGCCAAACTTCTTTGTTCTTTATCTCAACTTCCTTATCCTTAAGATATTCAATTATCTTACCCATCTCCTTCTTAACAATATCAAAGGATTTATCATTCCATTCTGTGAAAAAAGCAGGTAAAAAATTGAATTTTCTGAATCCTTTTTGATACAGATATTGAAAATTCTCAAAAAAAGCCCTAAAGTTATTTTCTGCTACAACCATATTTAGGGTCACATAATTAAAATAATCGCCTATCCTATTCAGTACATCTCTTGCTTGCTTGCCACGGTTAAGCTCCTGCCACTTGGATGTTCCATCAATACTAACTATTAATTCAACGTCATTTGATTTAAGATATTCAATGATATCTTTATTAAGTAAAACACCATTAGTAGTCAATGAAAATTTGATATTTTTTTGTTTTAGAGTAGCATAATCAATTATCTTCTTTATAACATCCCACTCAACCAAAGGTTCCCCCCCAAAGAATTTACAAAGATAAAAAGAAGCATTTTGAGTGAGTAAAATATCTAGATTTTTCTTAGCAATCTCAAAACTCATTGACTCTCGTTTTTTTATTGTTGGGCAATACTTGCAATTAAGATTGCATTTATAAGTCACATTCAATACAAGGGTGGGAACTCGATTACAAATCTTAAAAAGCTTAAACAACTCTCTACTAACATCTTCCCTCCTGTCTAAATACTGATTATAAATTCCTTTACATTCACCAGACATAGAACAGCTCTTACATTCATCTAATTTTTGCTTGAATGAATTGATATCTTTCTTTAATTTTTCATAATTTTTCTTATTTAATTCCAAAGTATTTATCTTATATCCTTTTTCATGCGCAGCAAACAAGCCGAGAGTCTCTATTCTTCCATCATCTCCTGTGTATACACTAGAGCTAATGTCTTGAAAATGAATCTTTTCTGCTTCTAAAACGTCTTGGTCAAAGATGCAAAGTGGAAAATCTTCAACATCAATAGAATCAACAACACCTTTTGCCACTCTCAAAAACCTATTTAAAGAATGCAAACTTATCAAAGAAGGATTGTGCTTATTATAACTACTCTTTAATCTGCCAAAAGGACCAAGCATTAACACCCCAAGTTCTTTTATTTTTAATTTTTTGATTAAAGCTATGTATTCCTCCAATTGATTTATATTGCCGGACCAAATGGGGATGTTTAAGCATACATTTTGGTTTGTGTCTAAAAGATTCTTCAATCCACTTACTGCCTGTTTGAAACTCCCGGGTGTTCTTGTCCAAGATTCATATGTTTTTTCATTTGAACCAAAAAGAGTTATGCTGAAACTTGAAACAAGCCTCCTAAATTTGATTGTATAATTTTTATAAGAAAACATCCTCCCATTTGAGGTTATTACTGTTTTGTAACCTAAACCTTTTGCACTTTTAATAATCTTTAATAAATTTGGATGAAGTGTTGGCTCACCCCCAACCATATGCAGAATTTTGTATCCTTGCTCTATTCCTTTCCTCAATTCCTTTTTTATTATACCCAAATCTCTGTATTTGTTTTTATGAATATTTGGATCGATGGCGCATCCGATGCAATTATTATTGCACGATTTATTAATATCAATATATAATATTTTTTTCATTTTTCAATAATTTTGTTTTTCTCTTAAATGAGTTATTTCTTTTTTGATTTGACATTCTCCAACCAATTTTATGTAATCGGAAAAGATTCCACCACAAGAATCTTTTTTAAGGCAATTATTACATTCCTTTATTTTTATTTTATATGTTTTAAATTTATTTTCCATCTTTTTTATATCCTTTTGAACTGTAAGATTAGAGTTTATACAAAAATTAAATTCTTTTGCTGCAAATAAACTATATGTTTCTATATTTCCTTTCTCATCCTTATAGATCCTCCCACTGGTATCAAATACATGGATGTTGCTTTTATTCATAAAAACATCGCTAAAGACACAAAGTGGAAAATCTTCTATTTCTATATCTGAAAATGAATCAAATAGGGAGACTTGTTTTTCCAACTTCAAGAGATCCTTTAAAGGGGCATATAATTGATTATAATAAGTTTTCCCTCTTCCAAGCGGAGCTAAATTGAAAAAATCTATGTGTTTGATACCTAATTTTTTTAATAATAATAGGGTGTTTTTTACTTTATACAAACTTTTTCTCCAAATAAGATAATTTACACAGATGTTATTTGTTAAAGATCTTAAATTTTTTATTCCTTTTATAGTCTGTTTAAAACTTCCAGGAGTTCTCGTCCAAGCTTCATGGATTTTTTGATTTGGACCACAAAGAGTTATATTAAATTGTGTAACACCAGAGTCAACAATTTTTTTAGCAAAACTTCTATAAGAAAATATCCTACCATTAGAAGTTATATAAATCTCATCATAAAGCTCGTTTGCTTTTTGTAAAATATCAAAAATATTATCTTGTATTGTTACTTCTCCTCCAGCTAAATGAAGATTTTTATAACCTTTTTCAGCACCGAGTTCTAAGTCCTTAAAAATTTTGTTCATATCTCTGCCCTTTTTTGGCTTATTAAGATTATTGTCTGCACAACCAATACAATTGTTATTGCATCCATTTTCTGTCGACACAAAAAATATTTTTTTCATTTTACCCATACCTCTGAACATACTCTTTCCAATAACCTTCACATATGTTATTATGCTTGCATTCATCACATTTCTTTATCTTTGCCCGAGCTATATTTTTTCTGCTCTCTGTTATGTCCCTATTCACAAAATCAGGAGCAATATGTTCTGTATAAAACATATTTTTTTCATGCTGTTCACTAACCATGTCATGATACATTTCATCAATAAAACAGAGAGGATAATACCTTATATGCCAATGTTTTATTTTCTTATCTTTTCCAAATTCCAACAATTTATTGATATATGGTGAGACTTCTTCGTAAGTTGGAACTAATTCATAAAATCTTTTTTTAGGTGCTCCATGGTTGGGGTCAACAAATATGAATTCGGAATTTCTAATGCCTAATTTATAGATTAGTTTTCCAGTATCTAGAATATTTCTGTAATTTTGTTTTATTATTATTGTGTTCGAGCCAATATTTTTAAACCCTATTTCTTTTAGGTTTTTTATTCCTTTTTTTAGTTGTTCTAAGCTACCGGCAGTTTGAGTTAGTTTATTATGTAATCTTGAGTTGTGACCATGTATTGAGAAAACAACGTGGTTAACACCCTTACTAATAATTTTTTTAGCGAATTCTTTGTTTGAGAACATTCTGCCATTTGTAGCAAACATTATTGTTTCAAAACCCAGTTTTTTTGCAAAAGATACTATACTAAAAATGTCTTTTCTTATGGTTGGCTCTCCACCAATAAGTTCTATGTAACTTGTTCCTTGTTTTTTTGAGTTGGTTAGATCGTGTTTTATTTCTTTTGTTGATTTGTCTTTGATGGTTTTTCTTTTGTCTTCATTACAGCAAAAGGTGCATTTATTATTGCAGGTATAACCCATGAATATAACTGTTTTTTTGGTTTTCATTTTAATAGACTTAATTCATCCAGTTTTTGTTTTATTAATGATTTTAGTATTTTTGTTTGCCTGCAATTTTTGGAGCAGGGGTAATAGAGAAGGTTGAATTCCTTATTTTTGTAATAGAATCTTGTTTTTAGTATGTTTTCTTTTTCTTTTTTTGGGTCTCTAGTGTTTGTTTTAGTGAAATTCTTTGAACAACATACCGGATATCCATATAGCACCCCTAGTAATGTTTGAATCTTTTGATTTTTTTCTTTGGGTAACCTCATATTAGATAGTATTGTCAGTTTTTTAGCTAATTCTGCTTTTTTAAGGTCATCAGACAGAAAAATATATCTCCCATACGAGGTATGGTTGATTTTCTCGAGCCCTTTTATTGTTTGTTTAAAGCTTTTGTTTTTTGTTTTGATTCTTATAACCTTTTTTAATCCCAACAAAAAATAGAGTTTATCCAAGAAAAAATCGTCATTTTCTGGTAGGATTTTGATTCTTTTAATTAATTCTTTTTTATTAAATATCATTTTATTGCCTTGAATTCGTTTGAACCAAAAATGTATAGATAGCTTTTCCATATCTTTGAACATTCCTTTCTTTTAAGGCAGGGATTGCAGTTTTTTGAGAAAACAACTTCTTTATTGTCTGCTGTGATGCCCTTAGAATATTGTTGAAGGTTTTTTGGTAATATGCAATGCGGAAAATGATAGATTTCTGTGTAGTATCCATTTTTAATTAATTGTTTGATTGGTTTTTCCATGTTTTTTGCTATATTTGTTAATTTTTCAGCTACAACTTTCTTATTTTCTTTTGCCCTTTCTGTTAGTTTGGCGTTCATAACAATTATTTTATTAAAATCTTTTTTATTAAAATTATTTGTTATAAAATGGACTATATCTTTAAAATGTTTGTAATTTAATCTATGAAGGAGTATTCTCAGTTCTATTGACAAATTATTTTTAAGCAGGTGTTTTATTCCAGCAATTTTGTGCTTAAAGCTGCCTGGTGTTCTTGTAATTGCATCATGTGTTGTAGAATTATGACCATATAGGGTGGTTATTATTTTCAGGTTTTTTATTTTAGCAATCTCTTTAGCGAATTTTTCATAATAAAAAGTTTGTGCGTTAGTTAAAAGACCTATCTCACTCGGGTTCTTTCTTTCAATATATCCAAGAATTTTCAATAAGTCTTTTCTTAATGTGGGCTCACCACCATTAATTTCTATATGTTTTGAATAAGTTAAAACATAATCAATTTCCTTTTTGATATCTTCAAACTCAGGATTCTTTTTGTTTTTTTTTCTAGGAACTGGACAAGATATACAATTATCATTACAATCATAAATTACAGGTACAAATGTTATTTTCATTTTATTGGTTTAAATTCCTTTTCTCCATAAACGCCAACATAATCAGTTGGCGGTCCGAAACACATTTCATTTAATTTGCAATTTTTGCATTGATTTACCTTCTTTTTCTCATAGAATGATGTATCTCCTATTTTTTTCTTTAAGTAATCTATGTTCATATCATTATAAGGATGAGAGATACATAAGGGTATATTATCCACAAAACACTTTATTTTGTTTTCTTTTGCGAATTTTAAGGATTTAATTAATTCAGATTTAATATTTTTGTATTGTGGGGCAATATCATTAAATATGACATTTCCTTGTATTTGGATAAATGAAAATTGAACTGATGGTTTATTGTTGAATTCTTTATAAATAAATCTTAGATAATTTGTCATTTGTTTATAATTTAATTTATTTATCACAAATGTTAATCTTACGTTTAGTCTTTTATCGATAAGATTTTTAATGCCCTTAACACGATGTCCAAAAAAAGTTGATTTTGTGATAATTTTGTCTGTTTCTTTATCAAAAGAGGGAAAATTTATATTATACTCCGTTATGGATTTATGTTTTTCTATTTTATTGATTATTTTTTTATATAAGAAAATTGCTCCATTGGATTGCAATTCAATTTCTTTAATATTTTTGTTCTCTTTGGATAGTTTAAGAATAACAGACAGGTCTTTCGATATGGGTGGTTCCCCCCCAGAGATTATTAATCTTCTTTTTGCTTTATCAATTATTGGTTTGTACTTATCTTTACTCATTTTTTTACCTATACCACAGCAAAATACACAATTTTGATTACAAATATCATTTATATATATTATTGAACCAGTCATTGGATTTTATTTATTTTTTAACGGCCTTAAACTCTTCATCTCCCATTTTCTTGGGATACTCCCTCCAAGGCCCCTCACATATTTCATCGTATTTGCATTTTTTGCATTGGGGAAATTTTGTTTTTCCTTCTGTTTTTTTGGTTTTTAAAAAATCTGTGTCTTTTCTGTCTAATTCCCATACCTCTGTTAAGGGGATATAGTTCTCAGAAATATATTTTTCATAGCCTTCCATCATACAGTAGGGCATTGCTTCTGCCATGCATTTAACATTGGCTTTTATACCTATACCAAGTCCTTTTTTGATGTAAGGTGCTGCTAAGCTCATTACAGGGACTATAGAATCAAAGTTTTTCCGGGCATTGCCATTTGCATGAACAAAAGCAAATTGATATTGATCGACACCCAAGTCAATAAGCATTTTGGCTATTTCTGGCAAATGCCTATAGTTGGGTTTAGTAACTACTGTGTTTGTTATTACTTTCTGCTTTAATTTTTTCAAATTCTTTATTGCTTGAACTGTTTGGTTAAAGCTTCCCTTGCTTCTTGTCAGATAATCATGAAGTTCTGGTGTATGGCCGTGTATTGCTGGGCTAAATTCATTGGCTCCTGCTTTGATAAGTTCTTTACAGAATTTTATGTAAGAAAGCATTCTTCCGTTGGTTTGCAGTTGTATTATTTTAAAACCCAGCTCTTTAGCATAACTAACTAATTCTAAAATATCTTGCCTTACAGTAACCTCGCCACCGGTAAAAACAACTTCAGAACATCTTTTTTTTGCTTCTTTAAGCTCTTTTTTAATTCGTAATGTGTTTTTATTGCCTTGGTATCTTTTATCTGCAACTACACAAAATCTGCAGTTATTATTACAAAGATAGCCTAACTTAATATCTACCCTTTTATCCCCCATAGGAGGAAGAATGATTTTTGTTTTTATAAATATTGTTGTTTTAAAAAAGGAGTATTTTTTATTATTTGTTTTCAATATTGAAAATTAGTTCTTTAACATGCTTATGATCCTGCAACTATTGCAAAACCCTTTTTTTGATGGCTCCCCGCAGTTTTTACAAAGCAATATTTCCTTGTTTTGCTTGTATATCTTCCTTAATTTGGGCAGAGTTCTTAAAAAATAGGTGATTATGTGCTCTTTAACTTGTGGGTGTCTTTTTTCATAACTATTCAATCGGTTTTTTATCTGATTTCTAAATACATCATAACTGCAGGGGCATTTTTGGTATAGCACCGGAAAGCCCATCAGCCTTGAATATTCCTCAACATCTTTTTCCAAGCAAAAATACAAAGGTTTTACCCTAGGAACAAATTTTTTATCTTTAACAATGCCGCTTATTGGCCCTAACCTGGAGCTTCTTTCTAAGGTATTCCTAAAAAGGTTCATCAAAACAGCCTGGCATTCATCATCTAGGTTGTGGCCGGTTATTAGTTTGGTTGCTTTAAGCTCTCTGGCTTTCTTGTTAAGCAGATAACGCCTCAAAACACCACAAACAGAGCAGGATTTAAGCTTTATGCCCTTACTCTTTAAAACATCCCTAAGATAACATTGGGTGTGTCCAAATTCTTCCTTAAAGGATATTTTTATCAGCTTTATTTTGTTTTCTTTACAAAAAGCGCCTAAGTTTTCCAAATTCTTTTTTGAATAGCTGCCTATCCCAAGATCAACAGTAATGGCCTTTACGTTATAACCTAGCTTTTTAATTAAATATAAAATAGTTGTACTATCCTTACCCCCCGAGCAAGCTACTAAAACTTTGTCTTTGCTGTCAATGAGGTTGTATTTTTTAATCGTTTTTCTGACTTTTTCTTCGAGTTTTCCAATAAATTTGTTGTTTTTTGGCATGTTAAAAACCACCCCACAGAGAAGCGGAATTTTGTTGTTTAAGTTGCTACCCCTTTGTTTCGAGTGGAAATCGTTATTTGTTTTTATATCTTTTTGTTGTTATTATGTTTGTTGTTTATTATATAATCTGTTATATATTTTTTGTTGGTTATTTTCTATTACCATGCCTCTTTTATTTTCAATATAGAAAAAGAAAATATAAATATATATAAAATAATAAATATAAAAAACTCCAATGGAAACAAAGGGGCCTATATTTTAAAAAACAACAAACTTTATAAACCACCATTTCATTTGGAATGTTATGGTACAAGGGGGGATTACAACGCTGTTTGAAGCTTTTCTCAAAAAAGAAACCTTGTTTTCTGATAAAAAGGCCCTGCAATCCTCTTATACACCAGAGACAATACCCCACAGAGACAATCAAATAAAACAAATGGCAGATATCCTTGCTACATCTTTAAGGTTAGAAAAACCCTCCAACCTGTTCATTTATGGCAAAACAGGAACTGGGAAAACACTGGTTGCAAAGTACACAACAAACAAAATATTGGAAATTTCAAAACAAAAAAACATTCCCATCGATGTTTTTTATTTAAATTGCAAATTAAAAAAAATAGCGGACACAGAATATAGGCTAATAGCGCAATTGGCTAGAGAACTTGGAAGACCAATACCACCAACAGGGTTACCAACCGATGAGGTATACAGGTTGTTTATAGATGTGTTGGACAAGGAAAAAAAGATTGTTATATTGGTTTTGGATGAGATAGACCAACTAGTAAAAAAAACAGGAGATGAAATACTTTATAACTTTACAAGGATAAACGAAGATTTGAAAAATACGCAAATATCAATAATAGGCATATCCAACGACCTGGTATTCACAGACAACTTAGACCCGCGGGTGAAATCGTCGTTATCTGAAGAAGAGGTCGTCTTTCCGCCATATAACGCCTTACAGATACAAGATATTTTAAAGCAAAGATCAAAAATTGCCTTTAAAGAAGGAATGTTGGAAGAGGGAGTTATTGAGAAGTGTTCAGCATACGCAGCAAGGGAACACGGAGATGCCAGAAGAGCGTTAGAGCTTTTGAGGGTAGCTGGGGAGATAGCAGAAAGGAAAGGCGCTTCTAAAGTAAAAATGAAACATATTGATGAAGCAGAAGAAAAAATTGAGAAAGACCGCATTTTGGATATAGTAATAACACAACCCAAACAATTCCAATCAACACTCTACGCTATACTAAATATTTGCCTGAAGAAAAATGGAACAATATTCACAGGAGAGGTTTATGAAGTTTATAAGGGTGTTTGTTCACGAATAGGATTGCACCCCCTAACCCAAAGAAGGGTGTCTGACATTATTGCTGAGCTTGATATGCACGGAATTATAAACGCAAAGGTTATTTCAAAAGGCAGATATGGAAGAACGAGGGAAATCTCTTTATCCATCCCAAATTCTAATCTACCTAAAATCAAAAATGCCCTAGAAGAAGGATTAGACCTATCTTAGCCAACTAAGAATAATCCTTTAAAAAGATGGAATTGGAAACAGTCTCTGAAGAGAAAAAGATAGTAAATTTTTTTCTAAATAAAAATATTTTGATAAGTTATGACATATTACAAATACTGAAGGAAAAGGCCGATTTGGATGGATTTTATAAAACCATCATAGAAGGGATTAGGTCTACTGATTTTCTTTTTTTGAATAAAGACCTAAACAACATAATAAACATGTATAAATCCATAGACATAAATTGGTTTGATCTCGAAAAATCAAGGGTTTTGTTTGAAAAAGGAAAAAACAAAAAAAGAAGAAAAAGTGAAAATAATCACCTCTTACAATGAAGATTCGAAAAAGAGGGACATCCAGGATTTTGTCCAGTACTTTAATGCACGATACAAGGCTATAGAGAAAATACTCAAAAACAGACAAGAAATGAGGAATATAACATCAATTAATAGGCTGATAGGCAAAAAGGATAAGGAGAATATATCCATCATTGGCTTGGTGAAAGACAAACGAACCACAAAAAATAACAATCTTATACTGACTGTGGAAGACCCAACAAGTTCTATAAAGGTGCTGGTTAATAAAAACAAACCCGATTTATTTGAGCAAGCAAAAGAAATAGTTTTGGACGAAGTGATAGGCGTAGTGGGGGTTAATGGCGAAAATATTGTATTTGCCAATAATATATTGTGGCCGGACATACCCACCAACAGGGAATTAAAAAAGAGCTCTGATGAAGCGTATGCCATTTTTTTGTCTGACCTGCATGTGGGCTCAAAAAATTTTCTTCCAGATGATTTCAACAAGTTTATTAAATGGATCCGCGGGGAGATTGGAAATGAGAAACAAAAAGAAATTTCTAAGAAAGTGAGGTACATATTCATTCTTGGAGACCTTGTAGACGGCTGCGGGATTTACCCTGAGCAAGACAAGGAATTGATTACAAAAGACATATACCAGCAATATGAAGAGTGCGCCAACCTGCTCAAACAGATACCAAGTGATATACACTTGATTATATGCCCTGGCAACCACGATGCTATGCGCATAGCTGAGCCGCAACCACCACTTTATAGAGATTTTGCCGGACCAATATACCGCATAAAAAATGCAATAATGGTCTCCAACCCATCATTAATCAACATCCATTCATCTAAAAACTTTTCTGGTTTTGACGTCTTGCTTTATCATGGTTACTCGTTTGATTTTTTTGTTGCCAATTGTGATAGTATAAGAAACAAGGGGGGGTATAACAGGGCAGATTTAATAATGAAATTTTTATTAAAAAGGAGGCATTTAGCACCAACACACACATCCAATTTGTATATACCTGATGTAGAAAAAGACCCATTAGTAATTGAAACGGTGCCTGATTTTTTTGCTACAGGCCATATTCACAAATCAATAGCTTCTAATTACAGGAATATCACAATGATATGCGGTTCTTGTTGGCAAAGCAAAACAACATTCCAAGAAAAGGTAGGCCATAACCCAGAGCCTAGCAGGGTGCCAATTGTAAATTTGCAGACAAGAGATGTTAAAATATTAAGGTTTGGCAGTTAAAATGGAAAAAACAATGAGCAAAAATATGGAGTTGTATTTTGATGATATAAACAAAAAAGTAAAACTAGCCTATGATATAGCAACTAAAGCAAGAAAGCTAGGTTACGACCCCGAAGAGAAAGTGGCTATCCCTTTAGCCAAAAATATGGCAGAAAGGGTAGAGGGGCTTATATCCGCAGTTGCTCCGCAAATAATTAATTCCGGGGTTTCAAAAAGGATACACGAATTAGAAAAAGAATATGGTATTTTAGATTGGAGAATTGCCCTTATCATAGCAGGGGAAATTTCAGATGAGAAATTCTGCAAATTCCAAAATAAATTTGAAGCAATGGAAGTCGGGATAAGGGTTGGGTTTGCTTACCTGACTCTTGGAACCGTTGCTTCCCCTTTAGAGGGATTTATTGGCATCAAAATCAGAAAAAGAAAAGATGGAAAAGAATATGTTGCCCTAAATTATTCAGGCCCAATAAGAAGTGCTGGAGGAACAGCAGCAGCAATATCCGTTGTTTTAGCAGATTATATCAGGAAAAAATTTGGTTATTCACCATATGATCCTACAGACGAAGAGATAAAAAGAATGACCACTGAATTGTACGACTATCATGAATTGGTGACTAATCTGCAATATCTGCCAAGCAAAGAGGAAATTGGATTTTTAGTTAAAAATCTGGCAGTACAAATAGACGGTGATCCTTCTGAAAAATATGAGGTAAGCAATTATAAAGATCTAGAAAGAATTGAGACTAACAGGATAAGGAATGGCCCTTGCTTGGTGATTGGCGAATGTTTGGCGCAAAAAGCACCAAAAATATGGGCGCAACTTTCTAAATGGTATAACAATTTTAATTTAGACAATTGGCTGTTTCTCAAAGAGTTTGTTAGTTTGCAAAAAGAGATAAAATCAAAGGGGAGTGTGAAAGAAGAAAAGATAAAAGTAACGCCGATATACACCTATATAGAAGATTTGGTTGCAGGAAGACCAATTTTATCCAACCCGCTAAAAACCGGCGGTTTTAGGTTGAGATATGGGAGAACAAGGGCTTCAGGCTATTCTGCTGGTGCTATACACCCCGCCACTACACATATCCTGAATGGTTATATAGCCACGGGAACACAACTTAAAGTTGAAAGGCCAGGAAAGGCAACAGCATTAGCAATTTGCGACTCTCTTGAGGGGCCAATTGTGAAATTGAATGATGGTTCAGTAATAAGAATCGAAACAGAACAACAGGCAAAACAAGTTGTTAATGATGTAAAAGAAATATTGTTTTTAGGGGATATCTTGTTTAGCTATGGAGATTTTTTTAATAGGGCGCATATGTTATTGCCCCCAGGTTATTGCGAGGAATGGTGGATACAAGAACTTGAAAAAGCGACTGTAGATTTGTTTGGAACGCTCGATTTGGATAAGTTAGCTGAGCTGACAGAAATACCAAAAGATGCTCTGGAACTTTTATTAAAAGAGCCCCTATCACAAAAACTAACCTCGGAAGCAGCAATAAAATTATCACAAAAACTTAACATTCCATTATATCCTCGTTACTCTTATTACTGGAAAACAATATCTTCAGAAGAATTACAACTTTTGGTGGACTGGCTTGATAATATCAAGATTGTAAAAGAAGGGGACAAAACCCAAAAAATAATACTCCCCCTAGAAGAAAAGCCAAAAAGGGTTTTGGAGTTAGTTGGCGTTCCGCACATTGTAGCATCAAACGAGTATGTTGTTGTCGAAAAAGATGATGCTAGGGCATTTTTGATTTCTTTTAATTTATTAGACAAAAAATTAGAAGAAATAAAACAAAAAATAGACCAAATCAAAGAAAAAAACCCCTTAGAGATAATAAATGAGATATCCCCCATCAGAATAAGGGATAAGGCCGGCATATTCATTGGCGCAAGGATGGGCAGGCCAGAGAAAGCAAAAATCAGAAAATTAACGGGCAGTCCTCATGTTCTTTTTCCTGTAGGAGAAGAAGGGGATAGGTTAAGGTCTTTCCAAAGTGCATTGGAGGTAGGTAAAATAAATGCAGATTTTCCCCTGTACAAATGCATGGAATGCGATAAAGAAACGATATTCAGTGTTTGTGAAAATTGCAACAGAAAAACCAAAAAGATGTACTATTGCAATGTATGTGGGTTGATTAATAATGAAAATTGCCCAAAACACGGGATAGCAGCTACCTTCAAAAAACAAGAGATTGATATAAATTATTATTTTAACCAAATCTTAAAAAACTTAAAAACGAAGACATTCCCGGACCTTATAAAAGGAGTTAAAGGAACCTCAAATAAAGACCATATCCCAGAACACCTTATCAAAGGGATTTTGAGGGCAGAAAATGATGTTTATGTTAACAAGGACGGAACTACCAGATATGATATGACACAACTGCCAATAACCCATTTTAAACCGAAAGAGATAGGAACGCCAATAGAAAAATTAAAGGAATTAGGCTATGACAAAGATATCAACAAAAAAGAACTGGAGGACACAGACCAAATTTTAGAACTTAAACCACAGGACATCATACTTCCCTCCTGTGATGAAAGCCCCGAATTAGGAGCAGACAAGATATTATTCAAGGTTTCTTTATTTATTGATGGATTACTAAAAAAACTTTATGGTTTAAAGCCTTTCTATAATCTTAAATCTGGATCTGATCTAATAGGCCATTTAGTGGTTGCATTAGCTCCGCATACCTCTGCAGGCATTGTTGGCAGAATAATTGGTTTTTCAAAAACACAGGGCTTTTATGCGCATCCAATGTTACATGCCGCTACAAGAAGGGATTGCGATGGGGATGAAGCTAGCGTGACGCTTCTGATGGATGCGTTGTTGAATTTTTCTAGGTGGTTTTTACCAAACAGCAGGGGTGCAACACAAGATGCTCCATTAGTATTAACTTCTGTATTAATACCCAGCGAAGTAGATGATATGGTGTTTGATATGGATGTTGCGTGGAGATATTCATTAGAATTTTATGAGGCATGTTTGGGGTATAAGCAACCATGGGATGTTAAAATAGAACAAATTGGAAAAAGATTGAACACAGAATTCCAATACGAAGGTATGGGTTTTACACACGATACAAAAAATATTAATGCAGGCATAAGGTGCTCTGCTTATAAAACACTGCCTTCTATGGAGGATAAGCTAAAAGGACAGATGGAATTAGCAGAAAAAATAAGGGCAGTAACCACAACAGATGTTGCGAGACTAGTAATAGAAAAACATTTCTTGAGGGATATAAAGGGTAACCTAAGGAAATTTTCCCAACAAGAGTTTAGGTGTGTAAAATGCAATGAAAAATATAGAAGGCCGCCATTAGTTGGGAAGTGCATTAAATGTGGCAATAGGATAATATTCACCATTTCTGAAGGCTCTATCATAAAATATTTAGAGCCAGCGATAAGTTTAGCCGAAAAATATGACCTTCCTTCTTATTTAAAACAAAACCTCGAATTAACAAAAAGGCGTGTGGAAGGCATTTTTGGCAAAGATAAAGAAAAACAGATAGCATTAGGCAAATGGTTTTAGGATGCCATCATAAAACAATTGCTTGTGAATGCGGTATATTTTTAATTCTTATGACGCCCCCTTTGTTTATTATACCTGCCATTATCCCTATTCTTATGCTTTTCTCACCAACAAAATTCACAATATACGCCCCCTTGATTAAATCTAAAACCTCTTTTTCACTTTTTTTGTCACCTTTGTAAAAATTAGAAGTCAAATCTAACTGTAATTTCTTCTCCTCAAATTTTTTTCCTAATAAATTGTCATCACAAACTGCAATTATTTTTCTTCCGTCATTGGTTTTATGGATTTTTACAATCATCAAAACTACCTATATCCTTGCCTTTACGGGGTGTTTAGCACCGCAAGCCATACACTTAAGAGAAGCAAAGTCCCCCTCTTTCATTATCTTTGTGTCCGGTTTGCCGCATTCTGTACAAAGAACATACTCATTTGCATATTTCCTTATTTTTTCATTAATTCTAGAAGCAGGAACCTTTGTCCCAACTATAACACTGCCGCTTTTTTTGATCTCACCGGGAGTAGCCAATTCTTTTAAAACATATTTCAATAAATGCTCGGGTTCCCTTCTGATGATGCCAGCAATTTGAATAAAGTTGCTTATTATTGTCCTATTTCCTTGGATGTGGCCCATAACATTGGGTATCTCAAATCTTTCTTTCTCAAAAACAGATTTTGGCAGATTGTCCCTAGCTTCCTTAAGCAATTTTCTATAATCCATTTTAGAAGGAGAAATTCAGTTTATTATATAAATTTAATTGTTTGCCATCAAAAACTATTTAAACAGGGCAGATATATGCGTGGCTATGGTAATTGAGTCATTGCTTTTTCCACTAAAAGCAGAAAAAAAGCCATGGGAAATGTTTTTTATTGGTTTTTTGTATACATCTGTAGCTATTTTTTTGTCACTATGGATTTTTGAGAAACAAGCCAGCTTCATTATGGTGTTCCTAACAGTTATGGCAGCTGTGCCTATTGTTTATGGCACAATGCAGCTTGAAGAAAGCAAAGACATAGAAATAAACAAAGAAAAATTGTTATTGAAGGAACATAATAAGGCCATTGTATTCTTAATGTTTTTATTTTTGGGGATAACTCTCTCATCTGTGCTGTGGTATGTGGTTTTACCTTCGGAAACCGTCGGCTATCTTTTCCAGAAACAAACACAAACAATAACAGACATAAACAACCAAATTTCGGGAAATGTTGTTCAAAATTTTAATCTTTTTACGAAGATATTATTCAACAACCTGAAAGTATTGGCATTTTGTATTTTATTCGCCTTCATATATGGCGCCGGAGCAATCTTTATTTTGACATGGAATGCCACAGTGATAGGCACAGCTATAGGAAATTTTATAAGATCCAATATAGGCGCGTATGTTTCCTCTGTTGGCTTTGCAAATGCTGCAGCATATTTTCAAGTAGTTTCTTTGGGCCTTTTAAGATATGCTATTCACGGCATACCAGAGATAGTAGCCTATTTTTATGGCGGCTTAGCTGGAGGGATCATATCCGTGGCTGTAATCAAACACCACTATGCTTCTAAGAAGTTTAGCAATATTCTGCTCGACTCATCTGAACTTTTGATAATAGCTGTCGGTTTTTTATTGGTAGCAGCATTTATTGAAGTGTATATAACTCCCCTCTTATTCTAAAATTTTTAGCTTTCCCGGCTTTACTTCAAAAATCTCCCCTTCTTCCAACAAATTCCTTATTATCTTTTCAGCTTCATCAAACTTTGATTTGGATATAACCTCCTCAATGTCTGCCCCTTCTCCAGTATCAATAATTTTTATCAATTCACATATCTTGTTAGATGGCTTGCCGTTTTCTATAACCTCAATCGGCTCTTCTTTTAGAATTGGCTCTTCATTGTCATTAATTGTGTTTTTGGCTATTGTCTTGCCCTTCTTCAACTCCAGGTTTCTTACCTTTATCCAAAGAGGATTTTCAACTTTTTTTATGATTTCCGGAACAATGTACTTTTCATTTCCATACTCCCTAGGCCTGCCTATCAATAACACAACATCGCCAACATTTATGTCCTTGGTATATTCATTTTCTTCAAAACTTCTCACAGAGATTTTTCCGCTACCATCATCCAACACTATATTTTGGTAATTTAGGTTTTCATTTGCCGGCTTTAAAACAACAGAAGCAATAAGGTTTATCCTAGAGATCTTTTTTCCATCATTTGTTATTATGTAATTTGGCTGCCACCCCTCTTCTTTTACATATTTACCATTAATAACATCCCCAATCCTTGCTTTACATGCTATTTGCCTCTTTTGAATCTGCTCTGCCATTTTAGAATTATATCGGCCCCCGCATATATCAAGAAACAGCTCATTTATATATCTTTCTTTTGGCAAATCAAATTCTCTGGACAAAACCCCTCCTAGGCTCAAAGATGTCGCCAGAACGCTTTAGCCTTTCGATGATCTCCTCTACTTTTTCCTCTTCTATCTCTTTTTCTTTGGCTTCTGCTACAATATCATCGATAGGTATTGTTTTTCCAATTCTGTTCTCCAATTCAGCGATTATATCTTTTATGCTGACAATGTGGCTTCTTTGTGAGGCAGTAATACCAGTAGCTATCCTGTCAATATCAAATTTTTTGGTTTCTTCGTCAAACCCAACCTGCATTAAACAATACTGCAGCAAATCAATAGCCTTTCTGGCATCCTTTTTTGTGACTTTGTCGCTCAATCTAATCCTAGCTGAAGCTTCCGACATCCTTACTAGTGCCTCTAGCTGCCTTGGGGAGATTGGAATTGTTTTAATGCTTCCTTCAGCCGAGCCGCTCATCCTCATTTTTATATAATAATCCTTTATCTCTTCAAGAGCGCTATCGGTCAATTTTGGGTTTATTTTTTGCCTGGCATATGCAACATACTTTTTTAAAAAAGGGGTGGATATTTCTGGTTCATTCATTTCTGGCGTTTGGTGCAAGTTTAAGATGTGCGAAGCCATTGCTTTATCCCTTGTTTCATCAGGCAAATCTTTTATTGGGAATATCAAATCAAATCTGTTTATTAGTGTAGGGGGCAAATCTATCTGGTTGGCAATGATGTCATAAGGGTCAAACCTTCCAAATTTTGGGTTTGCTGCAGCCAAGACAGTAGTTCTAGCTAATAATGTTGCCTGGATATTCGCCTTCGAAATACTTACAGTTTGGTTCTCAAGTGCTTCATGCATTGCCCCCCTATCCTCTGGGCCTATCTTGTCCATCTCATCAACACAGCAAATTCCGTTTGAACTCAAAACCATTGCCCCTGCTTCTAATGACCACCCTTTTAAGAACTCGTCCCTTACTACACTTGCAGTCAATCCAGCAGCACTAACTCCTTTGCCGCTTACATAACGGCCTTTTGGAGCTATTAAATTAATTCTTTTTAACAAAGCGCTTTTACCAGCCCCCGGATCTCCAATCAGCAAAATATGGATATCCCCCCTGCTAACAACCTTATCATTCCTTATCTTTCTAACGCCGCCCATCAATTGCAATAACAATGCCTCTTTTATCTTCTCATAGCCAAATATAGATGGAGCTATTGAGTCAACCATCTTTCCAACAACATTTTGGTCCTGAGAAAGCTCTTTTATTTTCCTTTCTTCTTCCTCATTAATTTCAACTTCCAAAAAGGTTTCTTCCATAGCTTCAATATAATTTGCTTCTATAATGAGGTCAAATCTTGTTGATTTTGCCCCTGTTCTCAGTATAATCGGGACCTCTTTTATTATACCAACAACTAAAATTTTACTGCCGGGGTTTGTCTTTTTTTCTGACATAGGGCTAACCAAATCGTCTTTTAAAAGCACGCTCATCCTTTTAGGCTGTTCACCACCTTCAAGACTTTCGGGACTCTCTTCTAGAACTAGGCCCTGTGCATCTACAAGCTCCTTATTAAGCAAATGGAACTTTCCCTTCCTGCCACACCCACATCTTGTCGGTTCCTTAAAAGAAGCATCTAATTGTAATATGCCAATTATATTTCCACAACTTGGGCATTCAAATTTGGCTGCTGTTACCTGCGGCCTTACATCAGATTTCTGCCTTACTATGCCTTCAATAGAAAAAAGCTTGCCAATGTGCTTGCTTCTTATATCCCTTATCATTATGCTTTGGTCTTTGGGAAGATTATTAAATCGTATTTTGAACCCTTTTGCTCTCTCACCCAAGTCAAACTGTTCTATAGATAACTCAGCAGCTTTTATGACCTCTTCCGGATTTTCTAATAATTCTAAACTAAGGTCAGGGTCAAATTTAGAAAGTTCAGTAAAATCCACTATAAGAAAATTTTCGCCTTTTCTTATATGCTCCAATAATTTAGAATGGTAATTAGCCTCTAAAAACTCACCTAACTTCTTTATTTGCTCTTCTGCATCCATTTTTACCAGCTGAAGATGAGACAACCTAGCTTATATATCTCACGCGAGAGCATGGCCAGTGCCTTTTTGATTATGCCTTAACCTTCTTTAAATTAGCAATGAGCATATCCAGGGCTGTGTGTACCTCTTTTTCTGACTTGGTGCCAGTACAAACAACTTTTCCATTGCTAAACAATAAGAATGTCGCTTTAGCAGCCGCTAATTTGTAAACTAAACCGGGAAATTGCTCTGGCTCATATTCTGTGTTTTCCAGCTTCATAGCCAAGGTGTTAAGGTTCAAATCCATGCCAACACTGCCGCTAGCCACTATATTTTGGATTTTTATCTCAGGCTTAATTGTTATCTTAACATTGATTTTTTCCAGACTTTTGATGATTTTTTTTATACTTTCTTCCACTTTTTCCATGCTTCTTGCTCCAGTACAGACTATTTTACCAGAGCTGAAGATTAAAGCAGAAGTTCTTGGCTCTTTTATCCTTATCACAAGCCCAGGAAACTGTTCTGGATTGTATTCGGTGTTAGAAAGTGTTGTTGCCATCTTTTCCAATGGTATATCATGCTTTAAAGATGTAGAAACAACTATATTCACCACAGTTATGTCTCTCTTCTCAGTTTTCTTCTTAACCATTCAAATCCACCCCCAAATTATACTTTATTGGCTTTAAAAAGCCAAATTTAATTTTTAAAATGCAGTTTTATTTATAAACCTTTTTAAACAAAGGTTATTTATAAAGACTTTGCTTTTTAAATAGAGCTATTGGAGTTTATAAACCCCCTTGGTTTCGTGTGGAGAAAAGGGGAAGTTATGACGGAAGGGGCGCACCAACTAAATCTTATCTAATTTTTCTTGATTACAATCTCGACATAAAGGTTGAACATTTTTTATAGTGTATCTCTTTTTTTTGCCCGTTTTAATATAATATTTATTTGCTTTAGAAACGGGGCATTTGTGATCTATCTCTAATTGAGATTTGCCTACAAAATGAGGCTTTCTTTTATAACCAAAACATATGCCCTTTGATTTTAATTCCATCTCTTCTTTTGCAGTATAAGCGGTTATAATATTTTTTAACATATATTTTCTCTTTTTAGCAGAAAATCTGTGTGCAATCTTTCCTTTCTCACTCTGCCTTCTTCTTTTAATCTTTTCTTTGTATCCCTCTGGGTTTTTTATTTTGAATCTATAATGAGATTCTTTACTTCTACATTTATTACTACAATAATTCCTGATAAGTTCGGTATTCATCGGTTTTGATTTATCAAAAATTATTTGTTTGCCGCATTTCTTACAATGTTTGATAGTTTCAAATCCTTTAGGGTACTTAGAAATTAAAGATTTATATTTATTATAGTAGTTATATGCCGCATTACATTTATAAGAGCAAAATCTTGTTTGCGGGTGTAAATAATGAGGTTTGAAAATACCCTTGCAATATAAACATTCTTTTTCTTTTAGAATGTGTTTCCTCCTTTTTATATTGGCCAAAGCACGTCTACACTTTTCACTGCAAAATTTACGAGCCAATTCAGAAACTATATAATTATTACGATTAAACTTTATTAGACGATTACAAAATTTACAATACTTTTTTGCATCCCACAAATGAGGATACTTTAATGTTAGATTGCGATGTTCTAGATAATAGTTTTTCTTATTACATTTTTTAGAACAAAATTTTGCTTTGGGGTGATTTTTATTTGGAATGAATGTTTTATTGCATAACTCGCATTGTTTTTTATTAAGAATATACTTATTTGTTAATCTTCTAACTTTAACATTGTAACATTTTTTTGAACAGTATTTCTGACGATTATTTATTTTTTTAAATTCTTGCCAGCAAATAATACACCGACTCATGAATATGAGTATATTAATGAATTATATAAATGTTATTATGTTGGTGTGCCACGAGTAATAATTGATTTTAACACCACTTAAACGAGAAATTGGGTCGCTTACACTAAAACAGTCAGAGCCCCGCAATTTCACTTCTTAAGCTCATTCTTTAGGTCTTCTGTAGAATAAACTTTAACTTTATTTTGCGTTTTTAATTTTTTATCATTTGACCAGAAAGCACAATTTAACTTTAATGCTAAAGCTAAATATTCAGTATCTTTTGGGTCGGGAGATATTTTTTCTGCTTCTTTTATAAAAGGTTCAAATTCTTCATAAGGAATTAATTTTATTTTCTTCTGAATTATTTCTATAAATCTTTCAAACTCTTCCTCTGATCTTTCTGTTTTCTCTTTAATCAGATCTTTATATTTCTCAAATTCAGAAAAAATAAACTCAACTGAACTAAGATTTAATGAATTGTCAACTATTAAGTCAGAAGTAGCACTAACTTTTATTAAAGCTGCAAAACGGATATTAGCATCAACAACGAGCTCCATTTAATTGCCCCTTTTGTGCCTTTCTGCAACTTTCCTGCTTACTTCTGCTCCTAGCCTTAGAGCATCTTCTTCAGTAAATTTACTCTTAGATTTGAATTTCCTAAGAAATTCTAAATCACTAATCTTTTGATTAAATGCTTGTCTAGCTACTTCGGACCAATTTATTTCAGGAAACAATTCCATTTTATTTCTTAGTTCACCCGGAACTGCTAAAGTCATGGTTACCATTTTTATTCCTCCTTTATGTGTGTATACATAATATATGTGTACTTATATATAAACCTTTCGTTTTCCGTTCTTAGAACTATAGAAAAATTCGAATACAAATAACCTAACAATTCCTCAACAAGAAATACCTGAACCCTTTCTCTATTGCCTCTAAACTTGCCTCTAGTATGTTTGTGCTTACACCAACTGTGCCCCACTCCTCGCTGCCGTCTTTAAACTCGATATAAACCCTTACAGAGCTTTCTGCTCCCTGGTCCTGCGCTATCATAACCTTGTAGTTTATCAGCTTTACAGTTTCTATTTGCTTGTAATTTGCTGCTATAAGCTTTATTAAGGCACTATATATGGCATCAACTGGGCCGCCTTTAACTGGAGCAACTACCTGCCTTTCTTTACCATCCACTATACCAGTAATTACACTTTCTGAAAATTCACCATTTCTTTGCTCTGACATTACTTTCCATGTTTCTATCTTAAAAAACTCTTTATTTTTTCCAAAAAATTTCTCAACCAACAAAAGCTGCTCTGCAGGCAGATTGCCAAGATCATAGCCTTTGCTTTCAAGTTTTTCAATTTCCTTCAGCATATCCATAACTTGGGGATTGTTTTTATCAACCTTATAGCCAAATTTCTTTGCTGTAGCAACAATATTTGCTTTTCCGCTTAACTCAGATAAAACTATGTCGCTTCTGTTGCCAACCAATTCCGGCTTTATATGCTCATAAGTTGCTCCCTTTACCATTGCATCCACATGAATGCCTCCTTTATGTGAGAAAGCATTTTTTCCAACATATGGCTGTGCAGGATTTGGTTTTGTGTTAGCTAGAGTATAAACTAACCTGCTTAGTTCTGTTAATGTACCTAATTTAATTTTTGGCAGTTTCATTTTTTCCTTTAAGATTAAAGCAGGAATCAACAAGCATAAATCTGCATTTCCCGACCTTTCTCCAAAGCCATTCACAGTTAATTGCAGCTGTGCAACACCAAGCTTAACAGCTTCAAAGGTATTTGCAGTTGCAAAGCCGGAGTCATTATGCATATGAATGCCAAGCTCTGTTTTTATTTTATTTTTTTTCATGAACTCATTAACTTCTGAAACTATTTTTCTGACCTCATCAGGCAAACAACCACCATTTGTGTCGCATAAAACCAGGCAGCTAGCTCCTGCATTAGCAGCTACCCTTAAGCATTCCAGGGCATATTTTTTATCATGCTTAAAGCCGTCAAAGAAATGCTCCAGGTCATAGAATACATCAAACCCTTTGCCCTTCAAAAACCTAATACTATCTTCTATTGCTTCTAAATTCTCTTTTGGCGTTACCTTCAATTGCATCTCTACATGATGTAGCCAGGTTTTGCCAAAAATGCATGCAACTTTTGCTTTGCTTTCTAATATTGCATTTAAATTACTGTCTTCTTCAGCCTTTATACCTTTCCTTCTTGTCGAGCCAAATGCAACCATCTTAGCATTTTTTAATCTTAATTTAGAGGCCTCCAAAAATGTCTGCATATCATTTTCATTGCTTCCAGGCCATCCCAGCTCAATATAATCAACGCCAAAATCATCAAGAGCTTTAGCTATCTCAATCTTATCCCTAACTGAAAAGCTTATATTCCTGCTTTGGCTTCCATCCCTAAGCGTTGTGTCAAATATTGTTATCCTCATTTAATTTCACCTTTTGATTTATTGTTTGTTAAAAACCTTTTGGTTTTTAAGCATGATCAGAAATGCTTTGCATTTCTGACATATTAATTTTATCATTTTAATCAGAAACAATGGTCCTTTATTCAGAAGAATAAGGACTAATCATATAATAATAATTATAATGGCTATAGCTAAGAAGATGCCCCTTTTTATTGCTATAGCAGTTTTCATAGCCTGTAGGGTGTGCAGTTTACTATATAAATTTTTCTTTTATGATTGTTTTTGTTACTCTAAAATGGCAACAAAATCGAAAGATTTATAAGCTTTCCAGGGGTGTAAGCACAGCAGGAGAGCTTTCTGACATTGCCAATGTGCCAAGAAGCAGAAGCTATGATGTTTTAGAAAGTTTAGAAAAGAAGGGCTTTATAATAATGAAGCTTGGAAAGCCAATCAAATATATAGCAGTTCCGCCCAATGAGGTTCTTGAAAGAGTCAAGAAAAAGATTAAGGACAATTCTGAGAGGGAATTAAAAACAATAGAACAATTAAAAGTTGGGGAGATAATCAACGAATTAAATTTATTGCATACACAAGGCATTGAACTAGTAGAGCCAGTTGATTTGTCAGGATCATTAAAAGGACGCGATAACCTATACAATCATCTAGAAACTATGATCAAAGGCGCTCAGAAATCTATTACAATAATGACCACCACCCAGGGTTTATTAAGAAAGCTTGAAATTTTAAAATACACCTTGTTGAAAGCAAAACAAAGAGGGGTAAAAATAAGGGTAGCTGCGCCAATAACAAAAGACATCTTATCACAAATAAAGGATTTTTCCAAAATAGCTGAAATAAAAAATACCAATATTAAAGCAAGATTTTGTTTGGTTGATGGAAAGGAACTAACGCTTATATTGCTAAATGATGAAAGTGTACACCCCAGTTATGATGTTGGCGTATGGATCAATACAAAACTATTTGCTGGCGCTTTAGAAAGGATGTTTGACAGCGAATGGAAAAGGATGAAAGCTATTTAGGGCCTATTTCTTGTCATTAACTTTAAATTAAAACAAAGATTTATATACTATAAGATAATTTATAAATAAAAATAATAGTAATTAATAAAAAAGAGGTGTAAATAAAATGGCATTAGGCATTATTGGTATCCAAGAGTTTACACTGGCGGTTATTGTTGGCACATTAGCTGCGATAGTATATTCTTTGAGGGTTTTAGTCCTGATAGAGAGAAGAATTGCTAGGATGGATGAGAATATAGAGAGAATAGCAGCAAGAATAGCAGCAGAGGAACTAAAAATAGAGAGAGAAGAAAGGAAAATAGAAAAAGAACTTGGAAGAAAGAAAAAATAATTTTTTTCTTATTTAATTAATTCTTCAAACAAGAGCCCCTTATTCATTACCCTTTCTGAAGATATAACAAAATTGGAGCCGCTATCCTCTAAATCATCTAGGGTTAAAAAAAACCACCCTTTCCTATCAAATTTAATCGCCACCCAAGGCTCTGCCCCAAATAATTCCGCAAATGTCTTTAGTTGCTGGACTTCTTCTTTAGTAAGGTACCTGTTTTTTTCTCCAGATGTTTTGCATTCTATTGCCAATCTTCTCAGCTTATTTGAAGCCAATATATCTGAAGAAGGGTATCTCATTGAACCTGAACCAGCCACCCTTATACAAGCCCAATCCTTAGACCAAAATTTATGAATTAGGTCTCTTTCAGCATTTATACCTTTAGATTTGCGGCTCATTTTATATAGCTAACGGACGAAAATATCTATAAAAATTGTTTCGTTCGTTCTGATATAGCAAACGCATTATCTATCATGATAATTTAGTGCGTTTGCTATAAATTAATTTTCATCAAATCCCAAGCAGCAACGCTATCATTAAATATCTGTTTAGCATCATCTTCCACATGCTTAATATCATTGTATCTAGCGGAGAAGTGCGTTAATATAAGCCTTTTAACATTAGCTTTATTTGCTATTTCAGCTGCTTGTTTTGCTGTCATATGGGAATATGCTTCTCCCTTTTCCTCCAAGGTTGATTCATAAGTAGATTCGCAAATTAATATATCAGCATTCTCTGCTAGCTTATAACAGTTGTTGCACGGAGAGGTATCCGAGATAATACTTATTTTTTTACCTTTAATTGCATATGTTGTCTCTTCTGGCGCTATTTTTTTATCTTTAAATCTAATCGCCTTACCATCCTGTAATTTACCCAGCAATGGGCCTTCTGGAATGCCTAATTTTTTAACTGCTTTGACATCAATCTTTCTCCTATCCTTCTCTATAAGGTTGTAGCCAAATGTTTCTATACCATGATTCAGAGGCAATGCTTCTAAACAAAACTCATCATTTTCAAAGAATTTTCCCTGCTCGATCTCTATTATTTTTAACTCAATTCTTCTGTCAAAAACAAAGGCATTAAACATATTCTCTATTTTCTTTTTTGTTCCTTTGGGGCCATATATCTCCAGCGTCTTATTATAATTAGAAGCACCCATTGTTGATATCAAACCCGGTAAGCCAAATGTATGGTCGCCATGCCAATGTGTTATCAATATTTTAGTTATTTTTGTTACCGGAATTCCTGCTAATTTAAGCTGCCTTTGGGTTCCCTCTCCGCAATCTATCAATATTCCATGGATTTTATAGCTAATTAAAACAGCGCTTTGGTTTCTTTCCTTTGTCGGCACCATAGAAGAAGTGCCTAAAAATATTATTTCCATACTGATTCCGGAATACAAGTTAATATATAATATTTATTGTTTATTAATTATCTTCTATATTGAAAATAATTAAACAAAAGATAACTTTTTAAACTGAAATACAACCCTCACTAAGCTATGATTAAGGAAGAGAAAACACAAAAAGAAGAAAAAAAGATAGTAAAGGCCACATTTGCAAAAGAAAGAGTCTTAACCGAAAACTCTGATGCCGCCAGAGATTTGTATAATCAGGGGAGGTATGGAACCCTATTAGAGGATGGAAAAGTTCAGCTTTCTTTGCTTGAAACGCTTTATTTGGTAGAAAAAAACAGAGTAAGGGTTGTAGACGGCAGGAATAAGAAGACCAATGTTGAAAAATTCATTAAAAAAGCGCAAAAAGTTGAACCAAATTTTTGGATAAGATACTGTGTTTTTAAAGACATAAGGAATAGGGGCTATATAATAAAAACAGCTTTAAAATTTGGGGCAGATTTCAGGGTTTATGACCGTGGCGTAAAACCAGGAGAGGATCATGCCAAATGGATTATCTACCCAGTTCATGAGAGCTCTACTTTGACATGGTATGAATTTGCAGCTAAAAACAGGGTAGCGCATTCTACTAAGAAAAGATTGATGATTGGTGTGGTGGATGAAGAAAGCGATGTAACCTATTATGAGATTAGATGGATGAGACCCTAATCAGTAACAAAAAGTTAACATAAAATATATAAACAGCACCAACTTATTTTTCTGTTATGGATATTAGGGATAAAATAATAGAATTTATAAGGCTAAAAGGACCCATATTGCCTGTGCAGGTTTCTAAAGAGATTGGAACTGATATACTGATGGCATCTGCTCATCTTTCAGAGCTTTCTTCTAATAAAAAAGTAAAGATATCATCTGTTAAAATAGGCGGCTCCCCCCTTTATTATTTGCCAGGGCAAGAGCATCTTTTGCAAAATTTCTCATCTAATCTACATGAAAGGGAAAAAGAGGCATATGCCTTGTTAAATCAAAAAAAGATTTTGAGGGACAATATCATCGAACCTGTCATTAGGGTGGCTTTAAGGGCAATAAAAGATTTTGCAATTCCTTTACAAGTAAATTACAAAGGCAATCAGGAGATATTTTGGAAATGGTATTTGCTGCCGACAAAGGATGCAGAAGAGCTGATAAAAACCCAGCTGAAAGCAATAAAAGAAGAGCCTGTTAAGGGCGAAATTGAAGCCAAAAAGCCTGAAATAAAAAGAGAGGAGCAAAAGCCAGTAAAAGAAATCAAAAAGGAAGAACAGAAAACAATAAAAGAGGTTAAGCCCGCAGAAGTTGAGGACAAAAAATTAAGGGCAGCTGAAAAGCCGCTAAAAGACACGTTCTTCAATGAAATCCAAAACTATTTCAGCAAAAATAAAATATCAGTAACAGAGCAAAAAATAATAAGAAAAAATGCAGAAATAAGCTTTATAGTTGAAGTTCCATCTTCAGTAGGCAATCTAAGATATTTTTGTGTAGCAAAAAGCAAAAAAAGAATTAGTGATGGCGATTTAAACTCTGTTTATATACAAGCGCAGTCAAAAAAGTTGCCTGTTTTATTCTTGACAAAAGGCGAGCTTACAAAAAAGGCAAAGGAAATTTTAGAAAAAGAATTTAAAGGGATGAGCATTAATAAGCTCTAAAATGGGCATAGCATTCAAAGATATAATAGTGGCAAAAGAAATAGCAATAGAAGATTTAAAAGGGAAGGTTTTAGCGGTAGACAGCTACAACGTTCTTTATCAATTCTTAACTACAATAAGAGCAAGGGATGGAACAGTTCTAATGGACAGCAAAGGCGATGTAACTTCCCATCTAGTTGGTTTATTTAACAGAACTACAAAACTGATGTCAGAAGGCTTGAAACTTGCTTTTGTTTTTGATGGAAAACCGCCAAAGCTGAAGGAAAAAGAAAGAGAAAGACGGAAAGAGCTTAAAATAGAAGCCGGAAAGCTGTACGAGGAAGCCAAGAAAAAAGAAGATATAGAAGGGATGAAAAAATATGCTGCAAGAACATCAAGGCTTGACAAAGATATGGTAGAAGAGGCTAAACAAGTTATAGAAGCGCTAGGGCTGCCGGTTGTGCAAGCGCTATCTGAAGGAGAGGCCCAGGCAGCGCATATTGTCAAAGAGGGAAAGGCGTTTGCTGTTGTTTCACAGGATTTTGACTCATTGATTCATGGAGCGCCAAAATTAGTCAGAAACTTGTCAATAGCAGGAAAAAGGAAGAAAGCCAACCAGCTGGCTTACGAGACTGTAAAGCCGGAGATTATCGATTTATCTGAAAATCTAAACAATTTATCAATAGACCAAGAGCAATTAATAGCCGTTGCCTTATTAGTTGGAACGGATTACAATCCTGGGGGAGTTAAGGGCATCGGGCCAAAGAATGCTTTAAAATTAGTAAGGAATTATGGAAAGGATTTTGATAAAATGTTTTTGGAAGCTAAATGGAAAGAGCATTTTGATTTTCCATGGACAGAAGCATATTATCTGATCAATAACATGCCGGTGAGTAATGATTTTAAATTAGAATGGAAAGGCATTGACAAGGAAAGATTAATGAAAATTCTTATTGACAAGCATGATTTTTCTGAAGAGAGGGTTAATTCCGCTTTAGAGAAATTAGAAAAAGAAAAGGAATCAAAACAGCAAACCGGGCTGGGTAAATGGGTTTAAAATGGCCTCTTTTGATATAGTGGGGGATATAGCAATATTCCAGACGGATATATCAAAAAAAGAAGCAGAGGCTTTGCTGAAAGAGCATAATAACTTAAAAGTAGTCTGCAAAAAAACAAAAAAATACTCCGGCAGATACAGGCTGCCAAAACTAAAGGTTATAGCTGGGGAAAAAAGAAAAGAAACAGAATACAAGGAAAATAATGCTAGGTTGAAATTAGATGTTGAAAAATGCTATTTTTCCCCAAGGCTGGCTAATGAAAGGCTAAGGATAGCTAAATTAGTTAAAGAAAATGAGTCTGTTTTAGTTATGTTTTCCGGTGTTGGTGTTTATCCATTGGTTATTGCTAAGAATTCTAAACCAAAGATAGTGTATGGGATAGAAATCAATCCTATAGCACATAAATATGCATTGGAAAATGCTGAATTGAATAAGGTTGGGAATGTTAAACTGTTTAAAGGCGATGTTAAAAAGGTTGTTCCAAAGCTAAAGAAGAAATTCGATAGAATCCTGATGCCTCTGCCAAAGGGCGGAGAGAATTTTTTAGGCGTTGCTTTAAAAGCTGCCAAGAAAGGGACAATAATGCATTTTTACGATTTTTTGAATGAAAAGGATTTTAACCTAGCCAAAGAAAAGATAGGCAAGGCTTGCTCTAAAGCCAAGAAAAAATACAAGATTTTAAAATTGGTAAAATGCGGGCAGTTTGGGCCAGGGATTTATAGGGTTTGCGCCGATTTTAAGATAATGTAAATATAATGATTAGCTTACCACTGATCACTGGACATCCTCGTGCGTGAGATATATAAAGTAGAACTTCTTCTTGGATATTTTCATTCAATTTAAAATCCAAAATAAAATATAATTTGGTGATTTCAAATGAACTCAAACAACCAAAAAAATTCAAAAACTCAGCGGATTTTTAATATTTTTAGATCCAACCCAGACACCATCTTTAATATAAGGAAAATACAAGCTATTTTTAATAACCTATACCAAGACAAAATTAACAATTTTTACACATCTACTGTGGTCTCAAGATTGCATATTAAGAACAAACTTAGTAGAACACCAACACAATTAAACTCAGGTTATTCTTATAGTGCCATGAACAAGAAAAAAATAGATGAAATTTACAAAAATTATTTATTACCTTACGATTTCGGGGATAATGAAAGAATTTTGAGATTGATTACTCAAAATAAATTTGAAAAATTATCTATCAGTAACAAATTAAACTTCTCTAAAATAAAAGATTTTGATTTTATTAAAAAATATGGGCTAGATTATTTCTATAATAATAAAGTTTTAAATTTCTTAGTAGCTAATATAGGCTTTGTAATGTGTGATGGCCATATCAGAAAAAATTTACAACATGTTCAATATTATTTTAATCAAAAAGAAGATGCCAAATTATTTAAATCAGGTTTCAATTCTATTTTTCCACATGAAAACCCAACTCTTGAATACAAATCTTATTGTTTTACAATTAATCTTTGTAGTAAAGAATTTGCCAAGTTAATAAATTATCTGGGTGTACCAACTGGCAATAAGGTGTTTAAGCCGTTTTTAATTCCAAAGTGGATTTATAACGGACCAGAAGAATTTAAAAGAATATTTTTGTCAATCATTTATGGAAATGAAGGTTCAAAACCACAAAATAATAGGTGGAGAATTCAATTTGTATTATCTAAAACTGAAGAATATGTTACAAATTTATTAGAATTTCTGAATCAAATAAGGACTATGTTAGCTTATTTTGGTATCACAACATCCTATATACAATTACGTAAACAAAAAGAAAGGGAATTTTGCGGAAGATTCTATATCAAAGGGAAAGATAATTTATTAAAATTTTATAATAAAATAGGATTTGCCTATGCTTCTGAAAAACAAGAGGTACTGGAATCTCTTTTAAAGAGAGATAAACTTATAAACTAATTTGTATTCTGGTTATTTTGGTGTGTGCAATGAGAGAAGTGAACACCCTAGTAGCCGAAAGGCGATGACTGACGGAAAGTAACTGCCGAGCGCACACCACTTTTATTCAAGGATGAAGAACGGAAGTAACTGCTGAGCGTGCGCTTATTTTTAGAATTCTATTTTAGCCAAGGACATAGATAACGTTCTAAATTGGACTTCAATATAGGGCAGTATCATATCCAAAAAACAACAATGGCGAGGGCGAGCCGAGGGTCGGCTCCGTCGGAGTGGCGAGTAGGTCGAGCGTCAACATTAAATTTGCGAAGCAAATTTATGGTGTTTTCCGCGAGACCGTCCGAAGCCATTATTGTTGTTTTTTTGGAATGGGAAAAATAGAACGAAAATTACGACTTCCGCTATTATCTTATGTAACCACCAATAGGTAGTAAAAAACCGAAAGATTTAAATATAACTTCTTTATATCAATCAGAGGAGGAATGAAATTAGAGGTGATAAAATGAATATAGAGGATATATTGAATCAGCAAGGAACTGAATTTAGAGTATCTAAGCCAGAATTATCTCAAATTGAGCATAGTGCACAAGAAGCTCCAGCTGATTGTGAAGTAGTTTTAATTGACTTTGAAAAAAAAGATAACCCCTACACTAAGCTATATAAAGAAATAAAAGAGTTTATAGATTCCCGAAGAGATAAAAAAGTAGTATTCCTACACAGGAATGTAGATGCTGTTGGCTTCTTAGACTATAAAGATGCTTCAGACGTACTAATGGCTGCTGCCCATCATATGGGGTTATCCAAAGCAGAAGGTCTGCCCCATAAGTTTGTTACTGCTTATTCCACTAGATTACTTAGAAATTTATTTGACGTTGATTTTGAATTAAATTTAGCTCCTGCATACTTTGATGACCATTTTAAAGCAGATACGCCTTTAACAAAAACTGAAAAACATAATAATGAAGTTTATCAAGAAATGATTAAAAAATTAAAAAAAATAGTCGCTCCAAGACCAGATTCGCCAGTGGTGGTAAACCTAGTAGGAGACAACACTTCAGGTAGAACAACATATCTCAAAATATTGTCATCAAGAGTTTATGAACATGGGAGTTCTGTTAGCGATTTATTTAACGCTAAGGATCTAAACAGTAGGGTAACCGGAGGTATTATCAATACTCCAAATGGAAAAAAAGAAGGTATGTCTTTTTCTCAAGTGTATACTCTTCTTACTGGCGGGAGAGGAGAAATATTAAATGATGTTATCTTAATAGACAATGCTAATATTTTAACACAATTCATACATGGTGAATTAGCTTCCACAAGAAAGGGTGATGGGATTTATCCAGTTCTGCTTTATGCTTCAGCAAAACCTTTACCAGAAAACTTTGGTGTTGTTGCACATAAGATTGAATTAAAGCCTATGAGAAGCTCACAAGACCAACTATAAGGTATTTTATAAAAAGAGATTTTTTAATTACCTTTCGCCTGTTTTCTTAACGTATCCTTTATAACTTCAGTAGCCACAATCTTCAAAGGGTCGTATAGATGCTTTCCTCTCATAGAAACTTTTTTCATCACTAAAGCCAATTCAGTGCATCCAAGAATTATATGACTGGTCTTTTTTGAAAATTTGTTGATTATTTTTTGAAGTGCTTGCTTGTGTTTTGCATTAACCCCTTTCAGCTTAACGCCATAAACTATATCCATTATTCTCTCTTGGTCTTTTTTATCAGGCAAAAAAACCTTTATGTTGGTTCTTTCAAGAACATCTTGATATGTATTTGATTTAACAGTGCCTGTTGTAGCTAGAAGGAGTACGGTCCTAGCTTTATTCCTCACAAGCTCGTTAGAAGTTTCTTCAATTAAACTTATAAAAGGCAAACCAACTCTCTTTCTAAGGTGGGATAGATAAAAATGGGAGGTATTGCACACAACAACCATCCTGGTTGCTCCTGCTTTTTTCAAATGCTTGCATGAGGCCACTTCCTCATCTAAAACTGATCTATATTTTTTTCCTAAAATTGAAGCTGTTCTATCTGGAACTTTTGGGTTTGAATATATAAGCACCTGAAGATGGTCTTGCTCTCTTTTAACAGGCATTAATTTTATAAGAAAACGATAGAACTCAATAGTGCTTTCTGGTCCTAATCCCCCCAAAACCCCCAGCAACTCTTTCTTTTGCAATCGGTTTTTAATAGATGTATAAGAAAGCAAATAAATGGCTGCAGCAAAAAAAGACAGTAATGTTCCGATATAAATCCCAAATAAGGGGTATGTTATTGAAATAGTCAAAGAATATGCTATAAGGGCCCCTAGGCCAACTGGAACATTCTTTATTATGGTGTGAACGTGCTTCTTACTGTAAGTGGAATGCACAATTAATATAAACGGGAACAATGTGGTAGGAAAAGCAGAAAATAAACCTGCCCAACTAGGACCAACGAATTTAGCAACCCATGTTATTGCCAGGATAATGGCTGCAGCAAGTAAAGCCCGAAATAGAACAGTGTTAAAATTCAGATGTTTTAAGTCCATTATATGCTCTATCTTTACATCTTTTATTTTTCTAAACAGATAAAAAAACAAGAAAATTGACGCTGTAGCAATAAGGGTAGAGATAATCTTGTTAGTTTTAATGAAGTGTAACGCCAATATTGCAACGAAATACCCTGCAATTGCTGTTAACGAAGACAATAGGATATTGAATTTCTTAAAATATAGGGATGATTTATAATAAAAATAAAGAAAAGATTGCATAGCAACTATTCCCACCATATTGTATAATGCGCTATTTGATGCAAACTGCGGGCTTATCTCTAGCCCAAAAAAGAATAAGATAATAGCCGTTCCTGTTGGATAGCCAGATATAAGTCCAGCAACTTTAGGGCTTGTGTATTCAGCAATTAAAGAAAGAATAAGCACCACTGAAACTGCAACAATTAGCTTTATTAAAAATATTAACTCAATCATAATCAAACTAATTGAAGAAGTAATATAAAAATGTTATTAAATATTTTTACCCAAAATACCTCAAATAATCTTTCCCTTCCAATTCCTCTCCCTTCTTAACCTTCTCTATTGCCTTATTAAAATCATCTTTAATTACCTTAGTCCTATTATTCCTTATTGCAAAATAACCAGCTTCTGTGCAAACAGCGTGGATTTCTGCTCCAGAAAAGTTTTCCATTTTTTCTACTACACTCTTTATGTTAATCCCCTTATCAAAAGTCATATCTTTGCAATGGATCTTGAAAATTTCCACTCTTGCCTCTTTTGTTGGTATAGGGACATAAATTAACCTGTCTAACCTGCCTGGCCTTATAACAGCTGGGTCTAAGATATCCTTTCTGTTTGTGGCGCCTATTATTTTAACATTATCCAAAGGTTCAAAACCATCCAATTCTGCCAATAATTGCATAAATGTTCTATTCACTTCCCTTTCTCCACTAGTGCCTATCTCCATTCTTGTTGCTGCTAGAGCATCCAGTTCGTCAATGAAGACTATACTTGGCGCTTTTTTTCTTGCCAATTCAAACATTTCCTTTACCAATTTAGCCCCCTCACCAATGAATTTTTGCACTAATTCGGAACCAACCACCTCTATAAATGTTGAGTTTGTACTGTTTGCAACAGCTTTTGCCAATAGGGTTTTTCCGGTTCCCGGAGGACCATAAAGCAAGATTCCTTTTGGTGGTTTTATGCCCACTTTCCTGAATAATTCCGGCCTTTTTAATGGCAGTTCAACAACCTCTTTTATCTCATTAACTTGCAAGTCTAGACCGCCTATATCTTTCCATGTTGTTGTTGGTTTTTCCATTATAACAAATTTCTCAACATTAAATTTCCTCGTTATGGGTATTTTTTTGATAATGGTCAGATTTTTTTGTTCACAGAGTATGCTATCTCCAGCCTTTAATTTTTCACATGAACTTGAAATGTTTACAGAAAATTGGTTTCCATTAGGTATCTGTATAATGGCCTCTTTTTCATTGACATCCATCACCTCACATACCATTAATGGGGGCCTTTTTGTATTTTCTAATTCTTCTCTTAGCTTATCCACAGTCTCTTTTAATATTTTGTTCTCCTCCTCTACTTGGCTGTTACTAACGCTATACTTATAAATAACAGAATCTAGTATGCTTTTATCCTTATCATTAGTTGTCATAGTCATTAAGAAAAATAATCGTATTTAAAAAGCTTTTGCATTAAATTACCAATTTCCCGTTATCCATTATTTTTCTATTGTCTACGAATATTGTCGGCTTTTTGATGACCCCATCTATATGCAAAGGGACCTCGTTTTTTCCGCCAAAGCCGGTGTTATCGCCTAAGGCTATATGGCAGGTGCCAATTGCCTTTTCGTCTTCAAGCAGATTTCCTGTTAGTTTAGCCTTATAATTCGTGCCTATGCCCAACTCTGCTATAACTCTTGCCCTTTTTCCAGCCCCTTTTAAAAGTTTATTGAGTTCTTTTGCTGATTTTTTGCCCGTTATTTTTATTACACAGCCATTCTTTACCAATACCCTAACTGGCATGTCAACCTTTCCGATGCCGCCTAAAGAAGCGTCTACAATGTAAATTCCGCTTGTTTTGTTTTCAACCGGAGCGATAAATGCCTCTCCTGAAGGCAGATTGCCAAATTTTCCTTTTTTAGTCAAGATGCCTCCGCCTCTTCCATGAGATTTTCTTCCTTTTACATAAAAGATGATGTCTGTGCCTTTTTTTGTTAAAACTCGTATTGTTTTGCCCCTGTCAATAACATCAGCTATTTTTTTGCTTAGTTTTTGGATTCTATTGTAATCAACATTTATTGCCCTTTTCATCATGGATTCAGTTATATCTGGCAGAGTGGCAATTCTTGCGCCAGTTTTAGAGGCATTTTTTCTTGCTTTTGTATGCGTTAAGGACTTGGTTGTTATCAGCAGTTCAACATCATACTTAATCATTTCTTTTGCTGCTTTTTTTGGTGGCTCTTCACCATTGACTTTTCCAACAGGGATTTCCAGCAGCTTAGCTTTTTTTGCTGTTTTCTTTCCTTGCTTTAGAAATAATTTTCCAATCTTCCTTTTTCTTTTATCAACAATAATCAACAAGTTTTCCTTTGGCTTTAACCCCATGCATTTCTTCAGAACTAAATCAGCAGCCCTTTCCAGCTTACCCATCTTAAACAGCAAACTCTCCTTTCTTTATAACCCAATGTATCTTATTATTCTTGTCAACGCCATAAATATCTAATCTCTGCCTCGGGCTGTTGACAACAATATCCCAGTGGTACATTGTTTTTCTATTTGCATCAAAGCCAGATCCCAATGCAATATGAATCATTCTAGCTATCTTCTCGTTTACAATCAAATAATTGCAAAGCTTTGCTTTGGGGTTTGTGTTAATAGCAAATTCCCCAATATTCCAGAAATTCCTTTTATAAATTTCTATAATCTCTTTTGGCAATGACTTGTTTTTTTCATAATCCCTTATCTTCTGCCTTGCCTCCCCCCATTCCTTCTTCATTATTCCCAGCATCTTTGTAGTTGCTTTAATCACTTTATAGCCATTTCCGTTAAACTTAACAATTATCGGGCTTCTCTCTGGTATTACATAGCTTCTGTCAATATTAATGACAACATCGCCTATCATTAAGCCTTTGACGCTGGCAGGGGTTACAAATGCCTCTCCAGAGGGGAAATTAGCATAGCTTCCTGCCTTTATCCCTGTTTTTTTGTAATGCTCTTTCTCAATTACGGACCTTACATCACAGTCAGATGGTATAAACTCATACCTTTCTCCATTTTTATCAACCAAATTCACCGTTAAATCTGTTTTATAGCCGTTAATCTCTTTCCCTATAACCCTTATATGTTCACATTTGTTAAGCATATCCCTTATTTTATTTGACCTTTTTCTTAGTATGCTGTAGTCAATATTGCAGGTTTCAATAAATATGTCTATTGGCAGTGTTTCAGTGAGAGCATACCTCATCATAGGATCTCTTTTTTCTAAAGCCGTTTGCGGTGAAAATGCATCCTTGAGCATTAGCTGCCCTGGAGAACTCCATCTTGTTTTTTTATCCAAAGAAGGATATCCAATTTCCTCTCCAAAAAAATGCCTTCCATAATATCCTTTTGCATGTATGCCAAAGCCTGCCGAAATGAATTTTAATCTGTCTATCCTTAATAGCTTTGATAACACACTATATTTTTTAAAAACACCCTCATTTACCCCTTTATCCAGTTCACATCCCCTTAATGCCATCAATAAATCGGCGGTTCTTACTGACTTTGCTAATACTGAAATTCTGTCAGTGCAGGAGCTTAAAGTCGGTTTTGCCTTCAGCTTTTTAGCAGCCAAGGCAGTTGCCAATGAAATTGAATAAGAATCTAGGTAATCCTCCAATGGCAGCTCTAAATGCTCATCTTTTGGTATTAAGACAAATCCAATACCAATTCTTTCCCCTTCCTTCAAGTTATAGCCATCTTTTAATATTCTTGTTGTTGTTTCTAAAAGTTCCCTTTCCTTATATCTTTTATGCCATCTATATTTATAATCTAAACCTATTGTTCCCCTAAAACCGCCTTTTTCAGCCCTTAAGATTATTTCAGGCTCTTTAAAAATTTCCTTAAAAACGTCTTTCTTTGTTCTCTTATTGACAGAATTTATGAAACCAAACAAAGCCTTAACCTTTTTTGTTTTTAGCCTTTTTAAATAATCCTCATAAACATGCCAGGCATCCTTTAAGACAATTAAGCTGTTGTAATCGTCCTCTACGATAACATGCATATCCCCTTCCAGCTCATGCACAGCCTTGCTTAAAGGAGCTAATGAAAAAAAAGCATTTGGCTGGCCCATATCTAAAGCCACAAAAACAACCTTGCCCTTAACCTTTCCCAATCTCTTAGCATAATAAGCCGCTTCACTGTCAAATGTTCTTTTGTTGTATCTCATATAACCATCAACCCTTTTTTTGTTTTAGTCAAAATCTCTGCTTTTTTTGTCAGCAGAATATCATCCTCTATCCTTATGCCAAGCTGGTTTTTGAAATAAATTCCCGGTTCGATTGTAAATGCCATACCCCTCTTTAATATATCTTTCGATTTTTCAGTCAGGTTTGGCAGCTCATGGACATCAATGCCAATGCCATGCCCCAATCCATGAGTAAAGTATTTTTTGTATTCCTTTAAATCTTCGTTAACCTTATTATACAAATCAGAGCACTTTTTTCCAATTTTTGCATTCTTTATTGCGTCTTTTTGCATTCTTAATAAAAAGTTATACAGCCTTATCTCCTTCTCCTTGGGCCTGCCAATATAAATTGTCCTTGTTGCATCAGAGCAGTATCCTTTGTATTTAATGCCAAAGTCAATAACGCAAAAGCCTTTCTTTAGTTTAATATTTTCAGGGGCATGGTGCGGCACAGCAGCATTTTTGCCAGAGGCAACAACAGGGTTAAAAGCCAATTCATAGCCTGATTTTTTTGTTTCATTCTCCAAAAAAGCAGCAACATCCGTTTCTTTTCTAAACTTTTTAAAATTACTAAAGCATTTTTTTAGTATGTTGTCTGTTATTTTGCATGCTTCTTTTATTATTCCAATCTCTTCGTTAGTTTTTATAGCTCTTAATTTATTACATATACTGCTTATATCCACCGTTTTGACATTTTTAAACTGTTTTTTAAACTCTTTATAAGCATTTAATGTAAAAACATTCTTGTCAATGCCTATAACCTTGCCTTTAACCTTCTTTTTAACAAACTCAAATAATCTATGGTCTTTGTCCCAGATATATGCCTTTATCCCTTTTACCCTTCCAATTTCCATTTTAGGAATTATAAGAAATCTTTTGTTTTTTGTTATTATCAAAGCTCCAATCCCTTTATAACCAGAAAAATAAAACATATTTGCATTTGTTTTGTCATAATCAACATTATAAAACAATGCAAAGTCCACATTCCTTTTTTTTAATTCACTTTGGAAAGCTTTGATATTCATCAAGCAAAACTATTAAATACTCATATTTAAATCTTGTTAATAATGAAAAAAACAATTCTAAAAAATAAGCTAACCTTGATAGAAGAGAGGAAAAACACAGACTCAGTAAGCATAGTAATAATAGTCAAAACAGGCTCCAACAATGAAGCTAAGAAAGTTCTTGGCATTTCCCACTTTATAGAGCATATGCTCTTTGAAGGGACTGCTAAGAGGGAAAACTCCACAATAATAGCAAACGAGATTGAAAAGCTTGGAGGTGAGCTTAATGCCTACACCTCCAATGAAAGAACTTGCTTTTATGTAAAGGTTCCAAAAAGGCATTTTGGCAAAGCTCTTGACATCTTATCCGATATAATACAAAATCCCCTATTTGGTAAGAAGGCAGTAGAAAAGGAAAGGGGCATTATCCTAAAAGAGATAAATCTTGTAAATGACGAGCCAAGGTTTTACCAGTGGATTTTGTTTAATAAAGCACTATTCAAGAAGTTTCCAGCAAGGAACCCTGTTTATGGCAATAGAGATAGCGTTAAGAAGATCAGCAGAAAAGATTTATTAGATTATTATAAAAAATATTATGTGCCAAACAATATTATTGTATCGGTTGTTGGGAATGTTGATACTGTTAAGGCCAAGGTGGGGGAGGCATTTAAATTCAAATCAAAAAAAATAGCTAAGTTAAAGAAGGTTAAAGAACCTTTAAACAAAAAAATAATTAGGAAAGAAAAAAGAAAGGTTTTGAGCTCTTATCTTGTATTAGGTTATAAAACCCCCACCAGGAAGGAAAAGGAAAGTTATGTTTTGGATGTGATTAAGGCTCTGCTTGGCAGGGGGCAATCTGGTAAGATTATAGAAGAGATTAGGAATAAAAGGGGCTTAGCATACGAGGTCAATGTTGTTCATGAGCCATCTATGGATTATGGTTATTTTGCTGTTTATTTGAACACGGACAAGAAAAACATAGATTTTACAATAAAAATAATCATGGATGTTTTTAAGAATTTAAACAATGTTAGCAGTAAGGAGTTAAATGATGCTAAGGGTTTTTTAGAAGGGCAGTACATACTAGACAATGAAGATACAAGAGAGTTGGCAGATGAGTATGCATATTGGCAGCAGGTTAAGGATGCTGGCTTGGCTAAAGATTATATCAAAAATATCAGAAAAGTAACAAAAAATGATATTATTACGGCAGCTAAAAAATATTTAACAAAGAACTATGCTTTGGCTGTTGTTGAGCAGAGTTAACGTGTAACTTCCAAGCTGTTTACCTTGCTTAATAATTCTTTGGCCTTTCCTTTTTCAAAATGTTTTCTTACAGGCTCTAAAAGCCTGTTTATTTCCTTGGCAACAGCTTGTTTAAGGTCCATTGGATGAAGTTCTCCTTTGGTGTAGATAGCTGATAATTCATCAAAATCCCTTATTGTCAAATCACCGCCAAACTTAGCGGGCCTTTCTATCTTTAACTCTTTAATTTTTTCAAAAATAATATATTTACAATACTCTATTATTGGGTTTTCCTCTATCTCTTTTTCAGGGCAATAAGCTTTTTGTATTTTTCTTTTGATATCTTCTTCGGAATCTGTCATGAATATTGCTGTGTCAGGCTTTGATTTTGACATTTTCAACTCTATTGCGCGCTCAGCTCCACCCAATTCCGATTTTGGCGGCTGCCCCAAACCCATCAACATATGGTGGTGGACAGCAACAGGCTTCCAATAGCCTAGTTTAGGGCCAAGTTCTCTTGCCAGCACATTCACCTTTCTCTGGTCCAAGCCAAGCTGGGTGATATCAACATTCAAATGAAATATATCAGCTGCTTGCATGCATGGATATAAGATTTGAGATGCCTGCAATGCTTCTTTTTCATCCCTTCCCATTATCTGGCTGCACCTGACAATCCTGTTAACAGTGCTGTGCCTTGCCACCCGCATTACCTTTGCCCAATAACTATCATCCTTTACCAGCTCAGAAGCCCATATAAATTCCACCTTAGAAAGGTCAACATCAACCGCTTTCCAGACTTCAATAAAATATTTGCCTGCAGTTTGTATGTTATCTAAATTTCCACCTAACTTGTTATTAGCCCAGGCATGCCAGTCAGCTATCAATATCTTGAACTTGCAGCCAGCTTTAATCATCTTATTAATGTTTATTGCCCTTAGAATACCTTGTGCGATATGGACATTTCCGCTTGGCTCAAAGCCGTCATAAGCAACGGGGGTTTTCTTTTTCTGCAACAATTCTTTTAGTTCTTCTTCTGTAATAATCTCTTCTCCTACTTGCTTGATTAATTCCAGCCTGTCCATAAATGAATAAGAAATGTTTTTAGTATTTAAATTTTGGTGTTTATTTACTAAGAACAACCACAATCTTCTTGCTTTTGCTTTCAGAACTCTTTAAATTTCTTAAGGTATACTTAGTTATTTTATTAGCTTCCACCCATTTCTTTGCTGCTGCTTCTGTTTTAAAGGATTTAGGCCTATGCCTAGGCCTTCTTTGCTTTGCCATCTTCATATTTTTGAATTCTGTCCTTTTTGAAAAATATCTTGAACCCATACTAATAAGGGACTTAAGCGTTATTTATAAAATTATTGGTTAAATGCACCACCACTGGACATATGCGCATAAGATATATAAAGGGGCAAATAAAACCAAAACTTATGATTTCAGTCACAACTATAACCTCTTACCTTTACTGTCAGAGAAAGCTTTTTCTAAGCTGTGTCCTTGGTATCAGAGAGCCGCCCAAAGCCCCAATGGTATTAGGCACTGTAAGGCATGACACCTATGAGGGTATAACTAATAAGGAAGGGCCCATAGTCTGCTCAATAACTGAAAAGAGGAGTTTAAAGGACATTAAAGAGCTGTATAGGAAAGAGTTTAGCGAGATATTGAGGGATTCTATAAGGAAAAATAAGGAATTACTGGAAAAGCTAAATCTGGACTTAGGTGCTATTTTTAAAAAGATATGGCCTTTAATTCTTAAAGAATCAGAGTCAAGAGCCTTAAACATTCATAGCTTTATGGAGATGCATTTGGTTTATGGAAGAGAGCTATGGGAAAAATTAACACCCAAAATAAAATCAGAGTACAGGATAGAAGCGCCTTCATTGCAGCTTAAAGGTGTTATAGACCAAATTGAGATATATGAAGCAGGTTTTGTGCCAGTTGAGCTTAAAACAGGAAAAGCACCTAAAGAAGATGTATGGGAGAACCATAAGATACAGTTAGGCGCTTATGCTTTGCTGTTAGAGGAGCACTTCAAAATACCTGTAAAAGAGGGCTTTGTCAATTACCTAGACAGCCAGGAGAGAAGGCATGTCCCAATAAACCCCTTCTTGAAAGATGATGTAAAGGAGCTGATCAAAAAAACACAGTCTATATTGGATAGTGAAGAGATACCTGATTTTACAGACAATCCCAATAAATGCGCTGGCTGTGGGGTAAGGGATACGTGCTATGATAAGAAGCTGCTCAATGAACTACTCAATAATGGAAAAAAGAATAACAAAACAAAAGATTTAAATATAACTTAAATTATTCAGTTATTTAATTAAAGAGGGGTATAATATGGCTGAAGAAGATAAAAAATTTTCAAAACAACTTATAGGTAAAACTGTTGTTTCTAAAACGGGTAAGAGGTTTGGCGAGGTAGGCGACATCATATTTGAAACCAGGTCTGGTGAGCTAATTCACATGGTTCTGACTAACCCAACATCATACACTGAAAAATTAGAGCTGGAGAAGAACAAGGAAGGCAAGATTCTGATACCATTTTCAGCTGTAATTGCTGTTGGGGATTTTATGGTTATTGCTGAAGAGGATATTATTTAGTTAATTATTTAAACTAGTAGCATTTCTATTTTCCTGATGACTGAAGATAATGCAATTTGGATTGAAAAATACAGGCCAAAAGATTTTTCTGAGTTGAAGGGGCAAAAAGAAATAGTAAAAAGAGTAGAGGCATTTGTTAAACAGGAAAATATGCCTCATTTATTGTTTGCGGGTCCTGCTGGCACTGGTAAAACTTCTTTGGCATTAATCATAGCAAGGAAATTATTCAAAGATGCATGGCATCAGAATTTTTTGGAGTTAAATGCAAGCGATGAAAGGGGAATTGATATAATAAGGGTTAAAGTTAAGGATTTTGCAAGGACGAGGGCAATAGGAGATGTTCCTTTTAAGATTATTTATTTGGATGAATGTGATGCCCTGACAAAAGAAGCGCAGCAGGCTTTAAGAAGGACAATGGAGAACTATACACAAACCTGCAGGTTTATTTTAGCCTGTAATTACAGCTCTAAGATAGTTGAACCAATTCAAAGCAGATGTGTTGTTTTTAGATTTAAACCATTAGACAAAAAGGAGATACTCTCAATTATAGAGCATGTTTCTAAAGAAGAAAAATTGAAAGTAAATGACAAAGCAAAGGAAGCCCTATATGAAATATCGGAAGGTGATTGCAGGAGGGTTGAAAATATATTACAAAGCTCCGCGGCAATTGAGAAACATATAACTGAAGAGATTATATACTCTTTGGCTTCTATGGCGCATCCGAAAGAGGTGGATGAGGTTTTGAAGCTTGCTTTGCAGAACAAGTTTGTTGAATCAAGAAAAAAATTATTGGATGTAATGCTTAATTACGGCTTGTCAGGACTGGATATAATAAAACAAATCCAAAAAGAAATTCTGAATTTAGACATTGACAACAGGAAGAAGATGGAACTTATAGAGAAATGCGGCGAGATAGAGTTTAGAATGACTGAGGGAAGCGACGAGTTTATACAGTTAGAGGCTTTGCTAAGCCAAATAACATTGGCAGGAATAAACTAAATCAGCTTATAAGGTGCTTTACCAATACCTCTTTCTGTTTGTCTTCCTGGTAATCATACACTAATTCTATAACAGCTACCTTTTCAAAATCGGTAGTGACGTCAGACAGATCCTGGGTACATATGATTGTCCTATCATTACTATACAGGTTTACATAACCGCTTGTTCCATTGCTTAAACCAGAGCAACTTAAACCAGTCATGTTTGTATTAACATTTACAAACACCTTGTCCTCGTCTGTCCTTATCCCAGAATCACAATCTGTATCCTCCTTGAATATCTCCCCGTTTCCCTTATGCTCTATCTTAAAGCTGAATGCTACTTTGTCGCTTCCCCTCACCATCTCTTCAAACGATGTTATCTGCACAGGTGCGCCAGAATTGTAGGCAGTTTTAGCTTCATTCACTTTACAAACATCGCTCTCTTCCGGCTTCAACAGGTCTTTTAATACACATAACTTGGCATTAACAGTTGTTCCGTATTTATAGCAAACATCAACTTTGAAGGTAAATGGCGTGTTTCCGCTTAAGTTATTCAAATAATTGAAATTTTGGAATTCAACAAAGGTTATTGTTCCGTCAATTATATTCCCTTCAGCGTCTTTCTTTGTTTCCTCTAGGTCTTCATCCGGGTTTTTTGTTAAATCAGACGCAGTTCTGCCAAATTCAGCTGGGTCGATACCTGTAATTTTTAATACAACATCCTCTTTTGCTACAAAGTGCTCTCCATCATTCTCTAATTTGACAACTACATCAAAAGGGAAATTTCCGCCATCTGTAACTTCTGCTGGCGGGCTGTCTTCAACAAAATCTATCAAAAGTCCAGCAGTCCCACCAACAAATGGTGTTTCATCTTTAGAATCTGTTGTTTGTTCGTTACACCCAACAGCAAAAAAAAACAAGCCAATCAGGGATATTGCAACCAAATACTTTTTTATCATTTTTTTAACCTCCTTTAATATTCTACTTCTTCAAAGATTTCAATTCTTCTTTCAATTGAATTTGCATAAGCATACTCGAGTTCTATGTTTAATGGGGTTGTATAAACTGAACTTAGTCCGGCTGTTGAGAATTTGCAGAATATAAACCCTTCGTTATTAAGCAAATCAACAAATTCGCCTATATCGGGCCTGCATTGAGTGACCCTTCTATTGCCTACACTTATATCAGCTATTCGGACTTTATTTAATTCATCCCAATCATAGCCGCTATTTGGGTTTTTATCAACATCATTTTCATTAATTATTAAACCCCCTCCAACATTCTGTATGTATATTTTAAATAAGATTGCATCATGTGTTGCATCTTCCTCCATTCTTGTAACAGCAACTGGAGCTCCTTGACTTGAACTAATGCTTACTGAGCCATAATTAGTAATATCACATACTTTATCCCTAATATTAGTGCTTCTTGGTTCGGGGTCAATACAAACTATTGGGCTTGCTATTGTTTTGTACTCATATGTAACAGTGACCATAAGTGTGGGGTCATAGTATGTAGTTCCAGGAGGAAACTGATAAACAGGACCAGAAATTACAATTCCGCTATAACCCCCCTGTCTGTTATACTGGCTTCTTCCCTCTAGCTCTTCTTCATCCAATAAGTCAGTTTCAGGCCTCAAATCGATTATGTTAGGATCGAAACCCCCTACCCATATCCTGCCGTTAAGGCCTGTTTCATCAAACTGGGGAAATGCGCCTTCATTTCTTACTTCAACCACCATTTTTACTTCTGGGTCATTTTCAAAGGCCTGTGTTATTGTTCCAACAGGAAAATTTAATGTAAGCCCATTTGAACCGGTTCTATAATCATAATCTCCTTCTCCTGGCCTGTCCCTTTTACCGGTGCCGCAACCAAAAATAAATATCAGAATTATAGCAACACCTATAACTATCGTTAATTTCCTGTTCATTTTTAATTACTACTGGATATCTTTTATATATAAATCTTTTGGGAAATCGGAGATTCCGAGAAATGCTTTGCATTTCTGGAACCAGAAATTCTTTCGGAATTTCTTTGTTTCTAAGAGTTTTATACACAGAAAATGTAAACCCCCTTCCCCCGTATAAATCTTTTGATTAAAACAGCATATGAAGAATTAATACTTCCTTATTTTTTTTATTTCAATGTCTTTTGCTATGCTGACTGTGTAGCCATAATCCAGTTCAATATTTAATGGTGTTGAGTATGTTCCTTCCCTCTCTTCAATACCCTCCTCTAAAACACACCTTATTGTGTCTTCCTTATCCTTTAGTTTTAAGTAGCCTATCATATCGCTTTCAGTTACGTCACAATCAAGCTGCTTATTTGATAAAAATGCGGTTATAGCCACAACATTGTATTTGTCCTTGCTAATTTTAGCTGAAGAGCACGCTTCTGCAACATAACCTCTGTCAATCACTTCGCCATTCCCTTTATTTCTCACATAAATAACAAAATGAGGCCTTATCTTAGCTACATCTTGATGAGGAAGCATCTCTGTCTCTATCTTGGTTATTGCAACTGGCGCTCCCTGCGATGTTAAGCTTATATCCTTAACTTCACATGCTTTTTCAGTTTCTCTTAGGTTATATACATCTGTGTCGATACACACGGTCTGGCTTAATTTGGTTTCATATTCGTAACAGGCACTAGCCAATATTGTTGATGTGTGTTTCTCGCTTAACTCATCTATGGCTTTTGTGTTTGCTGTTAAACTCACAATTCCCTGCTCCCCTTCTATACTAACCTTGGATTTTCCCTTTAAATCAAAAACCAGCTGGTTGTCCGAAACAATACCTGTAATCGGCTTTTTTATCGGCCAATTTGTTATTTCCATATAATCCTCTTCCAAACTGACAGTCAAATAACCCATCACAATATTATATGCCCCCTCATTTCTTAATTCTATATACACAGGCATAACTGAGTTTTCAAAAACCTCGTCAGAAGGAGCATTTTTTAGGAAATTCATTTTTAAACCATCAACACCTTTGTATATGTCTACTGTAGTTATAGGTCCTTGTGTTCCTCCTTTACACCCTATCAAAAATAAAAGAGATATTACCATTAAAATTAGTTTAATATCCATTTTAGGTTTCAGCCTTTGGCTCCTCTTTAGGTATAGTTATTTGTACATTATCGGATGTGTCCCCCATATTGCCTGCTTCATCATAAGCTCTAACAGCTATGTAAATTGTTGTGCCCCTTATTGAACTTAAATTACCGCTAATTTCTATTCTTTCATATGTTCCAGCCTCTCCGGGCGGATCCATGTATGTTAATCCGGGCGGATCCCTACCTTTATCCCACTCTTGGTTGCCTAATATTTTATCATGTATTTTCAATTTATAACCATTAACAATTCCTGTAGTGCCATCATCGCCTGGAGCTGTAAATTGCAATATTATTTTATTTTCCTCAGTACTCCAAGAACCAGTTATATCTGGATACCTTATCTTTGCTGGGTTTATAGTATCACCTGTTGGCGCTGCTGTTCCAGCTGAGCGTATCTTAATTAGTTTAGAAGCAGCATCTCCCCGCTCACCTTCACTGTCAAATGGAACCATTGTGCATTTTATTGTTTCCCCAACACTTAGCTCTTTAGAAAGGACAGTTGCTTCGCATATGTTGCTAGGGCAGGATATCTCTCCATCATCAAAATGACCTCCGGTAAACTGAAATTCAGCTCTAACTACCTCTCCATCATGATCATAAGCAACACCTCTGCAATCTAAATTCTGGTCAGCAGGGTGGCTTTCTGGATTCTCAATTTTAATTGTTGGGGGCGTGTTTAGTATATTTACGGTTTCTGAATCTGATCCCTCACCAATGTCTTTTATTTTTGCAGTTATCACACATTTTATTGTTTCTCCTCTCACCATTTTATCTGGGTATTCCACTTTACACTCTTTAGCTGAGCAATCTACAACAGGACCAGACCTTGATAATACATCATTTCTATAAAACTCGTATTTTGCAGAAATAATGTCATTTTTTGGATGTTTCCCTATACATTCCAATGTGTCATTGCTTTTTGGCTTTGAAGGGGAAAGATGAACATTAAACCAGTCCGCTTCTTTTATATTAAGGTTAGTTGATTTTTCTAATTCGTATGTGTATTTAACCGTGGCTCTAAAATATTTAATTGCAAGCGGCAGATTGCCCAACACATCTTTTGCATTCTCTTTCTTTATATCCAACCTGCATTTGAATGACCTATATTTGTCTATATCCCTCATCTGGGCGATTGTTTTTACGCTGCTTTTTAGCCTATAAGCCCTATACCCTTCCTCTACTTTTGTGTCTGAAATGTCTTTATACTCCTCAAATGCGTCATAGTCACAAGAGTTTAGATCCAACCCCATATTATCAGGTATATACAAAATTAAATCTTCAATCCTCTTTATTTTTCCAGTCCATTGATTGTGTACTGTAATGCCAATCATCGGCTTAACATCATACTCTTCGCTTACCCCAATCGGCGGCTCCTTTGCCTCAATGCCAACTTTTACAGGGCCATTTGTAAATCTGGCTATTGGTTTTTTATCTTTTATTTTGTAAAAGTCAAGAACATCTATGCCTTCCCTCCTCATAGACCTCATTGTTTCCTCATCCATAAAATAGGATTTAAGATAGGCCATTGTTTTGAAGTCAAATTTAGCAAAAAGCTTAACCTCATGCCTTCCGTTTTTCAAGCTGTTTTTCTCAAACTCGCATTTAATGTCCTCTTCTTCAAGGGTTTCCACTTTTAGATGCACATTATTTTCTTCGTTATCCTCGGGGTAGTCTATGTCTGGAGACACTTCACCAATTACCTTAACTCTTTTTTCTTCTTCTAAAACCTCATCTTCATATGCGCTGCAATTTAAAAGTATGTTAACTGTATCCTCTTTGTCCAGTGTTTTGGCTTTTAGATTGGCCCATATGATAATAGGCTCGTCCTCAAAAAACTCCTTGTCAGCTGCTTCAATATCCTCTAAATAAACACCCAACGGCTCATCCTCATTTTCTTCTACCATTCCGTTATAATAGCCCCCTGTAGCATATTCTAGCTGGCGTGAAAATGATGCTTTTACAGCCTTTACAAAATTATCAATAGCCACTTTAGGGGCGTTTATTATGTCTTGTTTGTAATCTGCAGGAAGTTCTGTTAATGTTCCTTGATAAGCTGTCCACATCTGTAATCCGAATAAGAAAACATAAAATGCTGTAATCAAGAATATAATAAACTTTTTCATACCACTGTCCTTTACAAAACCAATTGTAAAGAAAAACCATAAAGGCAGTAATATTCGGTTTGAAAGAATTTTATAAGTCTCATTATTAAACACCAATAAATTCCATTCTGCTAATGCAGTAAAAAGAAAAAAATCAGCTACCAAGATTAAAAGAAACAATAAATGTGTAGTTGTAATACCTTCATTTTCTCTATCTAACCCCTTCATAAGATAAATATAAACAAAACCAAAAGCAAAAGCCAAATGGTACAATGTCCATAGGTTCCAACCACCCAGATTTAAGATAATCAACACTACAATAATCAATAATATATAATAAACAAACTCTCTTTTATCTTTTGGCCAACCCTTAAATGTGAAATAAAGCACCATCAACAAAATGAATGTACCTGTTGTAACAAGTTCTGCTAAGAATTTTAGCCATGCGCCCCAATCCTTTGTAAGGATAGGGGATATACTAATACCATTATAACCAAAAAAGAAATCGAGCGCATATAGAATTATTGGAAATATTATAATCATTAACCCTTTATTTTTTAAAGATTCATGAGTTTTAGTCCAACCGCCTGTTAAAACATTCGTTCCAAAAGTTGCCCCTCCTCTTGCAACCCCCCATCCAAGCCTACCGGCTCCTACTACTCCTTTTTTAAGGGTGGGAGTATATGTATCAGTAAATCTTCCAACAGCAGCTCCACCAGTTTTTACCTTTTCTACACCTTTTCCAACACCTTTTTTTACTGCCCCTACACCAGTTCCTATACCTCTTCTTACTTTTTCAGGAACAATTTTTTTAGCTGCTGCCTTTGCAGCTTCACCAATGTCTCGTTGTGCTTGTCTTTTTATCCATGATCCAGCCTTTTCTGCGCCACTTCCAACATACCTAGCACCTCTAGCTACGGGTTCTCTAACTTTGGGATAGATATCTTTTTTTGCATCAGCTGCAGCCCAACCTCTAAAACCTTTAGGTTTTCCTTCTTGTGTTTTTAGCCCCCCTCTAATCATTCTTTCTTCTCTAGTTTCCCCAACCCTTTCTTCCTCTATTTCTTTCTTCTTTTTCGCTTCAATTTCTTTTAATTCCTTCATATATATATTTGCTAATTTTTTAATTGCTTTATTCCTAATCCTTTCAGTCTTTATCTTTTCCTTAAGCAAGTGTTTTTCTAATCTAGTTATGCCTTTGTCTTTATCATGCCATTGGTTGTGTAAACCTACAACTTCTTGCGGTGTTAAACCTCTTAAAGCATCAATATGTTCTTGTTTAATCCCCTCTATTTTTTTTAGTTTTTCTTCATCAACCATCTCTTTGCCCTCTTTTGCTAATTATTCAAACTAGAATTCTTTATGGGAATCACCTCTCGACAATTTCAATCTTCTACTAACTCTACCCTTAATTTCTTGATGTCTATTGAAACTACTGGCACAATCTTCAACGAATTGCTGCCTTCCTCTACATAACTGTTTATGACCTTTGAAAACTCTATGTCTTTGATTCTCCTCATATACAATGTAGCGCCGTTTATTATTATCCTCGCTTCTTTGTCCTCTTCATCATCAATAAATTCCAAAGTTAGATTAACGTTTTTATTGCCGTCTTCAATATCATTGATTTGCTCACCAGTCAATGTGAAATAATTAACATAAGCTGGCGATTCCTTCAATTTTGTTTTTACATTAATTTGGTCTATTAGATACCTGCCTTTTCCTGTTCTGAAAATTAGGCTGTTCTCGCCGCTTAACAAATAAGATGTGGAGAAATCCCTTATTGTTAATGAGCCGCAATCAGGAACAGATGAATAAATGTTCTGGTTATTGATTAAGACATCCAAAATGCCAACCTCTGTAGGATCACATTCAGCTGAAAACCTTAATGTTGCCTCATCTAAACTGCTTTTTTCCTCATCTGTTATAAAGAATAGGTTTTTACTCTGCCTTGTGCTGACATCAGTTATATCACCGGTTATTTGCAGGTTCTCTAATATATACTCATTAGTAGACCAGAATTTCACCCCAACTCCAGATGTGTAAACCAATAATGTATTTTTTTCAGTCAAATATTCTTTAGGAAGTTTTATTGGCTCATCAAGGGTTAAGATTTCATTATTAAACACTTCATTGCCATTCAATTCTATTACAAGCCTCCCTTTGCTTTTCTTCACATTAAATGCTAACAGGATATTATCGGCATTTTCAGGCTCTTCTGTATTAAATGTAACTTCTCTCGTTTTCTTATCAAACCAACCCTTTCTGACATATAGGGAATTAATTTCCTTTAATTTTATTCCTTCTGTCCTTGTGTAAAGGTTTATGGGGTCTATTTCATGATCAATTGTTTTATCTGTCATAAACTCCAGTTTTATTTCCTCATCAAATAATAGGATGTTCTCTTCTTCGTCATTAACGTTGCTACTACTGCTGGTATCATTCTCACCTATAATGGCTCTTCTCTCTTCACCAGGCAAAAACAATATGTACAGAATGATAAGTCCAGCGATTATAGCTACTAAAACAGCAGCATTTATAGCACCTTGGCCTTTCTTCATGAAGGATCACCTTTTTTTATAACTATACTCGCTCGCATAAATAATTGAGCAATTGATGCTCGCTCGTAATAAGCAAAGAACACATTCTATATTACTCAATTATTGGTGTTCTTTGCTATACATCTACTTATAGTTTAAAAATGAATAGATTTATATATAAATGTTTTGATTATTATAGTTTAAAAATGAAGCAAATATATTCAAATTTAAAGAAAGGGGAAATAAAAGTAAAGGTTGAGAATATGGATGATTTATGGTATTTAAGCACCATAATTGATCCAGGCGATTTTGTTAAAGGAAAAACCATAAGAAAGATAAAACTTGGTGATAAAGAGCAAAGAAATGTTAAAATCATTAAAAAACCGATTTTTATTAAAATAAATGCTGAAAAAATTGAATTTAGCAAAACCTCTAACATGTTAAGGGTAAGCGGGAAAATAACAGAGGGGCCTGAAGACGTATCAAAAGGAGAGCATCATACTTTTAACCTTGAAGAAAATACAATAATCACCATAATAAAAGAAAAATGGCTAAAATTTCAGCTAGACAAATTAAAAGAAGCATGCTCAACAAGTATAGCCAAAATCTTAATAGTCGTTTTAGACAGGGAAGAGGTTTATCTGGCTTTAATGAAAAGATATGGTTATGAGATCTTAAGCCATATAAACGGAAAGGTAGAAAAAAAAGCACAGCCGGAACAAATTGAAGGTTCATTCTACCAGGAAATAATCCAAAAAATTGAGGAGTATGATAAAAGATATAATTTTAGCCAAATAATTGTAGCTAGCCCTGCTTTTTGGAAAGAATATCTTATGAAGGAATTAAAAGATAGTGATTTAAATAAAAAAATAATTTTGGCAACTTGTTCCAGTGTAGACAAAACAGGAATTAATGAGGTTTTGAAAAGGCCGGAAACAAAGGAAGCTTTAAAGCAGGATAGGATAGCAAAAGAGGTTAATCTGGTAGAGGAGTTATTGGCGGAAATTTCAAAAAATGATTTAGCTGCATATGGCCTGAAAGATGTTGAAGGTGCTGCTAATGCCGGAGCAGTAAAAATATTGTTGGTAACGGATACTTTAATCCAAAAATCAAGAGAAGAAAACAAATATGAAAAAATTGACAGTATAATGAAAATAACAGAAATAACAAATGGAGCAATAAATATAATTAGCTCTGAGCATGAAGGCGGAAAAAGGCTGGATGGGTTAGGCGGGATAGGGGCTATATTGAGGTACAAGCTGAATTATTAGGAAACATTAAAAATATAAGAAATAATCTAATATAAAATGGAAGAAAAAGGGGAAATCGAATCGGTAATGCATGAGAAAAGGGCATTTAAGCCTTCAAAAGATTTTGTTAAAAAAGCCCACATTCAAAGTTTAAGACAATATGAGCAGCTGTATAAGGAGAGCATAAAAAACCCCCCTAGGTTCTGGCCAAAAATAGCAAAAGAGCTTTTTTGGTTTAAAAAATGGAAAAAGGTTTATTATTGGAATCCAAAAACACTAAAATGTAGATGGTTTGAAGGAGCAAAAACAAATGTTTCTTATAATTGTTTAGACAGGCATCTGGCTACGTGGAGAAAGAATAAAGCGGCATTAATATGGCAGGGTGAGCCGGAGAATGATGTTAAAACATATACTTATGAAGAGCTGCATAGGGAGGTTTGCAGATTCGCCAATGTTTTGAAGAAAAGCGGTTTGAAGAAAGGGGACAGGGCTTGCATGTATCTGCCCATGATACCAGAGTTAGCCATTTCTATGCTGGCATGCACGAGAATTGGAGTTATACATAGCATTGTTTTTGGCGGCTATTCTGCCAAGGCGCTTGAAACAAGGATTGATGACTGCAAAGCGAAAGTTTTGATAACAGCTGATGGCAGCTTGAGAAAGGGAGAGGTTGTTCCAATGAAGGACACAGCAGACCTAGCTGTTAAAAATTGCAGGACAATAAAAAAAGTCATTGTTGTTAAAAGGGCGAATAATCAAGTAAAGATGAAGAAAGGCAGGGATGCATGGTGGCATGAGGAGATTGATGCCAATAAAATAAAAGATTATTGCGAGCCGGAAAAAATGGATGCAGAAGACCCTTTATTCATACTTTACACTAGCGGAACAACAGGCACGCCAAAAGGGGTTTTGCATACAACTGCCGGCTATCTGGTTTATGTTTATATAACTGCAAAATGGATTTTTGACTTAAAGGATAAGGACACGTACTGGTGCACTGCTGATATTGGATGGGTTACCGGGCATAGCTATATTGTTTACGGGCCTTTGGCAAATGGCGCCACTTCGCTAATGTTTGAAGGTGTTCCTACCTTCCCGAATCCAGGCAGGTGCTGGCAAATAGTTGAAAAATTCAAGGTTAACATATTCTATACAGCGCCTACATTAATAAGGTCGTTAGAAAGGGAAGGCAACGAATGGCCAAAAAAGCATGACTTAAGCTCATTAAGGCTGCTTGGCTCTGTCGGCGAGCCAATAAACCCAGAGGTATGGCTATGGTATTATGATGTTATCGGGAATAAGAAATGCCCGATTGTCGATACCTGGTGGCAGACAGAAACAGGAGGGATATTGATAACACCTCTGCCAGGAGCAATGGCATTAAAGCCAGGCTCTGCCATGAGGCCTTTTCCAGGCACAGCCATGGCCAAGCATGGAAAGAACAGTATGGCATAATCCTAAACGTTATAAGGAAACATATTTCAGCAAATTTCCCGGCATGTACCTGACTGGAGACGGAGCAAAAATTGACAAGGATGGTGACTATTGGTTAGTTGGAAGAATTGATGATGTTATTAAGGTTTCAGGCCATAGGATAGGAACAGCAGAGCTTGAAAGCGCTTTGGTAAGCCACAAGAAAGTTGCAGAAGCAGCAGTTGTTCCCATGCCCCATAACATAAAGGGCCAGGCGCCATACGCATTTGTAACACTAAAGAAAGGGGCAGAGAAAACTGACGCGCTTAGGGAGGAATTAAGAAAGCATGTAGCCAGGGAAATAGGCCCGATTGCAAAACCGGAAAAGATACAGTTTGCAGACGCTTTGCCAAAAACAAGATCTGGAAAGATAATGAGAAGAATCCTCAAGGCAATTGTTGAAGAGACAGAGATAGGCGATACAACTACATTGGCTGATCCCTCTGTTGTTGGTCTGTTGCTTAAGGAAAGGCTGTAAGCAGCTAAAAACTCTGATATATATACTCTTTTTACAAAAAGCTTAAATATAAGCTATATCTAATAAGATTATTATGTTTTAACTTTAGAGTTAAAATTAATAGTAACTAAATAGCAGTTAAAGTACTAATATGAGGTAAAAAACCGTAACATATATTAAGTAGTACCAATTTTTTACCCCTAAAAGAAGTGAAAATGATTCACTTCTCAAAAAGGGGGTGTGATATATGATTGTAAAAGAAGAATTTTTGAGTAAATTGAGAAGGTATTTCTGCTTTCCAGGGGTGTAAGCACAGCAGGAGAGCTTTCTGACATTGCCAATGTGCCAAGAAGCAGAAGCTATGATGTTTTAGAAAGTTTAGAAAAGAAGGGATTTGTAGTAATGAAGCTTGGAAAGCCTATTAAGTATATAGCAGTCCCACCAGCCGAAGTTCTAGAAAGAGTAAAAAAGAATGTTAAGGAAGATGCAAAAGAACAAATTAAAAGGCTAGAAGAGCTAAAAGAGACAGAGGTTATTAATGAGCTTAATACTTTGCACACACAGGGCGTAGAACTAGTTGAACCTGCCGATCTAAGCGGTTCATTAAGAGGAAGACACAACCTGTATAACCATTTAGAGCTAACAATCAGAAATGCAGAAAATTCAGTAGCAATAATGACAACAGCGCAAGGATTGATGAGAAAGATAGAAGGCCTAAAGCCCACTTTTGAAAAAATAAAGAAAAGGGGGGTTAAGATAAAAATAGCAGCCCCTATAACAAAGGAAAACATGCAAGCAGTAAAAGACATATCCGGTGTTGCAGAAGTGAGGAGTACAGACCATAATGCTAGGTTTTGCATTGTAGATGGGAAGGAGCTTATATTTATGGTTTTAGATGATAAAGAAGTACACCCCACATATGATGTGGGTATATGGGTTAACACACCCTTCTTTGCATCAGCTTTAAACAACCTATTTGATATGGCATGGAAGGGCATGAAACCAGTTAAATAATTTTTTTCTTTTTTATTACTTTTTCATCATAAAAACCAAAAGGTTTAAATATCTCTACGCTACTACTATAATAGCGGAAAAGCCGCTATTAATACGCAAAGGGAATAGATAATAAAATAGTCCTTTGCTATATTATTGTAAAATGATATTAGAAAAGCTACAAAAAGGAATTGAAATTATAATTAATGAGTTTTTTCTAGGTAAATCTAGTTTATTTTATTACTTTATATAAGCCCATTCAGTTAGTTCCAAAACGGGTGGGCCATTGTATTTTTATGTTCTTTTCAGCTTTAAAAAGAACTACTCATAAGAATAAACAAAAAATATAAAAACAAACAAAATAAAATGAGAATAAAAACACATTAAAAGGGTGGAATTAATGGAAAACAAAGTAGTTGATTTGCTAAAAGAGAAGGCTAGGCAGATAAGAAGGGATATTGTAACTATGCTGGCAGAAGCCGGCTCCGGCCATCCTGCAGGCTCTTTAGGTATGGCAGATGTCTTTACAGCTTTGTATTTTAATGTAATAAACCATAACCCAAAAAAACCAGCAGATCCAAACAGGGACAGATTAATCCTCTCATGCGGTCATATCTGCCCAGCTCAATATGCTGCAATGGCTAATGCAGGCTATTTCCAAAAAAAAGAGCTAATGACATTAAGGAAAATAAATTCAAGGCTGCAGGGGCATCCCCATAGGAATTCAATCCCGGGAATTGAAAACTCTTCAGGGCCTTTAGGCCAGGGATTATCGGTAGCAGCAGGAATTGCAAAAGCGCTGAAGATGGACAATAACAAAGCAAGGGTGTATTGTATAACTTCAGACGGAGAAAATGAAGAAGGCCAGGCATGGGAATCATATTTATTTGCAGCAAAAAACAAACTGGACAACATAACATACATACTGGACAGAAACCACATACAGATAGACGGGCCAACAGATGATGTAATGCCTTCACTGGAGCCAATGAAAGAAAAATATGAGGCATTTAACCTGAATGTTATAGAAATAGACGGAAATGATATGAGGCAAATATTAGATGCGCTTGAGAAATCAAAAACAGCAAAGGGAAATCCAACAATGATAATAGCCCATACCATACCCGGAAAAGGAGTTTCCTTTTTTGAAAATGATTACAAATGGCATGGCAAAACGCCTGATAAAGAGCTTGCTGAAAAAGCTTTAAAAGAATTAGGGGCATAGAAAAATGAAAATAAATCCAACTTTAGCAAAAGAGCTGAAAAAAGCTGACAAAGAGGCATCAAGAGACGGCTTTGGAAAAGGCTTATTAAAATTAGGAAAAACAAACAAAAACGTTGTAGCATTAACAGCAGATCTTGCCGATTCAACAAGGGTTGAATGGTTTAAAAAAGAGTTTCCTGACAGGTTCATTGAATGCGGGGTTTCAGAGCAGAACATGGCTGGTGTTGCAGCTGGCCTGGCATTCACCGGGAAAATCCCATTTGCATGCTCATTTTCAGCATTCAATCCAGGAAGAAACTGGGAGCAGATAAGGGTTTCAATTGCATATTCAAATGCAAATGTAAAAATCCTGGGGTCACATGCAGGAATAACAACAGGAGAAGATGGAGCAACACACCAGGCATTGGAGGATATTGCAACAACAAGATGCATACCTAATATGATTGTGATTGTACCAGCAGACTCACTTGAAGCTACAAAAGCAACAATAGAGGCAGCAAAAACCAATGGCCCGGTTTATATCAGGGTAAGCAGGGCAAAAGTGCCTATGTTTACAACTGAAAAAACACCGTTTAAAATAGGCAAAGCCCAAATATTCAGGGAAGGGAAAGACATAACAATTATTGCTTGCGGGATTATGACCTACCAGGCACTGCTTGCTGCTGAAATTTTGGAAAAAGAGGGCATTGACGCAGAAGTTATCAATTGCCACACAATAAAACCTTTAGACAAGGCTGAAATAATAAAATCAGTGAAAAAAACGAAGGCAGCTGTAACAGCAGAAGAGCACCAGGTTAATGGAGGGCTGTTTGGAGCAATTTCAGAGTTATTATCATCAAACAACCCTGTGCCTATAGAGCCGGTTGCTGTCATGGACACATTCGGGGAATCAGGGCCTGCTGATGAGCTGATGAAAAAATATGGCTTATTGGCTGATGATATTGTTAAAGCTGTTAAAAAAGTTTTAGGGAGGTAGTGAGAAATTGCAAAGCAATTTCTGGTACGTAGAAATGCCATTAGCATTTCTTGTACACAAAATCCGAAGGATTTTGTTGTACCTCGCAAAAAATAAATTTTTTGGAGGAAGAAAAAATGATAATTGTAATGAAAAAAAATGCAACGGAAAAAGAAATCCAGCATGTTGCAAAAAGAATTGAGGAAATGGGCTTAAAGCCGCATCTCTCAAGAGGCGTGGAAAGGACAGTTATCGGGGCAATAGGTGATGAGAGGCTTTTGAAAGAGGACCAGATAAAAGCAATAGCTTCTGTTGAGTCTGTGCTGCCTATAATGAAGCCCTACAAACTGGTCAGCAGGGAATTCAAGAAAGAAGATACCATAATAAAAGTTGGCAATGTTGAAATTGGCGGCAAAAGTATTATTATTATAGCTGGGCCATGTGCTGTTGAAAGCAGAGAACAGATAATTGAGACGGCAAAAGCAGTGAAGCAAGCAGGAGCTAAACTGCTAAGGGGAGGAGCATTCAAGCCAAGAACAAGCCCATATTCCTTCCAGGGGCTGGAGGATAAAGGCCTGAAATTATTGGCTGAGGCTAAGAAAGCAACTGGCCTGCCAATTGTAACAGAGGTTATGGATACAAGGGATGTTGCAGCAGTTGAAAAATACAGCGATATACTGCAGGTTGGAGCAAGGAATATGCAGAATTTTGAGCTGCTAAAGGAAGTAGGGAAATCAAGGAAGCCGGTCCTGCTTAAAAGGGGGCTTTCAGCTACATTAAAGGAGTTTTTGATGTCAGCTGAATACATAATGTCAGAAGGAAATCATAATGTTATTTTATGCGAGAGAGGTATAAGGACATTTTGCGAGTATTCAAGAAATACACTCGACTTGAATGTTGTGCCTGCAATCAAAAAATTATCTCATCTACCTGTTTTTGTTGACCCGAGCCATGGAACCGGTAAAATTGATTTGGTAGCGCCAATGAGCAAGGCAGCAATTGCCTGCGGAGCAGATGGCCTGATAATTGAGGTGCATCCAAATCCAGAGAAAGCAGTATCAGACGGTGACCAAAGCTTGAAGCCAAAAGATTTTGCAGATTTAATGAGAGAATTAAAGCCAATTGCAAAGGCTGTTGGGAGGAGCATATGAAGGTAAAAGTCAATTTGAATAAAACAGTTGACAATAGCTATGAAATCATAATAGGCAGAAACCTATTAAACAAAATTCCCAGTGAATTAAAGAAAAAACCTTTGGGCAATAAATACATGATTATAACAGACAGTAATATAGAGAAACTTTTTGGCAGAAAGCTGCTGCAGAATCTCAGGAATAGCGGGCTTAAGGCAGACCTGATTAGCTTAAAGCCGGGAGAGCAGAGCAAGAATTTGAAGGTTTTTGAGCAGCTGCAGGAAAAAACCCATGCTTTGGGCATTGACAGAAAATCTGCTATTATTGCTCTTGGAGGAGGTGTTGTGGGAGATATAGCTGGCTTTGTTGCTGCTTCGTATATGAGGGGCATTAATTATATCCAAATTCCTACTTCACTTTTAGCAGATGTTGACAGCTCGATAGGCGGAAAAGTGGCTGTTGATTTGACCAGCGGGAAGAATATTGTCGGAGCTTTTCACCAGCCAAAGAAAGTCTATATCGATGCAAGCTTATTGAAAAAATTACCGCAGAAAGAGCTGCTTAACGGCATGGCTGAGGTTATAAAACATGCTGCTATCGCAGATAAAAAATTATTTGTGTTTTTAGAGAGGAATATGAATAAAATTTTGGCAAGGAACGAGAAAATATTAATGGATGTTATCAAGAGGAACTGCGAGATTAAAGGCAGTATTGTTGAGAGGGATGAAAAAGAAGCTGGCTTGAGGAAGATTGTTAATTTTGGGCATACAGCAGGGCATGCAATTGAAACTTTAACCCATTACAAAAAATTTACACATGGGGAGGCAATAGCTATTGGCATGTGCGTTGCTGCCAAGATATCAGCTGATATAAAAATGATAAGCAAGAGAGATGCTTTTAGGATAGTGAAATTAGTTGAGAGTATTGGCTTGCCTACGCAAGTACCCAATATTCCTACTGGCAAAATAATCAATGAATTAAAAAAAGACAAAAAAGCAGTTGAAGGAAAAGTTGAGTTTGTTTTGCTGAGCAGGCTGGGAAAAGCAGAATACGGAATTAGCGTTCCTGAAAAGACGATTAAAGAAGCAATTGAGGAATTTAAATGATTTGTGTCCCAATAACCGCTTCTAAGGTGAGGGAAGCTATAAAGGATATAAGAGAAGCCTCTAAAATAGCGGATTTGATAGAGTTAAGGCTGGATTTGATTAAAGATGTTAATGAAAACAAACTGGAGAAGCTGTTAGGTAGCAAAAAGAAAAAAATAATTGTTACTGACAGAAAAAAAAGGTTAAGGCTGATTGAGAAAGCAATTGAGTTAAAAGCGGGTTTTGTCGATTTGGATATTTCAATGGGGGAAAAAACAATCAAAAAAATAATCAAGAACAAAAAAAATACGAAGGCAATAGTTTCATTCAACAATTTTAAGGAAACCAATAAAAAAGAAATCAGTAATGAACTAAAAAAAATAGAAAAATTAAAGCCAGATATAATAAAAATAGCAACTTTCGCTGAATGCGTAAATGACAATATCATTATTTTTGATTTAATCAGAAAAAACAAAGATAAAAAAATAATTGCAATGTGCATGGGAGAGAAAGGAGAGCCAAGCAGGGTGCTAGCTCCCTTATTTGGAAGCTTTTTGACTTTTGGCAGCCTGAAGAAAGGGAAGGAGTCTGCTCCCGGGCAGATAGAAGCTAAGGTTTTAAGAGATGTTTATAGGATTGATAAACTGAAAGGGAAAAAGGTAAAAATTTTTGGATTAGTTGGGAATCCTGTTAAGTATTCAAAGGGATTTTTGGTACATAACAGGGCATTTGAAAAATTAAAATTAGATGGTGTGTATGTAAATTTTTTGACTGATCATTTAGGAAATTTCATTAAAAACTACAGCAATTTGGTCAGCGGCTTAAGTGTTACAATCCCGTTCAAAAGAGAGATAATAAAATATGTTGATAAAACAGACCCCACAGCAAAAGACATTGGCGCTGTCAATACTGTTGTAAATGCCAAAGGAAAATTAATTGGCTATAACACAGACTGCATAGGCGCAGTAAAAGCTATAAAAGAAAAAACAGATATAAAAAACAGGAAGGCAGTTATCATTGGAGCAGGAGGAGCAGCAAGGGCAATTGCTTATGGGATAAAGGAGGAAAAAGGAAAATTGATAATTTTAAACAGGACAATAAGCAAAGCAGAAAAATTAGCCAAAGAGCTTGGTTGTGAATACGGCTCGTTGGATAAACTAGGCGGGATAAAAAACATTAATATACTGATTAATGCAACATCAATTGGTATGCGGCCAAGTGTAAATGAATCACCGGTAAAAAATAATAAATTATTAAAAGAAATGGTGGTTTTTGATACTGTATACAATCCCGCTATGACTAAATTGCTGAAGGATGCGAAAGCTAATGGATGTAAAGTGATTAACGGTGTTGAAATGTTCATCAACCAGGCAGCTGCGCAATTTGAGCTGTTTACCGGCAGAAAAGCGCCAATAGGTGTTATGAGGGCTATTATGAGGGAAACGCTATGAAACTGATTGTTAATAAGACCGAGGAACTAAAAGGAGAGATTACTATTCCGGGCTCTAAAAGCCATACAATAAGGGCAGTTATATTTGCGTCATTGGCAGAAGGGACTTCAAAAATAACCAATCCTTTGAAATCAGAAGATACAATGGCAGCTGTTAATGCTTGCATAGCATTAGGCGCTAAAATAAATATGGAAAATGAGAAAGAGTGGGTTGTTGAAGGATTTAATTTAAACCCAGCAACACCAAAAGATGTGTTGAATATGGCAAATTCAGGGACATCAACAAACTTAGTAAGCGGGATTGTAGCTGCCTTGTGCGAGGAAGAGGTAACTCTGGATGGCGATGAAAGCCTGCGCTCAAGGCCAATGCAGCCGCTGCTCAAGGCATTGAACAATCTAGGCGCAGAGGCTTTATCAGAGAATAATAACGGTAAATGCCCTGTTAAGATAAAAGGCAAGATGACTGGCGGAAAGACAGAGGTTGATGGCATATCATCACAATATGTTTCATCTTTGCTGATAGCATGCCCTTTGCTTGAAAATGACAGCGAAATTACTATTACAAATATGCATGAAAAGCCCTATATAGGAATGACACTCAAATGGCTTGATGAGCAGGGAATCAGATATGAGAAAAGCGCAGATTTAACAAATTTCAAAATAAAAGGGAAGCAAAAATACAAATCATTTGAAAAGAGCATACCTGCTGACTGGAGCTCTGCAGCATTTCCAATAGTTGCTGCTGTTATTACAAAATCAGATGTTTCAATAAAAGGCCTAGATTTAAAGGACACACAAGGTGATAAAGCTGTTGTTGATTATTTGAAGAAGATGGGAGCTGACATTTCAGCTGAGGGAGACGGAATAAGGGTAAAGGGCAGGGAGCTAAATGGCTGTGAATTAGATTTAAATGCAACTCCGGATGCTTTGCCAGCCATGGCAATTGCCGGATGCTTTGCCAATGGAACAACAAAACTTTATAATGTCAAGCAGGCAAGGATTAAAGAGACTGACAGAATAAGGGTAATGCATGACGAGCTGGAGAGGATGGGAGCAGACATAAGAGAGATGGACGATGGCTTGATTGTGCACAACAGCAAATTAAACGGAGCGAAGGTGAAAGGGCATAGTGATCATAGGGTTGTCATGGCATTGAGCTTAGCAGGAATGATAGCCGGAGGAAAAACAGAGATAACAACTGCAGAGGCAGTTAATGTCACATTCCCCAACTATTTGGAATTAATGAAAAGCCTGGGTGCTAATATGAAAATAGAGGGGAAATAAAATATAATAATTATTATAAAATAAAAATAAATTAAGCAAATAGATTAAATCAGCAACTTTCTTTTGGAAAAAAAGAAAGTTGCCCAAAGAAAAATCCAAAATTAAAGGTGATTGAAAATGCTAGGCAACTCATTTGGAAGATTATTTCGCGTTACAACGTGCGGAGAGAGCTATGGAATCGGGAAAGGCTCTGGATTAGCTGTTATAGTAGATGGAGTTCCGCCTGGCTTGAAGATTACTAAGGGATACATACAAAAAGAGCTTGATAAAAGAAAGCCGGGAGTTGGAAAATTAAATTCACCCAGAAAGGAAACTGACCAGTGCGAAATATTTGCAGGAATTGGCCAGGACGGGGTAACAACAGGAGCTCCTTTAGGCATTATAATATATAATGTTGACACACAGAAAATCCATATTGACCAGTACAGGGCGTATAAAGATATTTTCAGGCCAGGCCATGCAGCATACAACTTCTTTTTGAAGTATGGAGAAGCGCAGGACTGGTGCGGAGCAGGAAGAAGCTCAGGAAGGGAAACAGTTGCTAGAGTAGCTGGAGGAGCAGTTGCCAAGTTTATTTTGGAAAGGGAAGGCATAGAGGTAGTTGCATATACAAAAGAATGTATGGGCATAAAAGCCAAAGAAATGTCTTTTAATGAAATCAAAAAGAATTACAGAAAGAATGAAATTAATTGCCCAGATTTTGAAGCAGCAAAGAAAATGGAAAAGAAAGTTTTGGAGATTAAGGAAGAAGGAGACACTGCTGGTGGCGTTGTGGAGATTATAGCTCATAATTTTCCGCCCGGAATAGGAGAGCCTGTTTTTGATAAATTGAATGCTACAATAGCCCATGCTCTTTGCTCAATTGGCGCCATCAAAGGAATTGAATTTGGAGCTGGCTTTAAAGTTGCAAATATGAAAGGCTCTGAAAATAATGACCAGCCTTACTTGGTTGGCGGCAAGGTAAGATTCAAGACTAATAATGCAGGCGGCTTTTTAGGCGGGATGTCAAGCGGAGAGGATATAATAGCCAGGCTAGCTGTAAAGCCAACACCAACAATAAGCCTTGAGCAGATCTCAATAAATATGAAAACAATGAAAGAGGAAAAATTAAAGCCAATAACAAGGAGAGATCCAACCCTAGTTGCAAGAATATATGCAGTTGCAGAAGCAATGATGGCAATTGCTTTATTGGATGGGTTGTATATGGCAAGAGCATATGATGCCATGGCTAAACTGGATAAGAAATGGATGGATTTAAAGAAAAAATGAGATAATAAAATGGCTAAAATAAAGGTAGGCATTATAGGCGGAACAGGAAAGCTTGGCCAGTGGTTTAAGAAATTTTTTGAGAAAAACAACTGTGAAGTGCTTATTGCCAGCAGAAAAACCAAGCTTAAGCCAAAAGAATGCGCTAAGCTTTGTGATGTTGTCATAATTTGTGTCCCGATTGACATAACTGTAAAAATTATAAAGCAGATAGCGCCTTATGTCAGGGAAGATGCTTTGCTGGCAGATTTTACATCATTAAAAAAAGAGCCGGTTAAGGCAATGTTGAAGTACAGCAAGGCTGCTGTTATTGGAATGCATCCTGTTTTCGGGCCTTCAGTCAGTTCCATCAAAAATCAAACTGTTGTTTTATGCCCGGCAAGGCCAAAGAAATGGCTGCCATGGCTGAAGGATATGCTGGTTAAAAATGGCGCCAAGGTAAAAATAACAACAGCCGAGCACCATGACCGGATGATGTCTGTGATACAGGGAATAATGCATTTTAGCTCCATATCAATCTGCCATGCATTAAAAGAGCTGAAATTAGACATTTGGGAAAGCCAGGATTTTTCCTCTCCAATTTATAAATTAAGGATGGATATGGTAGGCAGAATACTCAACCAGGACCCTAGGCTTTATGCAGATATTGAAATAATGAATCCTGAAACTCCAAAAGCGCTTAAAGCGTACATTAAAAATGCGCAATTGCTTTTAAAAATAATTGAAAGGAAAGACACAACCGCTTTTATTAGATATTTTGAAGAAGCAGGGGCTTATTTGGGAAAGTTTAAAGAAGAGGCAGAGGAATACTCTAACTATCTGATAGACCAATTAGTTAAGAGAGGCAAGAGAAAATGAGAATAGCGATATTGGGCCCGGAAGGAACATTCAGCCATGAAGCAGCGTTAAAATACAGCAAAGGAGCTGATATTATATTCAAAAAGACAGTGTGGGATGTTTTTGAAAGCGTGAAGAACGGCAGGGCGGAGTTAGGAATTGTGCCTGTAGAAAACTCAGTCTCAGGCACAGTCGGTCTGACTCTTGATGCATTAATGGAATTCGAGCTGAATATAGGGGCTGAGGAAATATTGCCTGTAAAGCACAATCTAGTTTCTTTTGGCAGCTTGAAGGATATAAAATCAATTTATGTACAGGAGCAGACATACGCGCAATGTGAAAAATTTATAAGAAACAACCTGCCCGATGCAAAAATAATAGAAACAACATCAAATGGGGCATCAGCAGAGATTTTATCCAAAAATAAAGACACGGCAAAGGCAGCGATAGTGCCATCAATAGCAGCAGATATATACAAGCTGAAAATCTTAAAAAAAGACATACAAGACAATAAGTTCAATGTCACAAGGTTTATTGTTATTGGCAGGGAAGAGGCCAAAAAAACAAATTACGACAGGACATCAATTGCAATTTATCCTCAAGTTGACAAACCAGGTTTATTGTATGGTTTATTAGGTGAGTTTGCTAATAGGAAAATAAATCTGACTAAGATAGAATCAAGGCCTTCAAAAGGAAAATTAGGTGACTACATATTTTTTATTGACATGCAGGGCCATAAGGATGATAAAAATATCCAGGAGGCATTTAAAGCAATTGAAAAGAATTTTTTCCTCAAGATTTTAGGCTCATACCCAAGAAAATATTAAAATGGAAATTGAGAAGATAATTGGCGGTTTGCATCCATTGGAGAGAAAGGTTCTTCCAGTTCTGAATAAAGTTAATTCTTTGCCTGATGTTGCCAAGGAAACCGGCTTGCAGGAAGTAGAAGTGATGAGGGCATTCCAGTGGCTGCAGAACAAAGATATTGTAAAAATTAATGAAGAGCTGAAAGAAGTTGTTGATTTGGATGTTAATGGCAAGGAATATCTAAAAATTGGTTTGCCAGAGAGAAGGTTTTTAACAGCAGTCAAAGAAAAAGAACTGCCGATATCTGCCCTAATAGAAAAAAGCGGAATAAGCAAAGAAGAAGTAAATATCTGTTTGGGTGTTTTGAGAGGAAAAGCAGCTATTTTTATTAAAAAAGACAGAGAATTAGTTGCTTCTATAACAGAGCAAGGAAAGAAGCTATTGGATAAAGAAAGCTTTGAAGAGCAATTTTTGAGAAGGGAATTCCCAGCGGATATCAAGACATTGAAGGACGAAGAGAAATTCGCTTTGGAAAATTTAAAGAAAAGAAAAAATATAGTGAAAGTTGAGCTTAAAAAATCAAAAATTGCCGAGCTTACAGAATTGGGCAAAAATATAATAAAAGCAGGAATAAGAGAAGAGAGCGTTATAGACAGATTAACACCCAAGTTAATAAAAACGGGCGCATGGAAAAAACAAAAATTCAGGTCTTATGATGTCAGAATAAATGTTCCGCCAGTTTTTGGAGGGAAAAAACAGCATTACAGGAGATTTTTGGATGAGGCAAGGCAGAAGTTTTTGGCACTGGGCTTTGCAGAGATTGATGGCCCAATTGTTGAAACCAATTTCTGGGATATGGATGCATTGTTCATGCCACAGTTCCATTCTGCCAGGGACATTCACTCTGCTTATTTTATTAAAGAGCCAAAATATTCAAAATTAGACGAGAAATTAGTTAGCAGAATCAAACATGCACATGAAAATGGCTTTGGCACAGGCTCAAAAGGATGGCAGTATAAGTTTGATGTTAAGCTTACACATAGAAATATTTTAAGGACACAGGGGACAGCTTGTTCAGCTAGGATATTGGCTTCCCCAAATTTAAAAATACCTGGAAAGTATTTTGCTATTGTGAGATGCTTCAGGCCGGATGTTGTTGATGCAACACATTCAGCCGATTTTAACCAGATAGAGGGCATTGTTGTTGAGGAAGGCCTTAATCTAAGGCATTTATTTGGTTTGTTGAAGATGTTTGCAAGGGAATTTGCTAATGCTGAGAAAATAAAAATTGTACCAGGATATTTCCCGTTTACTGAGCCAAGTTGTGAGTTGCATGCTTACACAAAAGAGCTAGGATGGATTGAGTTGGGAGGAGCCGGCATATTTCGGCCAGAGATGACAAAACCATTAGGTGTAAATGTCCCTGTTTTAGCCTGGGGCTTGGGAATTGACAGGCTAGCTATGTTCAAGCTTGGCATAAAAGACATTAGAGAGTTGTTTTCACATAATTTGGAGTTTTTAAGGTCTGTTAAGGTGGTCTGATGGTAAACACAATATACTTCGGATATACTGGTTTGTTGTTTATTTTAACAGCTTTTATACTAAACATATCTAAAAAAATCAACACAGACTCAAAATTGTATAATTTGCTAAATTTAATTGGGGGAGCATCACTGGCATACTATTCATTTACGTTGAAAAGCATACCTTTCATCATTTTGCAGGCGATATGGGCGGTATTTGCATTATACAATTTAATCAGAATTTTGGTTAGGAAGTAAAAATGCCAACAATAACATTTTCATTAAAAGATTTAAACAAATTGGTAGGCAAAAAACTGTCAGTTGATGAGGTTCAAGAGCTAGCCCAATATGGCAAAGGAGATTTTGAAGGCTATAATAAAGCTAGTGATGATGTTAAGGTTGATTTTGGCGATACAAACCTGCCTTACTTGTGGTCTGTAGAGGGAGTTGCTAGACTGTTTAAGGGAATTTTAGGAAAGCAGAAAGGAATTCCAAAAATAAAAATAAACAAATCAGATTATAAGCTTATAGTTGATAAGTCAGTGAGTAATGTGAGGCCATATGTTGCTGCTTTTGTTGCAAAGGGCCATAAGATTAATGATTATCTGATAAAACAGATGATTGAATTACAGGAAAAATTATGCGAGAATTATGGAAGAAGAAGGGAAAAGGTAGCAATTGGTGTTTATCAATATGGTAAAATTAATTTCCCTGTTTATTATAAGGCAACCGATCCCGAATCTGTAAAATTTATCCCTCTTGATTTCAGGAAAGAGATGACACAGCAGGAAATAGTTGAAGAACATCCTAAAGGGAAGGATTATGCATGGATTTTAAAGGATGCAAAGAAATATCCCATATTAATTGATTCCAAAAATTCTGTTTTAAGCTTCCCCCCAATTATTAACTCAGCAACAACGGGTAAAATAGAGGAAGGGGATGGGGATTTATTCTTTGAGGCTACTGGCACTAGTTTGGATGCTGTTTTGTTAGCAACAAATATATTTGCACAAGCTTTGTACGAGAGGGGCTTTACAATATATTCCGTTGCTGTTAAATACCCAACAAAAACAATAACAACACCCTATTTGTTTGATGAAACAATCAAACTAAAGAAAGAAATGATAAATTCATTCCTGGGATTAGATTTGGAGGATTATAACATAAAAAGGTTATTAGAAAAAATGCAATATGACTATCTTGCTGGTAAAATAAAGATCCCCCCTTACAGGGGAGATATTCTGCATCCAGTTGATATAATAGAGGATATTGCCATAGCTTATGGCTACGATAAAATAAACGAGTTACCGTTAACAACCTTAACGGTAGGTTCAACATTTAAAATTATAGAATTTGTGGATAAGGTTAGGGACACTATTATAGGCTTAGGTTATCAAGAGATTATTTCCCCAATCTTAACAAACAAAGAAATTCTTTATAAAAAAGCAGATATAGGGGATTTTGGGACTGTTGAAATAGAAAATTTCATGTCAGAGACATATTCTTGCTTGAGAACATGGATATTGCCCGTTTTGTTAGATGTGCTGTCAAAGAATAAGCACTCTGAATATCCGCAAAAAATATTTGAAGAAGGCCCGGTAGCAGTTAGAAAAGGGGATGAAATTAGAGATTATAGAAGAATTGCCTTAGTTTCAGCTAATAATGTTGCTGATTATACAGAAATAAGGCAGGCTTTAGACTCTTTAATGAAAGCCTTAAATTTAAAATATACTATAGAGGAAACAGAGCATAACAGTTTTATCCCTGGCAGGGTTGGCAGAGTAATAGTTAATGGAAAAAAAGTGGCTTATATTGGAGAGATTTCGCCAAATGTTCTTGACAATCATGGTTTAGAGGTTCCTGTTGTCGGATTTGAATTAAATCTAACCAATTTGTTTGAGTCAATGCAGTAATCCCTTATTGTTCTCAATCAATTTATTAAAGAATAAAAGCATATAGTTAATGAAAAATACATCTATTGGCAATGTTATAACAGCTGCTATATACCCAAATATTAGTAAGCCAATAAAACCTATAACAACAAATATCACTATCAACGTAGTAGGTAATGCTAAGAATTGGCTGAAGGCACCAACAATACCCACCATAAAAAAGAAGGCAAACATTATCACCATTAAAGGCAGAATCAATATCAAAGCTAAAATACCACCAGCTATCCCCAGTACAATTTTCATTAAAAAATATATAAATACCTCTTTCAATTCTTTCTTGACCAGTTTAATAACCTGTTTCCATGCTGCAGTAAATTTTATGTTCCTATAATACATATCAACAGCCACCATGTTGTTAACAACAAAATGAATAAGGCCAAGAAAAATAATCATTACCACAAATAACATAATAAACAATATAAGGTAGGGTATACTTATTATATCCCAACTTAGGTTATTGAAATTTTGGATGAGGGGCATTAATAAAGGCAATGATAACAATCCAATAATTGTAAGGAATATCATCCCTATGGTCAATCTAAACAAAAAAAGTGAAATGCCCACATACCCATTTTTCTTAAAGCTTTTTTTGATTTCTACTTTGTTTTTGACTATTGAATCTATAAACACAAAATAAAAAATGCTTTGTAAAACGCTCCATATAACACCAATCATCACACCAAAACCAAGAAGGGGAGCCCACCACTTTTTAATGAAATTGGAGATATTACTCACTTTATTAAAACTATTATCCAGCCTAAAATTATTAAGATTTCCTTGTCTTGCACCCATAAAAGACACAAATCCAAGCTTTAGCCATTTCTTTAAATTAAAAGGCTTGAACAATGCCTCTCTTGTTCTATTAAATGAATCCTCTATTATGTCTGTTGCGTATGCCATTATATACAATATAATAAGGATTAGTATAAAAAATTAGCTATTTTAAGGCTATTTAGCTTTTATTCTCTTTAACAATTTTTTTCTTAACTTTCTTTTCTTCCTTGGGTTTATCAGGTTTTTCTTTTTTATTCTCTGTAGTCTTGGCTTTTGTTTCTTTCTTCTCTTTTTTAGCACCTACTGTTAATAATGCCTTTCTTTTTGGCTTCTCCTCTTTAACTTCAACTTTTTCTTTCTTTCCTCTTATTTTTTTTGGCTTTTCTTTCTTTTCTTTTGGCTTGCTCTCTTTAATTTCTATAGCCAATTTCTTGAATTCCTTGACAACCATATCGTGAGAAGCATTTTTTTCTATTTTAATTGTTCCCTCTAAAGGCTCCAAATGCTTTATGTTACATCTTTTTCTTTTTACATCACCATCTACCATAACATAACTGTCGTCTATAACATCAACTATCACACATTTTTTTCCGGATTCTTTTCCCGCTATTTTCAAGCACAATCTTCCGATTTCTATCATTTTCTTGCCTCTCGGATAAACAATAAACGAGCACATTTGGAGCAAAGGACACCGCCATAGGGCCTTTCTGGCCTTCTTTGAGTTTTAGCTAATTTTCTAAGTTTGTAAGGTCTTTCCCTAGGAACACCTTTCAGTATAGCGCCACAACTACCACAATGTGCCTTTTTTGGCTTTTTTCTCTCATAATGAATAACTGTTTTTCCTCCGGGTGTTTTTATATAAATTTTTCTTATTGATCTTGATCTATAGCTGCGTTTTGGCATTTTCCTCACCCTAATACACTTTAAATATCTTTCTTAGCAATATACTAAATATCAAGGAAAAGATGATATATGCTCCTAACCACCCAATTTTCCATCCGAATAGGTTTAATACTTTTTTTGGCTTATTATCCGTTTTAATCATTTTTAAAGGGCTGTCTTTTGGAAGGGAGTTCCCATCAGATCCACCAAAAAATTTTTTTCCCTTAATAACTGGTTTATATGCTTGTTCATTTGTAATCAAAACTTCCTTTATATAAACCTTATTGTCAAACTCATATTCCAGCAAATATTCTCCAGATTCGCCATTTAAGAGCCATTTAACTTCACTGTCTTCTATATATTTGGTTGCATTGCCATTAAGGGTTACACCCTCTGGAACCTTTAATGTGATACCACCAGCAGCACCTTTCTCGAACACAACAGTAGTTGTAAAATCTTGTCCAGGCAGTAGAGGATCATAAGCTATATGGATGTTCATCCAACCAAAGATGATAATTATTGGGATAAAGGTTATTAAAGTGCTCCTCATGGAGTGGGACATATATCTCATATTAGTCTTCATGGCTTTCTTCTGCACTTCCTGCATCTTTTCGGGGTGCGCCCTTAACTCTTTCATTTCTTTTTGCAATGATTTCATCTCTTCTTTTAATTGCTTCATCAAATCTTGATTGGTGGTAAACTTGTAAATTACAATAATAAGCACAGCCACAACAAAGCTTATTATAAACACTATCCAAAACGCAGATAGTTGCAGTAAGGGATTAAATAAAGGATCTAATATTGGCATCATATACCTCCTATGAACTTTCTCATCATTGGGTTCATATCCATCATATGCTGCCTGGCTATTTCTTCATAAAGCCTGTACACAATCATAACAGCCAATAATATACCTGTGCCTCTTGATAAAGCACCAGTTAAATCAGCCAATGCTGCTAAAAAACCAATAGATAAACCACCCATTATTGTTAGCGGCCATATATATCTATTTAATAATCTTTCTAAAACTCTTTGGTCCTTCCTAAAACCAGGTATTTGCAAACCAGAAGCCATCATCTGTCTTGCCTGGCTTTTGGCATCCATTCCAGCTGTTTGAACCCAGAATATTGAAAATATCATTGAGCCAACAACCATAAACAGCATATAAACCAATGACTGCATATAAGGAGCAGCACCTATCAGGAATGTTTTTTTCTCTATTATTGACCTTACTATATCAACACCCTGTATCCAAAGAACAAAGCCACTTATAGGTTGCCCACCAGCAGAGAATGTCCCAAGCAATGGATGCCCCCAATTTTGCAATAATCGCCCCCACAGCTGCACATTTGCCAATAAAGCAGCAACCAATATGACAGGGATGTTAGATGTATAAATAAAACTCAACGGCCACCTTATCCCATGACCCCTGATTCTACCAAAGCTTAGAGGGATTTCTACTTTCATTGCCTGAGCATAAACCACAATTACAAAAACAAGTATAGTTGATATCAGGGCAGCAAGTTTTATTCCGGCTGTTGTCGGATCACCAGCAGCCAAACTCTGGAATAACGCTGGAACAGCCCCAATTGAATAAGTTATACCTTTCAGACCCGTTGGGCCTGGCAACCAATTAAAAGCCTGTATAAATATGCTCTGTGAAACACCTGCTGCAATAAATAGGCTGATACCAGAACCAAAACCCCATTTGCTTACCACCTCATCCATAAACAATATCATCATCCCTCCAATAAATAATTGGAAAATTAATAAAAATTTGAGTGTAGTTACCATGCTGGCACTAAGGGCGATTGCCCCAGGAACAGCCTCAATTAAAAATTGATTTGTTGCAGGATTATAATATTGCCCGGTGCTTAATCCGCCCATTGACACATAAATTGTTGCTTCAAATATAATAAAAAATATTGCTAATAATTTTTGTACACCTTGAAAGGTCTTTTTTCCTTCGGTTGTTGTTAGGTCAAATTTAACTATACCCGAACCATTTAATAATTGTAAAACGATAGATGCTGTAACAATAGGGCCAATACCTAAAGATATTATAGAACCGAATTGGGCAGCCAGAACAATGGATAGAAACTCAAACCTTTCTAAGGCATTTTTAGCTAAACCAAACAGGGGCAATAAGCCCAATATATAGTAAATAACCAGAATCATAGCAGTCCATTTTAGCTTCTCCTTAAAGCTAAGCTTTTTTTGAGTGGGGCCGCCAACTTCAGGTAAATTGTTGATTATTGTACTCCACAAAGACATCTTATCTTACCTCTGCCTTCTCTTTAGGTTGGGAAACTTCTGATTTATGTGGTTTAGTCAATACAACTATACCATTGGCATTTTTGATTCGCTCAATCACTTTTTTAGAAGCATAGGGCGTTGTTATTTTGAACTTTCTTTTTATTCTTCCATTTCCTAACAATTTGTTATAACCGAGCTTTTCTAAATCAACAACATAAAAATCATCTTCTTTTACAATCAATTTTTTTGATATGTAATCCCCAATTTTTTCATCAATAACGCATATGTTTATGGATTTTATGTCTTCCTTTACACCCTTTTTCTTGAAACCAAACTTTCCAAAATATCTCTCTTTCCATAAAGAGGGTTTTATTTGGTCAGCCCTCTTGCCAGAACCGGCCATGCCTCTTCCCCCCCTATGGCCAGCTCCTCTATGCTTTTTCTTGGATCCCCAGCCATGGGTATGAGAGCCCCTTTGCCTTGTATTCTTTTTTCTTTTATAAACAACCATTTAAACCATCCTTTTAATTAAATCATTTATCTTATCTTTTCTGTCTCCCAATGCTCCACCAACGCCGAAAGGCAATTTAATTCCTTTTCTGCCAAATCCTTTTCTTGGCGGATTTAACCTAAAAAAAGGTTTAATAGTTTCTTTACCTTCCTCGTCCTTTGTTTTTTCCCCCCTCTTTTTGGTTAATAATTTTAAGGTTTCATCGTCTATCTCTCCCCATGTTATATAATCTTTGGCTTTTTTGATCATTCCAATTATATTTGGGCCATCATTTAAGACTACACAACAATTTTTCTTATAGAGTCTGAGCATATTCAGGGTGTCTTTGACTGGTTTCATCACCCCAGTTGTACCCCTCACCCTAATAATAGCTATCTTTTTTGATTTCCTGTTTTTTTCTAAACCTATATTATTTTCATTCATCGTTTTTATCCTCTTCTTCTAGTACAGCAGCTTCTTCTTTCTTAATTATCTCTCCGTCTACTATACCTAATTTTTCAATATCTTTTGACTGAATCTTTGTTTTGACTAATTGTTTTAATGCATCTATACAAGCGTAAATCAAATTGTTCTTACTCCTTGTCTGCCCGCTTGTCCTAGACCAAACATCTTTTATCCCCACCAATTTTAGGATTTTTTGGCATTCTGATTCTACACGCAATCCTGTTCCTTTTGGTGCAGGTATAAGCACAATCTCAACAGAACCGCATTTGCCCTTTGCGCTGTAAGGGGTAGTATGGGGTTCTTTGCATTCACACTGCCAGGAGCCACAGCCCCTTCTTATCTTTATTATGTTGAGTTTAGCATTTCTTATTGCTTTTTCCCTTGCAGGGACTGTCTCTCTGCTTTTTCCATATCCAACACCAACATAACCATTCTCGTTTCCAACAACCGCAAATGCGGCAAACTTTGGTTTATTGCCTTCGCATGTTTTTTTCTGTGTTTGCTTGAATACCCTTCTTTGGCCACCACCAAATTTACCTTTTGACTGCCCTATCAACAATAAATCCACATTTAAATGGGGTAAGAGCAGGTCTACTATCTCAGGTTCTAATATTTTCAATCCTTTATCTAATATCTCTCCAATATCATTAATCTCGTTATTTTTGACTTTTTTACCCAATGAGGTTTTTGGCTTCCAGCCCTCTTTATCAAAGCCTTCCCTTTTTATTTCTTTTTCGATCTTCTCCCCAGGTATCTCTAGAATTTCTTCCTCCTCTTTGTTCTCGTCTTTATCCATTTTTTCCTACCTCAACTACCTTTTTCCTTGTTTCTTCAAATAAATTGGGTATCTCATTAATATCTATCTTATTTTTGATATAACCACCAAACCTTTTTTCGTATTCCTCCTTATTACTCCTTAAAATTTTAGCATGATTCACTATGTGTATACCCTCTGTTCTTTCTTTTGACGGCAATATCTCTTCTGAATGAGGTATCCTTATTCCAGCATCAATAAGCCCTTTTAGCACAGCATATATCCTGCAACCCCTTATAGAATCATTAAGTCCTAAATCAAGAACTAATTCCTCAATTTTTTGCCTTTTTGCCTTTTGCCCCAATAATAAACCAACGAGATAAGCAGTTGGGATGTTTCCTTTGTTTATCTTCCAACCCAACTTATCAAGTTCTCTTGAATGGGCTGCCAATATCACTTTATCCCCTTCGGGGTTGTATTCTATAATTTGTGCCATTATATTATCCAATGATTTCCTAACCACCAGCCTTAATTTTCCAAATAGCAGTATCTTTAATCTTTTCTTATAATTTGTTCTTCCTAACCTCTTTCTTTTAAAAGGCACGTTATATCTTTTTCTATGGGTCATTTTTTAAAGCCGTGTTCCTCCAAATATAACATTATATGTCTTCTACTTCTGAAAAAACCACCCTTGCATTTCAAATAAATGTCCCTATATGTTTTTTTATTGATTTGTTTATTGATTCTCAGCTCCTTAAGAAGCTTTCTTTGAGCCCTAATCCTATCCATCCATGCTTCCTTTTTGGGTAACCTAGCCGTTCTTTTACCTTTCCTAGAGCCAAATCCCTTTTGTCTTCCTTTCCTTCTCTGTAAAATCCTTTTTCTTGCTCTAACTCTTGAAACGCCCTTTACAGCTTTTCTTTTTATGGCATTATCATCAATCAGCCCCCTAATATCAACTTTTGTTATCGCTTCTTTTATCTCCTCCAATCTGTTGGAGTCAAACCATACCCTTTTTTCGGAGCAATTTAGTACGCCAGCAGCAAGTCTTTTTTGTATTTTTAGTTCCATCATAATCACATTGAATCTTTTTTGGTAAGAATTTTATCTTTCTCTTTCTTTTCCTTAATCTTTTCCTCTTCTTTCTCTATTTTATCAACCAATTCTTTCTTTTCCTTAATCTTTTCCTCCTTCTCCTTTATTTTTTCCTTTCTCTCTTTTCCTTCTTTTATTTTTTCTTCTTTTTTCTTCTTAATCTGCTCTTCACTATCCTTTATGAATTGATTTACATCCCTTATATTTAATATTTTAATTCCATCATTAGCAGCTTCTTTGACAATTAGCAATCTTTTTCTTAATCCAACATCTTTTCCTATTATAATGCCCTCATTTCCCTTGTCTATCCTTTCAAGCTCCGATAATGAATGAATGTTAACCATTTTTAATCCTGATTTATGCAAACCCCTTACCTTTTTTGGTGAACCCCATCCACTTGAAACTGATCTGCGGTACCCTTTAAAATTATGCCTCATCTTGGAATGTATCCCTTTGGGTCTTATCCATTTTTTAGAAATTTCAGCTTTTTTATGAGCATCCTGTCTGATAAATTTCGGCTTTTTTGATTTTATTTTTATCCTTAAACTTAGTAGCTCTTGCTTCATTTTAATTCTTTGCCATCTTTGTTTGTTATATATATCCCATCTTGAAAGATTCTAGTATCATATTTTGTTCTTCTAGTAAGTTGTTCAATATCAGAACTGACATGACCGGCCAACTCTTTGTCTATACTTTCAACAATAACCTTATCCCCCTCAACTTTGACATCAACACCCTCTTTTATCTTAAATGTCCTAGGTATTTTTTCACCTAAAAAATTCTTAACGCTAAACTCTTTATTATTAACAGAAACATTCATTGGGAAATGACCTGAACATATTTTTAATTCGTATCTGTGGCCTTCTGTTGCCCCCCTAATCATATTTTTTATATGGGCTTTAAAGCTGTTTATCACTTTTTTCTCTCTTTTGGATGTTTTTTTAGCTGATATTACCACCTTATTCTCCTGTTTGGATAACTCTACTTTTTTGCTAGCTAATCTTCTTTTTATTTCCCCCATTTTGCCCTTAATAGAGATTGTGACTTTATCTATACTAACCTCAACTTCTTTGGGTATTTCGATTTCCTCTATTAATATCTTTTTTTTCTTTCCCATGCTTAAAAATTCCTCCGGAATCACTTAGAAATTTGTTTTAAACAAATTTCTGGTGTCCCAAAATCGCTTTGCGATTTTTCAGGATTTTGGCACCCAAAAATCTTCGGTTTTTTGGGTTTTAATAACAATAAGCCAATAACCTGCCACCTAACCCCCTTTTTTTTGCATCATAATGTGTAATTATTCCCGATGTGGTCGAAACAAACAGGATGCCAATATCCTTTGCGGGCAGATACCTTTTTTCAAATTTCTCAAATTCATCTTTTTTAACAGAATATCTTGGCTTTATTGCACCACATTTGTTTATATTGCCTAACGAATTGACCACCAGGATATTGCCCTTTTCATCTTTAATCTCTGTGAAATCGCCAATATAATTATTTTCATTCATTATATCCAGCACTTTTTTTATAACTTTAGACACAGGTTTAATCATGCATTTGCTCTTTCCTATCTTTTCATTGTTTAATATTAAGGATAATGCGTTTGACAATGTATCGTTTAATGACATTTTTTCACCTTAATTATACTTTTTAAATCCCAACTTGGTTGCTATTTCCCTGAAACACTGCCTACAAAGACTTAAACCATATTTACTTATGTGACCACCCATCCTACCGCATCTTTTGCATCTATTTACACTAATGCCAAACTTCCTTTCTTTAGGGCTGTTATGCTTTATATATTTCTTTAACTTGGCTGGCTTAGCCTTTAACTGCTTGAACATTTTTTCATAATTACTATAACTCATTCTTCACCACCTATGTTGATGTTAAACTTCTTTTTCATAAAATCTATTGCTTCCTCTTTCTTGATTTTATGCCTTGTTGGTATTTTCCTTTTCATAAGTTTCCGTCTCTTAATCCTAAAACCAGCCCGTTCTAAGGTAATACAGACTTCTAGGCCCATAATGCCTATCTTAGGATCATACTTAACTTGTGGTATGTCTATATATTCATGAATCCCAAAGGCCACATTCCCCTCATTATCAAACTGGGTCTCTTTTAGTTTGTTGTCTTTTGCATCTAATAATTTTATTAATAGCTCTTTCGCTTTTTCTTTCCTTAATGTTATTTTGCAGCCAATAGGCAAGCCCGGCCTTAAACCCCAATTTGGAATTCTTTTTGAGGTTACTGTTTTAACCGGAGTAATGTCTGTTAAATTTTTTAAAAGTAACATCCCTTTCTCCAATTTAGTCTGGTCTTTACCAGCGCCTATGTTTAATGTTAGTTTTTCAATTTTTATTTCTCTCATTGTGTTCATTTTACTGTCTTATTTTTATGGCTGGTTTATCCTCACCAATCACAAAGGCATATTTTTTTAAAGTTTCAATTGTTTCACCATCCTCTCTTTTATATGTGATTTTATTAGAACTTATGCCCATTATAGTCCCAAATTCGCCCGTATGCTTCCCACCAATTAGGTAGACTAGCTTATTTTTATCTAATCTTATATGCCCTTTGATTTCTTGTTTTGGCAATTCTAAAACTAAACTATCACCTGTTTTATAATCGTCATTATCTACAAAGATATTCCTCCCATCATAGAGGTTGAGTTGTGTTTTTCCTTTCACTTTTGTTTTATTGTTTATTTTACACAGTTTTATAATCGCTTCTTTTTTTTCAATCTCTACTAATTTGATTTTTTCTTTTTTGTCAATTATAACCCTAAAACATTTTTTTATTTCAGGAATTTCGATGCTGTCTAACAATCCAACAGCATGCCTGTAATCGTTTATTCTTTTTCCATCGACAAACACACCCTTGTTAAACAATATTGTTTTCACTTCCCTGTTATTTTTAGCATAATTTAACATTTCCTTTAGAATCAAATTTAGGGGCATGCTAACCTTTGTTGAGTGAGGCCCCGGATTTGGTCTTGTAACAAATTTGATCCCTTTTTTGCTTATAGGCCACGATTCGGGTATTGTCAATCGTTTTAAATGTGCTTTTGACATTTTACTTTTTTTCCTCTGTCTTTAGTTTTCTGTCCAATATTTTTTGTCTCATCTTGTCATCAAGATTTAATTCGGTAATAACCAAATTTGATGGATCAATTGGGTAGTTAGTTTTGCTCCCATCTTTTTTTATGATTTCTATCCCACTAATATACACTTTGGTTCTTTTTAAGTCAATCCTATCCACCTTTCCCATTTGTTTCTTGAATTGCCCTCTAACCATCTTAACCTTGTCACCTTTCTTTAAACCAAGGTTCCTTCTATTGTATTTTTTCTTTAACTCTTTTGAAAGATGAACATGCAAAAATTTTTGTTTTATGTGAAGGGGAGCCATATACCTATATTTACGCTGTTTTTTTGGTATTTTGCTCCTTTTCCAATTTATTGAAAATTCTTTTTTCATTTTATACAACAATCCTAGCAACTTTTGCTATACCTGGCCATCTTTCACAAGCTTCTTTTGCTATTGGCCCCTTGAATATGGTTCCTTTTGGTGTTCTTTTATCATCTTTCAAAATAATTGCGGCATTATCCTCAAACTTGATTCTCATTCCGTCTGCTCTTCTATATTCCTTCTTCTGTCTCACAATAACTGCAAATACAACCTGTTTTCTCATATCAGGTCTTCCTCTTCTTACGGAAGCCATGACTAAGTCACCGACGCCTCCAGCAGACCTTCTGCCTTTTGTGCCCTTAAAGCCCACTATTGTGAATATCTTGATTAATTTAGCTCCTGAATTATCACACGTTTCAATTTCTGAATAAACTGGCAACGCTCTTGTTATTCTAGCTTTCACCGGCTGCATCTTGTTCCTCTCCTTCTTCTTTTTCCAACTCTTTCTTAGTTTCCTTAAATTTAGCCGCTTCCAATGCTTCTATCCTCTCTTTAAAGCCTTTTTCTTTGCCCATCTTTTCTATTATAACAAAATTTTTTGTCTTACTTAATGGCCTGCACTCCATCATCCTTACTATATCCCCCTCTTTTGCGTTTATGCATAATGGATTATGAGCTTTAATCTTGGTTCTTCTTTTTTCATATCTCTCATATTTTTTTATATAATGCTTCCTTACAGATTCTGCAACCGCTGTTTTATGCATTTTAGTTGAGATGATTGTTCCAATGAAGGTACGCCCTCTGCACCTTAAGCTACCATGAAAAGGACAATTTTCATCTTCACATTTCTCTTTTGGTTCTTTTACATCTAATACAATTTTTGGCATTTAATTCACCGTAATTTTAATTTGATTTTTTCTTCTTGGTTTATCACCAAAATTTTACCCTCTATGTTTTCCTCTTAACGGCTCTTTAGTGTTTATACTCCTCTTACTTTGCTCTAATTGGAACTTTAAATCAATTACTGGATTTCTATAGTTTCTGGCGTAAAACCAACCTCAATTAAAGCATTCCTTGCTTTTTGTTTGTGATTCCCTTGCAACTCTATTTTGCCGTTTTTTACTGTGCCGCCACAAGCAAACTTTGCCTTCAACTTTTTAGCCGCTTCTTTTATATCAATCTCTTTCTCATCTATCCCTTCTACTATGGTGTATACTTTGTTGAATTTCTTGTTTTCCACATAAACTCTGATTTTTTGGCTTTCTTTTGCTATAGACTCACAAACGCAGAGCTCTTTTGGAAGCCCACACTTTGAGCAAATTTCACTCATCCTTTCTCTTTTCCTCCATATTATTTTTTAATTTTCCATCAAATTTTTTTTGATTTATAACAGTCAAAATTCTTGCAATTGTTTTTTTTATTTCTTTTATCTGGCCTGGGTTTTTTGGCGTTGTTCCAGTTGCAATCTGAGCATTATTTTTAACTAATTCTTTTCTAAGCTCTTCCAACTTGGCTGTTAGCTCTTCTTTACTCATTGCTTTTATTTCCCTTATCTTGAGCGTCATTCTTGTTTTCCTCTTTTAACTTTTTGGGCTTACTTTTTCTTTTCTTTTTCGGTTTTTCGCTTTCATCCTTTTTTTCTTCATTTGTGGGAGTTTCTTCTTTTTTCTCCTCTTCTGTTTTTTTAGTTCTCTCCTCCTCTTTTAAAATTTGGATGTCATCAGGCAACTTAGTATTTGGGGGCATTATGCTGACTTTAACCCCAACAATACCTGTTTTTAGTTTAGCTGAAGCATAAGCTATATCCACACCGGTTAACGCTATATCCCCACATTTTTTTAAATAACCCGAATAAAAACGCCAAGATTTGGCCCTGCTGCTTGGTATTTTGCCACTAATTATCACTTCTATTCCACGAGCACCAGCATTCATAACGTCTGTCATAATCTTATGGCCAATCCCTTTGAATTTGTTAGTGCCAAATTTTTCTAATGAGTCAACAATCCTTTCAGCCATTATATGCGCATCCAGATTAACATTTTCTACCTCGTTAATCTCTATTTGCGGGTTTTCCAAGTTGAACTTTTTCTTTAGCAATTTTGTAAGCCCCCTGATATTTTCCCCCTTTCTTCCAACGATTAAACCCGGCCTTGAAGCATAAATTATTATTTTTTCTCCCAACGGGGTTCTTTGCATTTTTGTATGAGAATGACCTACATTTTTTAGGTTAGTTGAAACAAACTCCTGTATTTGAAATTCTTTCATTTTTTGAGCAATGAATTTTCTTTCAATCATTTTTTAATCACTTCTTTGGCCCTTTTTTCTTTTTTATCCTCTTTTTTTCTTTCTTCAACAACAATTTCAACATCGGTCCTTTTCATTACTCTTCTTGTTTGTCTGCCATAGTGCCACTGTTTAGCTGACCTATTAGCACAGATGTGGCTTATCATTAAATCAGCCGTATTCAAACCCTTAAATTGCGCATTAGCTTCAACACCATCCAATAATGTTATGATCTCCTTGGAAACTTTGATTGGATACCTACCGGGGCCAATTGATTTTTTGTGGCCTATATCTTTGTTAAATCTTCTTAGGGGCACCGCTCTCTTCTTTTGGATGACTTCGTTTAAAATTTTTTTTGCATCACCAACCCATTTATTTCTAATAAAATTACAAACCTCTACACAATATTTGGTTGATATTGGAAGGGCTCTTCCGGCTACCCTTGCCATGTGTTCCTTATCAAAACTTTTGATTGCATATTTGTATTGAGCCATTTTATTTAACCGATAGGCTAGCACTTGATCTAGTAGCTCCGATTCCAGGAGCGCTGTGCTCTACTTTCTTTCTTGTTAGGGCAAACTCACCAAAATAATGGCCTATCATCTCTTCAATTATTGTCACAGGAGTAAACTCCTTGCCATTGTAAATCTTAATAACCATCCCAACCATTTCAGGCAATACAATCATATCCCTGCAATGTGTTTCTATGTTCTTCTTTTTAGCTTTAATATTTTTCAATAGTATTTTCTCCTGTTCTGTAAATCCTCTTTTTATTTTTCTTCTTTGTCTTGCTGGCAATAATTCTGAAAATTCTTTCAAATCCATATTTTTCAATTCTTCAATGGCCCTTCCTTTGTATATAAATTCTTTTTTTGCCATTTTTATCTCTTTTTCCTTCCTGTTCTTGTTGGCGCTATTTTACCAACCTTTCTTCCAGGCGGAGCGTTTCTTGGGGCTTGTGTTGGTCTTCCTTTATGGGTGGATGATGAACCTCCGAACGGATGATCTACAGCATTCATAGATGTTCCGCTTGTTTTTGGCCACAACCTATTCCTGGCCTTCATTGCATAATACATAGTTCCTGCCTTCAAGAAAGGCTTTTCCGTTCTTCCACTGCCTGCTATTGTGCCAATAGTTGCTCTGCAGTCTGGCCTAAACTTTTTTTCTTTTTTTGAGGGAAGCAAAATTGTAACACCATCCTCTATTTTGGTTATTACCCTTGCAAACACACCACCAGCTCTGACAAATTTGCCTCCATCTCCAGGATTGCCTTCTATGTTATAAATTAATGTACCTTCAGGAATATTTTTCAATGGCAAGGTATTTCCGATTTTTATTTCAACATTATTGCCGTTCTCGATATTATCCCCCACTTTGATACCCTCTGGTGCTGGAATAATGTTTTCTTTTTCGTCTTCATATTTTATATGCGCTAAGGGACTACTATGGCCACGACAGTGTATTAAATCAATTACTTTCCCATTAATATTCTTGTCAAGTGGGCTGATATAACCTATTTTTCCTTTATACTTAAAACTCGGAGCCCTGTACCTAGGGCCGCCCTTTCCTCTCGCTTGTTGAATTAAATTTTTTCCCATATCACAACCCTACATTAAACCCAGCTGTGTTGCAATATCAATTGCAGGGGTTTCATCTGAAAATTTGACATATGCCCTTTTTTCCCCGCCAAAAACAAATGTTTTTACCTCTTTTACCTTAACCTTAAATGCAGTTTCAATAGATTTTTTAATGTCTTTTTTGTTTGCCTTTTTGTCTACTACAAATATCAACTTATTTTCAGCTTCCATCAATCTTATCGATTTTTCAGTTGAAAGCGGATATTTTATTACTTCATATGGTTCCATTTTTTTCACTTAAACAATTTTTTTTCTTCTAAAAGTTTTATGGCAGAATCTGTCCACAAAGTCAATCTACCGGCATTCGCTCCGGGTGCCAACAATTCCACGTTCAAATTTTTTACTTCAGTAACATCCACACCAGCAATATTTGCAGCAGCATTGATTAAATTACACTTTTTTGACACTACAAAAAGCGGGCCCTTATTTATCCTATACTTCCTCCCCCTCCTTGTCCCTTTTCCCGGCCTTATCTTTTTTTTAATCCTGTCTAACTCTTTTTTTAGTTCAAATTTTTCTAATATTTTTTTTACATCTTTTGTTTTTTCTATTGCTTCTATTTTTGATTCGATAATAAAAGGGTAATTGTTAGGAATAATATGGCCCCGTTTTTTTACGGTCTCGCTTAATATTGTAGCACTAATAGAACTTCTTATCGCCTTTCTTCTTTCTTTCTTGTTAATATCCTTTTTCCAATTTTTTTCAGATTTAGGCGGGTGTGCCCTCCTTCCGCCAACTGTTCCAGGAGCAAATGCACCAACCCAGTTCATCCTTTCCCCCCTCCTGCTCATTATCTTCCTTGGGACTCTGGAAATTCCATGGCCATAAGAGCCCCTATAGTCATGCCTTCTCCTTGATAGGACAGCAGATGCCCTTTTGCCAGCATCTTCTTTAGCGCCATATGGCTGCCTTTTATTGTTTTGTATAACAATAAACGCCCTTTTAATCAAATCTGGTCTGAACTCTTCATCGAACTGGCTTGGCAATTCAATTTCGCCGCTTTCTGTTTTTTCTAATGAGTATACCTTTAGTTTCATTTTCTTAAGCTGATATATTGTATTATTGGAGCTTCTTTTGGGATCCTTTGATTCTCTTTGATGGGGTAGTTTAATCTAACTATCCTCTTGATAGGACCGCCTGTTGAACCCTTAACCAGTATATATGTGTTTTTTATATTGCCATAATTCAAGAAGCCGCCCCTTTGGTTGATTTCTTCTATTTTATCCCCTATTTTTATCAGCCATTTGTTATATTCCGTTCTTGTGTGGTAACCCATCTTCCCGGCATGGGCCACTCTCCACATCATATGCCCCTGGCCGCACCAAGCTCCTAATGAACCAGGATTTCTTTTTGCTTTTTCTGATTTATGTGACCTTAAACCAATACCAAATCTTCTCATTGGCCCTTGAAAACCCTTTCCTTTTGTAACAGAGTGTATATCCAACTGTTGCCCCTCTTTGAAAACATCTTTGATGGTTATTTCTTTTCCTAATTTCTCTTGAGCAAATTTTAATTTTTCTTCTTTAGTTCCGCCTATAGCAACCTCAAATATCTCCGGTTTTTTCTTTCCTATCCCAGTTAATTTTGGTTGTGTGTAGACCAACAGCCTTATATCATTATAATCCTTTATATCATCAATTTTTTTATTGACCTTTTTTGGGAGAATAATTTTCCTTTCCAACTCCTTGTCAAGATCAGCAGCAAAAACTTCAGAAACAAGTTTTAGGCCATCTGTTTTATTTTTGTAAAAACGGATAGAAGCAGCCTTAATAGGGGGGCATTCAATGATGGTTATTGGATAACTAATGTCCTCTCCTTTGGTTAATGAATTTTTTCTGTTATCTGCAACAATAATATGAGTCATACCAACCTTGTAACCAGCAAATCCTAAAGGCCTTACCTCTTTAATATCAGCCCAGCATCTAACCCTAGGGTAGATGCGTTTAGCCCTTTTTCTAGGCCAAAATTGCAAACTTCCCCGTCTTGGTACCCTTGTTGTTGGCATTTTTCTATTTTTTTAGCTTTGATTCGCCCCTTGTCATGTAAATAAAGCTGATATGATTCTAAAAATGGATAAATAAGCCTTTTATTGAAGCATTTCTTTAGAAACAGATGTTTATCTAAAACACTGTACTGAAAAGCTTCTTTTCAGGCTTAGTTTTGTTTACCAATGTGTTTAAATGTTTTTTAAGGTAATTTAAACACTGTTTTGTTTTTACTATGGGAGTCAAATCTTATTTATAAACCTTACTATAGCCAATTCTTTTTTTGGACCAGCTTGTTTTGCGTATTTGTTAACCAAGTTAACATAGAGGCATAAAAAGGCTTAAAATAATATCCATTAAATCAAAAAAAACTTATTTGTTAACCAAGTTAACAAAACCCTTATTTTAAGGCTTTTCTTTGTTGAGATAGAATGTCTTTCTTCTGCTATAATTAACTGGGTTTTTTATTCTTGAACATAAGTTATCCGGTTTACAAACGCCAAAATCTTTGTAATACATCTGATTAACACAATTAGGGGGCAATATTTTTTTCTTTTGCTGTTTATGGTATCTCAACTGCCCGATTAAATAAACCTCTCTTAAGGGCTCATTATTCCTTTTATTCCAATCCCTCAATGTTTTTTCTATCTTATCATAATCCCAGCCAACAGAGCTAAGAAAATTTATTAAAACAAAAAGAGACCTTTTCTTTCCATCTTCTAACCCTCTTAGAATGTTTTTTATACATGGGGGGAAAAATTGTTCTTGCAGGGCCAATGCCGGCATTTCATATGTTTTACCCTCTTTTATTTTAGTTTCTTCTATCTTGGTGTCAAAGTCAAATGCCTGCACTATCAATTTTCTAGCTTCATTTTTTTCTATTTTGCTTTTATCTAAAAAGCTGTATTTAGAGATTCTGACATACCTTGGGTTGGCTATTGCTTTGTTAAATTCTAAAACTTTATCGGGATTTATTGGTATTGATATTAAACCGCTTTTTTCATTAAAGCAGTAAGGCATTCTGTATAAATGCCTTGAAGAAATCAATAGGGTGTCAAGGCTTAATATTGAGAATGGGTCAAACTGATTGTTTTTTATCAGTTCATTAGGCTTTTTATCTGTTTTTTTGGCTATTATATCTATAGTTTCGTTTTTTAATATACCCTTAGCCAAATGGTTCCTTATCATCTCTTTCAGGTAAAAGGCAATTTTTCTTGGTCCATCAGGAAAAAGATCCTTTATTTCTTTGTCATGCACTATTTTTGGAAAGGCTTCAAATGGCACAGCAATATGAAAACCATGATTGCCTGAAAATTTGCATGATATTGAGTTGATTCCATGGTATTTTAATGCCTTGATTATCAGATCAACAGCAATTTTGCTGTATTCCAGAAAAGGGCAGTCTATATCTAAGATTAAATCCCAACCAATCCTTAATTTTTCCAAATCCTTTTTCTTTAATAAAGGGTCTAATTGCAAGGGGTTTTTCCATAACTCCTCAGAAGCATGGAAAGAAGTTGCTCCCTGCTTGGCCAATTCTAATATGTCCCTAGGATATTTTAGGGTATCTGGTCTTTTGCCAAACCCCCTATCCCCAAATTTAATGGCAACTTCCCTGTCCTGAGAATTTTTTATAATCTCGTTTTGTATATCTTCCCTTTTGTAGTGATTGAGAACAGTACTAATGGTTATCATCAAATCCCCCCTAAACGAAAATATTTATTAACTATTTAATATTTATTGTTTTCTATGAAGAAATCGCCAAAGCCCGTTGTTGATATAATCATTGAGTATAAGGGAGGGGTTGTTTTGATATACAGGAAAAACTACCCTAAAGGCTATGCCCTGCCCGGCGGATTTGTTGACTATAACGAAAGCCTTGAGAAAGCAGCAATAAGAGAAGCAAAAGAGGAAACAAACCTAAAAGTTAAATTAATCTGTCAATTGCATAGCTATTCAAATCCAAAAAGAGACCCCAGAGGACATACCATAAGTACAGTATTTATAGCAAAAGGCTATGGCAGGTTAAAGGCAAAAGATGATGCCAGGGATGTAAAGGTTTTTAAACTAAGCAAAATTCCAAAGTTATGTTTTGACCATAATAGGATTATTCAAGATTATAAGAAATATTTATTAGGGAAATAAAATAAAAATGAATAAATACTATGATGAGATAATGGAAAACATCAAGAAGCTGAGAGAGTCATCAGCTGTCGTGATTGTGGAAGGCATTAAAGATAAATTAGCCTTGGAAGAATTAGAGCTGAAAAATATTGTAACACTAAACAAAAGGCCTTTATTTGAGGTAATTGAGGAAGTTTCTGATAATTACAAAGAATGCGCAATATTGACAGACCTGGATAAAGAAGGAAAAAAACTATTTGGAAAGCTTAATTCCGGATTATCCTTGCATGGCGTTAAAGTTGACAATAATTTCAGGGAATTTTTATTCAAAAAAACAAAATTGAGGCAGATTGAAGGGCTGTACAGTTATACTAAAAATGATAAAGATTCATTAGATTTATAAAGGTTATAAATCCTTTGGATTTCTGGCGTTTCTGCGCCCAATTCTTTGACTTGCGGCTTTTGGCGAAGTTGCCAAGAAAACCAGCCTAAAAATCATCTTCATCCTTTTGAACATCCAGGTGGAGGGATTGGCGCAGTTTCGGTGGAACCGAGATATTTAGCATCAATCGGGATAACATCACATGGTTTTCCCCACTTAAAATAACCACACGTTCTCTCTTCAAGAGGCAGCCACGACCACATACACACTGAACCAGCACCACGAAGGGGGCAATTGTGACCACTTCGTTGCCCTTCTACCTTTGGATATTGGCTGCCATATTCACAAGGTGTCTTTTCATGCCAGCCATGCAAGCATCTGGCTTCTGCTTTCCCTTGCGCATTTCTCTTTACTCCTAAGGCGCCAGCGAAGTAGCATGTGTCTTTTGTTTTTGGGTCACCATCATCGCATTGATTCTTTTTTGTTGTATTTGTGGTATTTTTTGTTGTTATGACTAGCACTTGCTTATCTTTCTCAATTTCAATGCACGCTGTTTTGCTCAGATTAAATTGCTTCTTTGCCGCGCTGAGGATTTTTTCCTTTTCCTCATCGGTTTTTGTTGAGACGGAAATATCAGGAGAGGCAATCAGCTCAAAATCCTCTTCAGAAATCTCTTCATCAGCCACTATAACCCCCAGACTTAATGGCGCAAGAGAGCATGCCTCTGGAACATAGATTATATAAGTCGCTCCAACAGCCTTTTCCTCAATTTCTGCATTGTCATCAAGGCCTTCATAATCTGAAAATGGCCCTTTTAGGAAATTGTTCTGTTCCCAGAACCAGTTCTGCTCATCTGGGTTCCATGCGTTGAAAGCTATAAACTTAGAATACCTGCAATGGCCCAAGGCTTCGCCAAAGCTCTTTCCAACCATATGCGGCTGGAAAGTGAAAAAGTTCCATCCCTTGCCCAATACGAAATTTCCAGAATTGTTGTGCAGCTCAATTGTCATGTCGCAGTCTTCATACGCATAAACAAAGGCGCCGCCATGATTGCTTAGATGGTAGTAAGCAGCCTCGCCAGCCTCATTTTTCATTTTTGCAGCATCTTTTGTGAAGTCAAGATGGTTTCCAGACATTATGCCCCCGAAGTATTGATTGCTGACAGGAGAAAAGGTATAGCCTCCCCACAGCTTGCCCTTGCAGCTGCCCAAATCAACCCAGTTTTTTGCCTGTATCATATTCCATCCTTTTCTTAAGTTATGGTTTACTCTTATCGCGCCCTTTCTATAGTTGGCGAAGGGGGCATCCTTGTTGTTTTCTTTTTTTGCTGCACTAACTTTTTTTCCGGCTGCGGTTCCGGGCTCCATTGCTGATTCCCTTACTTCAACTAAAGAAGACAATATTTTTTGATGCCCAGAGGCGTTATAATAAGTATAGTGCAATACTATAATTCCCTGCTTATTTATAAAATCCCCTACACCTAAGGTTAATGTAAAAATGCCGGAATCTGGGGCAGTTTCGGCTAACTCATAAACCCTGCCATCTGGATTTGTAGAGCTTGAAATCCTTACTCCAATAATTTCCTTGGAATTTGCGTCATTATTGACAGCATCGTCATGAACTGTTATCTTTATAGTGTCTGCTAGGGTGTAAACTGCCGCATCAAAAGTCATTTCTGGCTCAGAAGTTCTTGTTTTTTCTGGCGTTTCGCTTGAGTCATTAATATTTTCTATGTTTTCTTCCCCCTCCGCGCCAAATTCGTCAGCAGCAAAAGAAACATTTGCAAAGCTCAACAAAAAAAGCATCGCGATTATTACTAAAAATGTTTTTTTCATTTTTATCCGCCTCCTGAAACAGGCAATGAGGGAAGCGAAGGAATAGCTGCTCCCTCGGGCGGGTTTTTATTTTCCTGCACGCTGCTGTTGCCTATTAGGGGAAGCAATGGCTGGCCATATTTGTCTTCAACAGGCATCCCATAAACCCTTTCATCTGGAACATACCCAGGATATGCTTTTTCGCAAACATTATCAACGCATCTTGCTTCTGTAACATCTTCATCATCGCAGGCACCGCATTCAAACTCGCAATCATCACCAGCATGCAGGGCAATCTGCCCATTCCAGAAATCTAGATCTTCTTTAGCTATTGCTTCCTTACAATTGCAGTTGCATTTAAGGGAATCCGCAATGATGCAGTCAGAATCAGTTTCGCAAGCCCTAATGGGCTCCGCAGAGATTATATCGGCTTGCTGCCTGCATCCTAACAAGAACATAGCTGAAGATAGGATAATTAAAATCGCGATGGCAAAAATTATCTTCATAAGCGACCCTATTTAAATCCTTTGTTTTTATGCTCTGCAGAAATTCATTAAATTTATAACCCGGAGTACTGGACTTTTGCGTTTTTCGACGAGAGGGCATAACCAAAAAATTCAAAACCAAAAATGGCGTTTTAGGGGCTCTAAACCCTATATTTAGCACCTTTAGCCGTTTTAGTCAATAAAAAAACGCAAAAGTCCAGTAAGGATGCGGTCAATCATAGGACAATATTTCCTTATCATAGTCCTCCTAGTTTTTGGCAGCCTGCTATTCAGGGCATTCTAACGTATGGCATATTTACACTATTTTAGCAGAACTTCTCCTACTGTAGCAAAGGAATCATTCTCCATTCTAAGCAATCTCAGAATTGTTGCATTCTTGTAATAAGGAAAGTCTACGGTAAAAGAAACGTCGCTTGAAACAATCTTGTCAAGGCCGGCAGGGTCTGGAATGGATTGTTCACCATCTAAATCTGGATTATAGGCATATTCCAAACCGCGAATTCCACCAACAAAAAGTCCGGTTCCAGATTCATCCAGGAGCTGGTAGAAGTACACATTAGCAGT
>JAGVXP010000022.1 GCA_018303725.1 Candidatus Woesearchaeota archaeon | reverse complement strand
CAATTCAGACAATGAAAAATTTCTGAGCATGCTCAAAAACCACCTGATGCTGTAATTCACAGATACATTCCACCAGTCTCTGACTGGTGGTTTTTGACATATTTTAATTTTTCAAAAGATTTATATAACAATCTAAAAATCATATAAGCAGGTGACAAATATGGCAAAATTCAAAATAACAATTGACAAGGAAGCATGCATTGGCTGTGGAGCATGCGCTGCAACATGCCCTGACAATTTTGAGATGGATGGGGATAAAGCAAAGGCCAAAAAGGCTGAGGTAAGCAGTATAGGGTGCAATAAAGATGCTGCAGACAGCTGTCCAGTTAGCTGTATAACTATAAAAGAGCTGAAATAAATGGCAAAGGAAAAGATAACAAAAGAGATGTCTTTGGCTGATGTTATTCAGAAATACCCGGAAACATTTGATGTTTTTGCCAAGCACGGGCTGCATTGTGTTGGATGCGCAGTTGCGCAGTTTGAGGACATAGAGCAGGGGGCTATGGCCCACGGAATTGATGTGGACAGGCTTATAGGGGATTTAAACAAGGCCATACAAAAGAAAAAATAAAAACTCTTTTTTTCATTATTTGTCCAATTTCTGATAGAAAAACTATTTAAATATAAGGCGCTTTGTTCTTGTTATTTGGGCAGGGGATATAATAAGAATAATACCTTAAACAAATATTCCAAAAGGAATAATGTGCTCAAGAACATTTAAAAATGGCATATATGGAGGGGTTATTGGTGGTAAAATTCAGAAATGAGGAATTCCTTAAGCAACTGGAAAAAAGGATATTTGTCCTAGATGGTGCTATGGGCACTATGCTGCAGAAGCATGGCTTTACAAAAGGATGCCCGGATGAGCTAAGCATCAAAAACCCGGAATTAGTAAAAAAAATACATAAAGCGTATGCGGATGCCGGCTCTGATTTGATAATAACCAACACGTTCGGGGCCAACAGAACAAAATTAAAAGCCTATAATCTGCAGGATAAAGTCATAGAAATAAATAAAGCCGCTGTAAAAAACATTAGAAAAGCATGCCCAAATTGTTTGGTTGTTGGCGATGTTGGGCCGTTGGGGGGATTTATTGAGCCATTAGGTAAATTAACATTTAATGAGGCATATGGAGCTTATAAAGAGCAGATTAAAGCTCTAGAAGAAGCTGATTTACTGATTATTGAAACAATTTCTGACATCCGGGTTTTGAAAGCAGCATTAATAGCTGCAAAAGAGCTCTTTGAAGGGCCAATAATAAGCTCAATGACTATACAGGATGGAAGAACAACTACCGGGACGGATGTTGAAACATATGTTACAATAGCAGACGCATTAGGAGCAGATATTATAGGAGTTAACTGCTCAGACGGACCAGCTGGAATGTATGAAACAGCTAAATTGATTGTAAAAAACACAAACAAGCCAATTTGCTTTCAGCCAAATGCAGGCATACCCAAAATTGTTGGAAAGGAAACAGTATGGGACTATCCTATTGATAAATTTGCAGATTACGCAGAAAAATTTGTTAAGTTAGGGGCTAATATTGTTGGTGGCTGCTGCGGGACAAATCCTGATTTTATTAAGGCAATTACTGATAAGGTAAAAAAACTAAAGCCAATCAAAAGAAGAATAAAGGAAAAAACAAAGCTTTGCTCAAGGACAAAAACAATAGCTGTTGAGGGAAAAACAATGATTGTAGGGGAAAGAATTAACCCAACAAATAAAAAAGATTTACAGGAAGAGATTAAAAAAGGAAAAACAGGCATAATAAGAAGGGAAGCCCTGGAGCAGCTAAAAGAAGGGGCTACTTTCCTCGACATTAATGTGGGTGTTCCTGGTGTTGATGAAACCGGCTCTTTAAAGATGGCAATAGATACAGTCCAAAATATTGTTGATGTTCCTCTGGTCATTGATACGGCCGATATTAATGCTCTTGAAGCGGCTTTGCAGCAGAGCGACGGAAAGCCCCTGATTAATTCGGTAAATGGCTCTGAAAAATCATTAAAAAGCGTTTTGCCATTAGCAAAAAAATATGGGGCAGCTATAGTTGCCTTGGCTTTAGATGAAAAAGGCATCCCAAAAACAAAGGAAAAAAGAGTTGAGATAGCAAAGAAAATTATAGCTGAAGCGGAGAAGATTGGAATCAAAAAAGAAGATGTCATAGTTGATTGTCTGACTTTGACAATAGCAACCAATCCTGAAAATGAAAAAATAATTTTGGGCGCTGTAAAAGAGATAAACAGCTTGGGCTATAAAACTATTTTAGGAATCTCAAATATATCCCACGGGCTGCCCAACAGGAAGGAGATAAATGCCAAGTTTTTAAAGAAAGCAAGCGACATCGGCTTGAATTTAGCAATCTTGAACCCCCTGGATAATATTATTGTTTCAGATACGGAAATCAGGTTTTTGGAAGAGGAAGTCAAGATAAAGAAAGAAGATTACAGCAGACTGCCAATTGAAAAACAGTTGCACAATGCGGTCTTATATGGGGACAAAGAAAATATTGTTGGCATTATCAATAATGCTTTAAAAAAAATGAAGGCCCTGCATGTAAATGATTTATTGATAAAGGCGCTGGAAGAGGTTGGAAGAAAATTCAAATGCAAGGAATATTTCCTGCCGCAGGTCTTATTATCAGCAGCGGCAATGAAAAACGCTTTTGCAAGACTGAAAAAAGAGATCAAGAAAGAAGGCGGCAAAGTTAAAGGCAGGATTTTATTTGCCACAGTCAAGGATGATATCCACGACATTGGAAAAAATATAGTTGTAGCTTTGCTGGAAAGCCATAATTATGAGGTAATTGATTTGGGCTCTGATGTTCCAACTAAAACAATAATCAATACAACAATTAAAAAAAAGCCGGATATTGTTTGCCTAAGCGCTTTAATGACAACCACTGTAAGGGAAATGGAAAATGTTATAAAGGAATTAAGATTAAACAACATTAAAATACCTGTTTTGGTTGGGGGTGCTGTTGTTACAGATGATTATGCCAGGAGCATTAAGGCGGGTTATGGCAAGGATGCTCTTGATGCTGTCAAGAAGGTTAATGGGCTTGTGCAATGAAAAAGATTACTGAGATTTTAAAGGACAAGAAATTCACTTTATCAGTAGAATTAGTTCCGCCTAGAAATGGAACCAGCTATGATGAAATCTTCAGAATATTAGGCCAATTAAAAGGCAAGGTTGATTTTGTTAGCGTTACAAAAGGGGCTGGCGGCAGCTTAAGGGGCGGTACATTGCCAATCTCTTATTTTGCCCAGACAAAATACGGCATTAATACAATAGCCCATTTTGTCTGCAGGGAAAGGACAAAGTATGAAATAGAGAATGATTTAATGGATTTATACTATTTTGGCATTAATAATATACTGGCATTAAGAGGAGACCCTCCTGCAGGGCATAAAAATGAAGAATGGGATGGTGATTATAAATATGCCTATCTGCTTGTAAAACAAATAAAAGACATGAACAATGGCATTTATCTGCCAAGGGTTAATATAGACCAAGGCTCGAGGAAGGGTGCAAAAACAGATTTTTGCATTATAGTAGCCGGACATCCAGAAGACCCAACCAAAGAAGAAATTGAGCATATTAAAGTAAAGGTCAATGCTGGTGCAGAACTGATTATCACCCAAATGATATTTTCATTTGAAGAATATAAAGAATATGTTGGGAATTTAAGAAAGAATGGAATAAACCTGCCCGTTATCCCCGGTTTAAGGCCTTTGATTAGCTATAAACAAGCTGAATCTGTTAAGGATTTTTTCAATTTAGAGGTTGCTGATGAGTTGATCAAAGGGCTTAAAGAAGCCAAAACAGACGGAGAAGCCCGCGAATTTGGAATAGCTTACACAGCCGATATGATTAAAAAACTAAAAGAGTATGGTGCTCCAGGAGTGCATTTATTCATTTTAAATGAGATAGAATTGGTTGAAGGGCTATTAAAAAAAATTAAATAATCAGTTCTCGCCGCAAAGCCTTAACAACTTCTCCCACTCTTCATCCGTGTGCTTCTGTATCTTGTTCAATATCCATTTATTCTCTGGCTTAAACAAATGATTGAATCTTCCTTGAGGCTTCATGTAATCTGCAATGGGAATAGGATTGGATGGCTTGTAATTTAATTTATACACTCCATTCTCTACTTCATACAATGGCCAGAAGTTGCAGTCAACTGCCATCTTTGCCATTTTTATAGTTTGGTCGCTTGGGTAGCGCCAGCCTAAGGTGCATGGCTGCAAAACATTAAGGAAAGCTGGCCCATCTGCTTTGAATGCTTTCTCTGCTTTCATTGTCAAATCCATTAAATTGCTTACTGATGCCTGAGCAATATATGGTATGTTATGAGCCACAACAATCTTTGTGATGTCTTTTCTGAACTGCTCTTTGCCGGGATGCACTTTTCCAGCTGGTGTTGTTGTTGTAGCTGCTCCGTATGGTGTTGCACTGCTGCGCTGGATTCCTGTATTCATATAAGCTTCGTTATCATAAAGCACATAAACAAATTTATGGCCCCTCTCTAAGGCCCCTGATAAAGACTGAAGGCCAATGTCATATGTCCCGCCATCCCCTCCAAAAGCTACAAATTTTATTTCCTTTTTTATTTTGCCTTGCTTTTTTAATGACTTGAATGCTGTTTCAACTCCTGCTATAGTTGCTGCTGAATTTTCAAAAGCATTATGGATAAATGGGATGTTCCATGCTGTAAAAGGGTAAATTGTAGATGTAACTTCTAGGCAACCGGTTGCGCAGCTAGCAACTATCTGATCATCAGTTGCAGCTAATACAGCTCTGACTATCTGGGGAAAGCCGCAGCCGGAGCATGCTCTATGTCCTGATGTTAACTTTACATTTTGCAGTTTTTTTGCCAGCTCTTTTATATTCATTTTCTTTTTCCTATCACTCTTCTATATTTTTATCCTTTCTTCTTAAATTTTTTACATTCCAAAATATAATTATTGATAAGCCTTTTCTCTCTTGCTGTCAATGAGTCCAATGAACCAAAGTCTGTACATTTTATATTCACTTCCTCGCCACTGTAAAATCTATGACAGCCTTTACAAAAATAAATTCCCTTTTTGCATTTGATAAGCTTTTCTTTTGGTGCGTCGCAATATAAACAATGGGTTGTTTTTTTCATCTTACACCTATATACTCCTTGCCTTTTAATTTGTTGGTCAATAATTTACTAAATAAATCTTCAATATCCTTCTCATAAATATTCCTTCCGCCTAGGCCAAATATGCATGAATGCAGTTTTGCTTTTGATTTTGCATCATACAATGCATTTTTTATTTCCCCGAAAACGGGGGCATTTGCCCCAAAGCTCTCGCTTCTGTCCAAAACCGCTATTGAGCTTATATTTTTCAATGCTCTGCCTACTTCTTCATAAGGGAATGGTCTGAATAGTTTTATTTTCAACAAGCCAACTTTCTTTCCTTTCTGCCTCAATTTATCAATTACTGCTTTTGTTGTTCCTGCTGTCGAATTCAAAACAACAATAGCTGCTTTTGCATCCTTTAGCTGGTATTCCTCAAAATAACCATAATCATTGCCTGTTATTTTTTTTAATTCTTTCCCTATTGCCTGATATGCTTTTTTGGCTTCTTCCATTGCAGGCTCCTGCTGCCTTTTTGTCTCAAAATAATAGTCTGTCAACTGCAATGGGCCGTAAGTTACTGGATCGTCCACATTCAACAAGGGCTTATATGGTTTAAGTTCGCCAACAAAACTTTTTACTTTATTATCATCATAAACAGCAACATTCTCTACACCATGGGATGTTATGAATCCATCCTGGCAGACCATCACAGGCAATAAAACTTTTTCAGCTAACCTTACAGCCAATAATGTGTTCTCATAAGATTCCTGCGCGTTTTCCGAGTAAATCTGAACCCATCCCTGGTCTCTTGCTCCCATAGAATCTGAATGATCACAATGAATATTAATTGGAGCTGACAATGCCCTGTTTACTATGGTCATTACTATTGGCAATCTCAAGCCAGAGGCTATTCCTAATATCTCCCACATCAAAGCCAATCCTGCTGAGCTTGTAGCTGTCATTGTTCTTGCGCCTGCTGCGCTGGAGCCAACACAAGCAGACATTGCCGAATGCTCTGATTCAACACAGATAAACTCGCTTTTAACAATACCATCTGCAACAAATTCAGCGAATTTTTGCATAACTGGAGTTTGGGGTGTAATTGGGAATGCTGCACACACATCAGGATTAATCTGCCTCATTGCCTCTGCAGATGCTTCTGCTCCTGTTAATGCTTTTATTTTTGCCATTTTGTTTGATGTATCATTAAGTTTAGCGTATTATTATTTTATTTGATGCTTCATTTAATAAATCCAGATTCCTCTTTCATTTCTATAGCCTTGAATGGGCAAACCTGGGCGCAAATCCCGCAGCCCTTGCAGTAATCAAAATCAGTTTCCTTTCTTTTGATATTTGGCAGATTTCCTTCCGTTGGAATGCAGTCATCAGGGCAGCTAGGCGGGCATATCATGCAGTGGGTGCATTTATCTTGCAGCCAGACAGGCCTGAAGCTGCGCCAGTCTCCGGTTTTGAATTTTTTTGCTGAGCCTGGCTCTGTAATTAACCCGCCGATTGGAATTTCTTTATATCCTTTTAATTTTTCTTTTGACATTTTTATTTTTTGATAGTTTGCCAATTTGCTTTGCAAATTGGCTGGTCGACCGGGCTTTTTCCTTCGGAAAAAGCCAAACTTATTTTATTTTCCAATGATTATTTTTTATTGAATTGAATCATAAGCTTTTTTTATCCCTTCTATTGTCCTGTTTGTTTTCTCTTCTCCGATTTTATCTAAAAATTTCTCCTTTACTTTGTTGTTTACAGATTCCAGCCCCACAACACCAGTTATTTTTACCAAAGCGCCAAGCATTGGCGTGTTTGGCAGGTTTTTTCCAACACTACCCATCGCTATTTTTGTGGCGTCCACTATACAAACTTTTCCATTGAATTTTGTTTTATTCTTTATTTTCTCTGCTGTCTCGCTTGTGTTGACTATCAAGATTCCATCCTTTGCCAGGCCTTCTGCAACATCCACCGGGCCGATTAATGTAGGATCAATAACCATAACAACATCAGGATTGACAACAGGAGCATAGCTTTTGATTTGTTTGTCTGAAATTCTCACAAAGGATACTACTGGAGCGCCAGACCTTTCGGGACCATACTCAGGGAACGCCTGTATCCGCTTGCCCTGGTCTAAAGCTGCTTCTGCTATGAATTGGGCAGCCGTCTTGGCTCCCTGCCCTCCTCGTCCATGTATTCTTATCTCAAATATTTCTTTCACAAAGCAAATAGTGGGCAGCATATTTTTAAATCTTTTGATTTTTAGTTAAACAAAAAGAAAAGAGGGGATTTTCTGCATATAAGAATAATAATTTTAGAGAAACATAGGTAAGCTTTTTGATTTATGGTCATGCAAATAAAGCCTTGCAAGAAGATAAGACAGCGTTGATTCTGCGCCTTGGTTCAGATTTATTGAATATCTTCCAATGCCGTCATGGCAGCCCCCAGTTGACTCGTCATACACCATTGTATTCAAAAAATTTTTTCCCAAAAACCACTGGAATGCCGTAATGGCATCCTTTAGGTAATGCTTTTCTTTGGTTATCTTATTTGCCAAAAGCAGGGTTTGCACCATTGAAGCTGTGTCCACTGGTTGCTGGTCAAAATGCGCTTTCTGGCCGTTTTTAAAATACCACCCGTCATGCCCGACAGGCGCAAACATTCCATTCTCGAAAGTGACTGAGCTCAGAAAATCAAGGGAGGATTTAGCAATTTCCAGGTATTCCTTGTTTTTTGTGGCAAGATAGGCATAAAAAAGCGCTTCAGGCAGCTTGCTGTTGGAATAGGTAAGATATTCTTCAAACCACTGCCATTCGCTGGAAGAGTAAGTCTGGTATAGCATAACTAAATAATCAGCTAATCCTTTGATTTTTTTAATGTTTTCAGGCGATGGCTTTGATTTATTATAGAAATATAATCCGAGAATTATAAACGCAACTGCCCTTGGCGACTTGATGCTGTTGATTAAAGGCGATGCTTTGCTGAATATTTGCTCTGCCTCTTCCTTTAGTCCAGGAGGAATCTCTTTTGTATTAATCAGGAATCCAAGAGACCATAATGCCCTTCCATAAGGGTCATCGCTCCAGTGTTTTAAATTTACAGTTTTGTTGTAACCTGCAAAGTTATAGATTTTTCCATCGCCTTGCTGGGCATGCTTGATAAAATTCATGTATGTTTTTATTAGACTAAGCGTAGATTTATTTTTAAAAATAGTGTAGTGCATGCAGCAAACAATCATTGCCCGTGCATTATCGTCTAGCGTGTATCCTGACGACATGGCTGGGATGGTATTGTTCGTAAACTGGACCAGCCCAAAATCATCTGTAAGATTAATAAGGTGGTTCAGCTTAATTTTCGGGATTTTTACCCCGTCTTTTTTGGATATGTTTATGTGCTTCTTGAATACGCTCATATAAGCTAATGCCACATTGTCCCATGTCATGTGCCTTGTGTTTGCATATGCGTTTTTTTCCATGCTGTTTTTTAGCTTTGGGCTGGATATTATTTTTATAATTGCGTCTGCAAATGATTTTGGGCTGTTAAATCCGGCTAGTATGCCCCTGTCGGGCGTAACAAGCTCTTGGGCATGCAGAAAAGGCGTTGAGATAACAGCCCTGCCAGAGCCAACAGCATATGCCAAGGTGCCGCTTACCACCTGGTGCGGGTTGTTATTCGAGCAGATGTAGATGTCTGTTGCCTGCAGGTACTGCACTATTTCCTTTAGGGGTATGTACTTGTTGTAGAATTTCACATTTTTTTCAAGCCCTAATTCTTTTACTTTTTTCTCAAGAAAATTCCTGTACTGCTCGCCTTCCTTTTTTCTCACTACGGGGTGTGTTTCCCCAACGATTATATACAAAATATGCGGAAACTTCTTAATAACTTTTGGAAGGGCATCAATCACCTGTTCGTAGCCTTTGCCGGGATTCATCATCCCAAATGATGAGAGGACAATCCTTTTTTTGTAGCCCATCTTTGTTTTTTCTTTTATGCTTGAGTTAAACAAAACAGTTGGTATTCCATGAGGCACAACCTGGATATCTGCAGTTATCCCATATTCCTTTCTGAGGATATTTGCTGCTATCTTTGACATTACAATTGTGCATTTTGACTTCTTTGCCAATGTCTGAACAACCCTTTTTAGCTTGTCATCCGGCTCCGGCAGAACAGAATGGAATGTGATTATTACCGGCTTGTTTATTATTTCAAGAAATGCTATAAGGTAGCTTCCATATTCGCCTCCAAAGATGCCGAACTCATGCTGGATGTTAATCAGCTTGACATTGTCCATCCCGTTAATCTTTTTTGCTGCATCAATATACTCCTGTATATCCGCATCAGCTATTTGGTGTATCACATCTTCAGGGTAGTTGTATATGTTAGCAATGTCATTGTTCATGGCAACTATCTTAGACTTGATCACATGAGAAAACTTATTATCCATGGCATTGGCCAAATCTTTGGTAAAGGTAGCTATTCCGCACTCTCTTGGCGGGAATGTGCTCATATACAAAATTGATGACTGTTCCTTATCCCCCATACAAGGCTGTTATAGGCAGGTGGATTATAAATTTATCTATTACTCCTTGTTCAACGAAATTTTTGAAAATGCCTATAAAACCTATAAGGGGCAAAAGGTTTAAAAACGATAGTTCATTCTCCTTGAAGTAGAGGGGTGAGGAGGAAAAAATGCCATGTCCATTTGGAGTATCACAATATACAATAGTTGATTCAAATATTGATAGAGGGACTAGATTAGCCGAAGCATTTGGTGGTGGATATGTGGTTGCTCGCCAAACAGATATCCCTGCAATGGTAAAATTAATGATTGCACCAGCACCAATAATTATGGTTGCTAGAGGAACCCCAGAAGAACAACTAGTTGCTTTGAAAGATGAATTTAGTGATGTGATTGGCTATGATCCTGATTCTGACCCAATACAGCTTGCAAAAGACGTTGCAAGATTTAGAGAAGAATATAGTGAAAAAAGGAAGAGGAGTAATCCTGTTTCGATGGCTATTCCAGATTCTATAGACGCACACTTAGTAAATAACGAAGAGCCGTGGATTCATAATTGATTAACTTTTGCCCCTTAATTTTTTTCTTTTATTGTTCTTAGCGAACTTGATGCATACGGCATTTTCAAAAACTCTCTTGCTATGCCAAGCTATCGGTAGCTCCCACCATTTCACTCGTAGTGTCTCCTCGTAGAACAGGCATGCCCAATGTTAATTAAAAATCAAAACATTTATATAAAAATCAAAACATTTATATACATTTAAAATGGATTTAATCTTGGCAGTAATATTTATGTTGCTGGAGATATTGCCAATTTTTGCTCGGAGGAACAATGTTTGACACAGAAAAAGAGATGCTGGAAAGCGCTAATGTTCTCAAAAAATTTGATTTTAGCTTAACTAAAAAAATAGCAAAAGAGATAGGCTCTAAAAGGGTGATATTCACAGGCATGGGAAGCAGTGTTTTGTTTCCTGCCAGGCACGCCAAAAGCAGGGCTTTTGAGTTCAATATAAAAAACAGTGTTGAGGCATATTTTGCCTCTGATTTGCTGTCATATAATAATTTTTCCGACAGCTATGTTTTCCTGTGCAGCAATTCAGGCATGACGAAGGAGACAATTCTGTTGCAGGAGCATATAAAAAGAAGAGGGGCAAAATGCATAGCAATTACTGCTGTACCCGATTCCATATTAGCAAAAAGATGCAAAGACAAAATAATAATGCAGTGCGGCTTTGAAAAAGGAATTGCAGCCACAAAAAGCGTTGTTGAGCAGGGGCTGATATATGACTCCTTAATATTTAATCTGGCTAAAAACCAGGGCAGAAAAATAGAGCTTGAAAAAATTAATAAATCCCTTGCCAGCGCTTCTAAAAATATTTTAAGTAATATTGATGCAAAAGTCCCAAAAAATATGCTTGATGCCTTGGCAGATTCTCATTTTATATATTTTGCTGGAAGAACAACTGGGGTTGCAGATGAAATCACATTAAAGGCCCATGAGATTACAAGGAAGAGCGCATTTTTTTATCCAGACACCCACATAGTCCACGGAATAGAGGAATCTATTGAATCAAACCCAATGGTACTATTTGAGCCGTCTAAATTCAGGGAATTTATAGAAGATTTCATAGGATTTTCCAAAAGAGCCAACTGCAAATTGTTTGGTGTTGACAGCAGCAAGGTTATAGAAGGGGTTAAAATAAAATCCGCGCCTTATTTTGAGAATTATTGCCTGCTGGCAGGAGGATGGGGCCTGTTGAGAAGCATAGCAAGAAAATTAAATTTAAACATTGATAAGCCAAAAAAGGCATTAAAAGTGGGAAACCCCTACAGAGGAAAATGAAAAATATTGCAATAGATAAATCCAAAATAACAGATGAATGCTATGAAAAAGCAAAGGGTATTATAAGGCAGTGCTCCACCAGGCATGGATTGTTTGCTTCTGCAGGAATAGAGGGCTATAATGCAGTATGGGCAAGGGACAGCATGATTAGTTTTTTAGGAGCGAGCTTGGTTAAAGACAGCTCATTCAAAAACACCTTTAAACAAAGTTTGATTACCCTTGCAGCTAACCAAAGCAAAAGAGGGCAGATACCAAATGCTGTTGATAAATTCAGCAAAAGAAAGCCGCATGTTGATTTTGCATCGATCGACTCAACATTATGGTACATAATTGGCCATTATGCTTACAAAAAAAGATACAATAATAATTCTTTATTTAAAAAATATAAAAGGTCAATAGAAAAAGCATTGTCATGGCTAGGATGCCAAGATGTAGGTGAAAAAGGAATGTTAACACAGCTTCCTACAACAGACTGGCAGGATGCTTTTCCTCATAAATATGGCTATACAATAAATACACAGGCTCTTTATTATAAAGCCTTAAATTTGGCTGGAAAAAATAAAGAAGCTAGGAAATTAAAGCTTGTTGCCAACCAGGATAAAGACATGGCATTATGGAATGGAAGCTTTTACGCCCCTTACAGATGGAAGAACCACAACAAATATAGAGAAATAGGAAATTGGTTTGATTCTTTAGGAAATCTTCTTACAGTTGTTTTTGATTTAGCTGACAAAGAAAAAGCAGAAAAAATTATTTCTTATATTGAAAAAAATAAAATAAATTTGCCTTCCCCTGCCAAAGCAATATACCCGCCAATAAGAAAAGGAGCCAAAGACTGGCAGGATTATTTTGAAGATTGTGATGCAAGAGAGCCTTACCACTATCTGAATGGGGGGATATGGCCTTTTATAGGCGGGTTTTATATCTTAAGCTTAATCAAATTGAAAAAATTTGAAAAGGCGAAAAATGAACTTAAAAGACTTGCGGAAGCTAATTTAAAGGGGAATTTCCCTGAGTGGATTGACCCAGCAACAAAGAAAAGCTATGGCAAATTGCAAGCATGGGATGCCGGCATGTATATTCTGGCGCATGTTTCATTAGAAAAGAAAAAGGTTTTACTCTAAATCCAGCTTCTCTTTTGTTGTATCCAGCATTTTTTTTGCTGTATCCCTGTAATCAAGATTTTTAACAACATGCTCTCTTGCCTGCTTCCCAATTTTTTCCCTTAATTTTTCATCTGTTAAAAGCTT
>JAGVXP010000021.1 GCA_018303725.1 Candidatus Woesearchaeota archaeon | reverse complement strand
GCAGTTTGATGGAAGCAATGATAAGATTATTGACACAACTACAAATGGCTTAAATGTTATTAATATGACTGTAGCTGCATGGATAAAACCTGATGTGGTTGGTACAAATGATATGGTGGTTGATGTCGATAATGCTGCGGGTAATGACGGCTGGGGTTTACGCCTGACAGTCTTTAATATTTATGATGGAACCAATGCTCATTTTGTGGCTGTGCCATCTGGCAATATCACTGCTAATAGATGGAACTATTTTGTTGGAACTTATGATGGCTCAACTATAAGGGTTTATGTAGATGGAATAGAAATAAATTCAACAGACGACTCATTTACTCCGGGTTATACCAGTGCTACACCTCAACTAACAATTGGTGCTATGTATGATACTGGCACTCCAGGCAATTATTATGCTGAGCGTTATTTTGATGGCTTAATAGACGAAGTCCGCATCTGGAACAGAAGCCTTACAGCAGCAGAAATCCAGCAGCATTATTATTCAAACTTAAATAAATATGATACAGATAAATGGGCTTTTTACACGAACCAAAGCAATTTAACAGGCGGCGGTTATAATTATTATGGCTGCGCAAAAGATACAGCAGGAAATGAGAATTGTACTGAAACAAGGGCTTTAACCACAGATATAACTGCTCCAATTATAAATGAGGTTAGGTGTTATAATTCAACAGCATGGATTAATTGCTCCAGGATGGCTTATGGGATTAATTTGACCCAAATCAGGGTTAATTGCACGGATATAGAGAGCAATGTAGCCAATGTTAGCTATTTATTGACAAATTTAGAAGATAATGCTGTAAAGATAAATGCAAGCTATGTAACTAATGATGGCGATTTCTGGTATTACAACTACAGCCAGCTAATTCAAGATTCTGGAAACTGGACATTAAATATCACCTGCACAGATTCTGGCTTGTTGCAAAGCAATTATTCTGAAAACTGGAGCCTGGCTTGGGGTGTTTTAGCGCCTTATATTGTTACTGGCAACATGGAAGTTGCAAGAAATGTTTCATTTAACTTTACTGTTGGGGTTAACTGCACAGATTAATAAAAGATTATTACGAAGCCAATACCAAATCAAATTCAAAGGATATTGCTGAATATGGAATAATCAAAGAGAAAACAATAAGCGAGAAAAAAATAAATCCGATGAGCTGGATTTATTTCTTTATTATAGACCTGTCCAACCCGCCGCCATTGAAAATTTATAATTACCTGCTTAATTCCAGCTATAATGCTTTTTCTGAATTTGTGCCTTATTTTAAAAATAAAAATTCTGAGGCAGCGCAAAATCCTTCGGATTTTGCTGGTCTCAAAAAAATAAATTTTTTTGGGGTGAATGAAAAATGAAACTAAACAATAAAGCTGAAAAAAAATGTTAGGAGGAGGATGTAAAATGGAAAAACTAACAAAAAGCGGATATGGCGAATTAATCAAAAAAATTTCAGAACTTGTAGCTCGATCAAGAACTGAATTAGCCAAAACAATAAACACCAAAATAGTGCATACCTACTGGACTATTGGGAAATATCTTGTGGAGTACGAGCAGAAAGGAAAGGTAAGAGCAGATTACGGCTCTGAGCTTATGAAAACTTTGTCAAGAGAACTTTCTGCAAAGCTTGGCAGAGGATTCTCACAAAGAAACCTGAGGGATATGAGGAGGATTTATCTATTATATCCAAAATGGCAGACACTGTCTGCCAAATTAAGCTGGAGCCATTATTGCCTTTTGTTGTCTATTGAAGATGAAGCAAAAAGAAGATTCTACGAGAAGGAATCAATAAAAAACTTGTACTCTTTCAGAGAACTTAAAAGGCAGGTAAGTTCAGCGTTGTACGAGAGACTAGCTTTGAGCAAGGATAAGAAAGGCGTTTTGGAATTATGCAAAAAAGGCCAGATTATTGAAAGTGCAGATGATGTTGTAAAAGATCCTTATATATTGGAATTTTTGGGAATTTCTGAATCTGAGAAATTATCTGAAACAAAACTAGAAAGCGCTTTGATTGGACATCTAAGGGATTTTCTTCTTGAACTTGGCAGAGGATTCAGTTTTGTTAATAGACAATATAGAATAACAATGAACAACATACATCACTATGTTGATTTAGTCTTTTACCACATTGAATTAAAGTGCTATGTGTTGATAGACTTAAAGATAAGGGAATTCAGGCACCAAGATGCCGGACAAATGAATTTCTATCTTAACTACTTTAAGAACGAAGTCAATGTTGAAGGTGATAACCCGCCGATAGGCATCATATTGTGCCTTGAAAAAGATAGGGTGTATGTTGATTACGTTCTTGGAGGACTCAGCAATAAAATTTTTGCGTCAAGGTACAAGCTTAAACTTCCAACCCCAAGGGAGTTGGCTGATGAAGTTAAAAAAGATATTGGGCGGGGTGAAACAAAATGAGCAGAATTCTATCAAAAATAGGAAATAATTGTCAAAAACATTTGGTTCATCAAAAATCGAAGATTTTTAACTGTGCTCAAAAATGCTTCGCATTTTTGACATTTGAGCATGCTCAGAAATCCTTTGGATTTCTGACATTTCAAGGAGGAGTGGAGGTAGATATAAAATGAGAATAGAAAAAATGATAGTATTTTTGGTGTTGTTTGCAGTCTTTTCTGCAGCTGCCTTTGCAGCAACAGTAACCCACCCCGCAGAAAACATAAGGGCAGGCATATTCGGAAATACTTATGCCGGCAACTGGAGCTTTATGAATGGCAGTGTTGGGATTGGGACGACGAGTCCTGGTGTGTTACTTGAAGCCAGAAAAGACCAGGCATTTTCTGGAGCAGTTGGTGGCGCCAATGATACCATCATGCGTATTAGAAACGACAACAATACAGGCAGCGCTTACTTGCAGATGGTTGCTGGTGCTGGAGCTGATGTTGGAGCAGGACTCCGTTTGGTTCATAATAGTTCAACTCAAGGTGATGCTTATTTACAAGTTTTGCTAGGAGGTTCAAATAACGAAAGAATGAGGATAGACAGCAACGGCAACGTCGGCATCGGGACAACTAACCCCGGAGCAAAACTGCATGTTAACGGAACAGGGGCTTTATTGAATGTAAGCAATTCAAGCAATTCTTTCTTGTATGTTGACCAAAGCACAGGCAGGGTTGGGATTGGAACAGCAAGCCCAGGAACACCATTGCATATAGATGCAGGAGCAGGAACAGAGGTCTTACGATTAGAAGGTGACGCCAACACATTTATGTCGTTTTATGAAGGTGCAAACCGTAGAGGATTCGTGCAGTATGATACTGCTTTAAATGAGATATCTCTTGTTGCGGAAGAAGCAGGTTCGTCACTTGCTCTTCGAACTAGCGACCTATGGCGGATGACAATAGATTCAAACGGCAACGTCGGCATCGGGACGACAAGCCCAACAGCAAAACTCCATATTAATGGAACCGGGGAATTGCTGAATATAAGCAATGCAACCAATACTTTCTTGTATGTCAGCAATTCAGGAAATCCGGGAAGGGTTGGCATTGGGAAATCCAATCCAATATATACATTAGATGTGAAAGGGGATGCGCGGTTTGTCGCTTCAGTTGCTGGTGAATTTGAAATTAATGCGCAGGATGATAATGGCGCTACAAGCTGGCCTCATTGGACACTAAGGCATGGAAGCACAGCAATTGGCAGCTTAAGAGGCGTGGCTGGATCTGATTCTGACCTCATTATAGACTCTATGGAAAGCCTTTTTTTTCAGGATACTGATGGGACAAAAAGAGCTATAATCAACATGTCAACAGGCAAAGTCGGCATCGGGACAATGAATCCTGAAGTTGCCCTTCACGTTGATAGTGCAACAACTGGGCTGTGCGTGACCAGCGATGATGATTGCTTAAATGACCCTCCAGGAGGGCGGATTGCCGCTGAGGGAGCGTTTTTAACCAACGCAGATTACGCTGAAAAGTATGTTGTCGATGATGTTGAACCTGGAGATATTGTGGTAATCGACACCGAAAGCGGCGAGTACGATCGTTTAAGAAAATCCACAGCAGCATACGATCCAACAATTGTAGGCATTGTTTCTACAGACCCAGGCATTGTTATCGGCTCGCTCAGCAAAGAGTATGGAACACCTATTGCTCTCGCAGGAAGAGCACCAGTAAAGGCTACCACAGAAAACGGTCCAATTAACAAAGGCGACTTACTCACCACCTCCTCAATCCCAGGCCACGCAATGAAATGCGATGACAGGCTGAAGTGCATTGGAGCAATTGTTGGGAAAGCTTTGGAGCCATTGGATTCTGGAACTGGTAAGGTAATGGCATTGGTAACATTGCAGTAAGGAGCTAAAATGAAGAGTAGCTTCCTTACTGCAAATAGAGAATTTTCTTTTATTTTTTTCTTTATAGCTCCAACTCTAGCGACTATTACAAAATCAAGCGATGTTACCAGTCCAAAAACAAAGCCCCAAACCCAGCCCGATACCCAACCAAAAACCCAGCCCAAATATGCCATATCCAGCCAAAATAATCAAAAAGAAGCTCAAAAACAAACCAACCTCAGCCAAATCAGTCACCCGCTGTACGCCAAAAAACAATCCACATCAATAACTATTTTCGTCACCTATAAAATAAATAACCAATGTAGCAATAAAAATAATCCCTACTTTTTGCTTAAAGAACTTTGTAAAGGCAAAAAGGTTAAAGTTAAAGAGTTAACAACCGCAGGATACAATTATTTTAATGAGTATATTAATGACAGCGCTTCTGATGGCGACAAAATTTTAACTTTTGTTTGCTCCTTGAGTCCTTTATCTCCAGAGAGTATTGGACAATTAAGCTTTAATGCCAAAGCTAAATATGGAGAATCTTTGAAATTCAATTCTATTGCTTCTGGCATTTTATCTAAGAATTCAGATGAAGGAATAATGCTTATTTCTCTTCTAATGAATGAAAGAGTATCCAGTAACTCTTCTTTTGTTAATTTGGTTTGTGACAATAATTTATTCACCCTCTTGTCAAATTCAGAAAATAGAAATTCGGGGGCAATAAATTCAAAAACTGCAAAGACCTTATTGGCTTCAAACACTTCAAATGGTTTGCCTCTTTTGACCAAGGCTGAAAACACAGCATTCACATCAACGACTAATAACATAGCCTATTTACCCTTTAGCAACCCTTTATACTTTTTGGCTAATGATAAATTCACGTCATCTGCTAATTCTTTAGCTTGTTCCTCAGTCAACTTAGATTTAGATACAATTCTTTTAAGCCTTGCCAACTCTTCAAACTCTTCTTTTAGCCTTTTCTCTACTGCTAACTGCCAATTTATTCCAGATGCAGATTCGAGTTCTTTTAGTTCATCAGGAATCTCAACTTTTAATTCAGCCATCTTAACATCACCAAAAAAGAATAGTGAAAATGCCTATTTAAGCTTTTCGTTTTATAGTTTAGGAAATCTGCAAAATAATGGCATTGGTGACGCTGCAGTGAGGAAGCTAAAATGTCCTTAAAAATCCCAAAGGAATTTTTGGGACACAAAAAATGCCAAAAGCATTTTTTCGAATATCCACAGCTCTAAAAAAGGTGAAAACTAATTATGAATAAAAGCATTGCAAGGATAGTAATTGCAGCCTTGATTTTATTAGGCATAGTTATCTTAGCAAACGAAGTAAATGCTGCTTTATCCTGCAATGTTACAGACAGCTGTGATTTTACAACAGTATTCCATATGTCAAATGTCACTGATGCGCATGCCGAATTAAAAAATAATACAGACTATGACTATAAGGTATGCTGCTGGGATACTGCAAACAGGACAATAGGAACCGGCTGCGGTTATTCCTCTACTAATTTATTGCATTTATCGGACCAAACTGATGCGCATGCTGAACTAGCAAACGAATCGGATTATAACTCTAATGTCTGCTTAAATACAACCGTAGGAAATATAACATTTGCATACTCGGATGTATGTACAGGGTATGACACTTGTCTTGCTACCGTCTCAACAAATATTACTGGAAAGAGCACCGATTTGCATGTTGCAGACTGTACAACCGATCCTTACGCAACAAAGGTTTGTGTAAGTTTAGCACAAAAAGGGACCATATCAACTGATACTAGCGCAACCCCTTTCTATACAACAAGTGCTAATCCCCAGCCGCCAGAAAATGCATCTTGCTTGCTTGATATGAAAAGAGGGGATAAATGCAATGTAACTTGGGCAGTTGTTGCAACAGGGCCTATTCACTCTATATGGGAGTTCTTTGCAACATTTACCTCCCTTAATTATTCAGGTTATGTTGCAACACAGCAGAGTAATAATGTGAATGTGACAATAGCAGGGGATGCAACCCCAACAATAAACATACCAACAATAAGCCCAAGCCCCGCATATACAAATAACAGCTTGGACTGCAGCTGGACTGTGACAGACCCGGATACAGCAAGTGTAACAGCTAATATAACATGGTATAAAAACAGAACAATGAACAGGACAGAGTCTGTAAGCTGCACAGCAGGTTCTGTTTGTAACACAACAGATGATATAACTTCCAACCTTACCTCAAAAGGAAATGTTTGGAACTGCACTGTTTTTGCTTATGATGGCAACAGCTCTTCAACTAATAATTCTGTTGCAATAACAATAACTAACAGCATTCCAACGGTGGCAAATGTAACAATCAATTCAACAGACAACCTTAACAGAACTAACGGGACATTGACAGGTAGCTTTGGTTTTAGTGATGCGGATTCTATAGACAGTTTACAAAACAATCAAACTAGATGGTACAATAACAGCGTAGAAGTTGCAGCATTGAATAATCTAACAATAGTTGGCTCTGGAAATTTAAGTGAAGGTCAAAGTTGGGTATTATCAGTTAGGGTTTATGACGGTGAGGACTGGAGCAGCTGGGTTAATTCGACTAGTCTGACTATTGCTAATACTGCGCCAAATGCATCAAATGTGGTATTAAATTCAACAGACAACTTAAACAGGACAAACGGGACATTGCAAGGATTCTGGACATTTTCAGATTCTGATGGGGATGTACAGCAAGACAATGAAACAAGGTGGTACAATAACAGCATAGAAATTCCAGCTTTAGTTAATCTGACAACAGTTGGCGCTGGAAACACAACAAAAGGAGAAAATTGGGTATTTAGTGCGAGAGTTTATGATGGCGAAGACTGGTCCGAATGGATTAACTCTTCTATTCTGAAAATAAACAACACGCTACCAACACACACAATACCCATCTTAAACAGCAGCACAGGAGGAAATTATACAAACGAGTCTTTAACATGCTATAACCAAAGTGTAAGTGATATAGACAATGACACTGTAACTCTCTACTACAAATGGTATAACAACAATACCCTAATCAGCAGCGCAACAAAAAACACATTAGGCTACAACAATTTCTCAAAAAACGACAACATAACCTGTGAAATAACGCCAGGAGATGGAGAAGCAAATGGAACAGCATTAAACTCAACAAAATTAATAATTTTAAATTACCAGCCAGTTTTCAACAACACAATAACTAACATAACTTGGAATGAAAACACTAATTTAATCAACAATTTAACCTTAAACAATTACTTCTATGACATTGACAATGATAATTTAACTTACAATGTGACTGGAAACTCTTCAATAAGGGTATTAATTAATCAAACAACATCTAATGTAACTTTCAGGCCAACAACAAACTGGGATGGGACCGAATATATAATATTTACAGCAACTGATGGAGGATATGACACAAGCTCCAACAACATAACTTTAACAGTAAACCACATAGAGGTTTGTGGGGATAGCATATGTGATGGCAGTGAAACCTGTACTACTTGTCTAACAGATTGCGGTTCATGCGGTGGAGGCGGTGAAGGCGAAGGGGAAGGCCCAGGCGAAGGAGAAGGCGAAGGTCCGGGCGAGGGGGAAGGCGAAGGTCCTGGAGAAGGAGAAGGCGAAGGCCCAGCAGCAGCGCCTTCATCAGTTTCCTATAGCGGGGGAATAACGCAAAACATATTGCCTTGCAGCAATGTAACCTATACAGAAACTGAAGAACTGCCTACAATAACTGAAACAAAATTAGATGCAAAAATACCTCAAGGTTATTCAACCGTATTAGAGCCATTCAATCTAGATTGTTCTGGCGAATCAGTTGAACTGACATTTAGCATACCTGATGATTATATTGATGTGCAATTGCTAAAATGCAAAAACCAGCTATGTGCGCCAACTATAGTCCATGAAATAACAAAACTAGAGTGTGGAGAAATAGTAAAAGAAGTAAGAAGGGAAACAAGGTATCTGACGCCGGAATTAATGGCTATAGGTATAACAGAAACAAATATCAGTATAAGCGAATTCAAGAAAGCATTAAGATCGGGCAATAATAGTGTTAAATTTTATGGGGAAATATTTGAAAATTTAACTGCCAGTTTGTCTATGCCTTCCAAAGAGATAGAAGAGGCTAAAAACCCCGCATTAAAAATAACAGGAACCCCCTTAGTTCTAAGACTTAACAATAAAGTTGATTTAACCACAACTATAACTATACCTTACATTGATGAAAACATATTCGAAAAGGATTCTGTAGCTATGTATGCTAAAACAGAAGAAGGCTGGGATTATCTTGGAGGTGAAATAGACGAAGAAAACAGATTAGTAACAGCAAATATAACTAATATAAGCACATACCTAAACAAAAATAATGAGGCAACATTCGCCTTAATGGGCATTCTCTGCACCTATTGTGTCAATTCCAGTTTAGAGCTTATATATGAGCCGAAAGAGAAAAGTAGGGATGCAATAATCCTTGTCCATGGCTTAGCCTCCTCCCCGGTTACATACCAGCAGATAATAGATGACGTTAGATTAACCAACCAGCCATTCCACCTGTTAACATTTGGCTATCCCGGCTCAAAATCAATTAAGGAAGCAGCAGATGAATTTTCCAGCTTAATAGAAGCAAAATCAGCAGAGTTTGACAACATCTACATAGTTGCGCACAGCTTAGGCGGCCTGATAACGCAGCAGGCATTATACAGGTCATACAACCAAAGCTATAGCTATATACCAAAAGTAAGAAAAGTAATCCTTGTTGGAGTGCCAAACGAAGGCTCTCCTGTAATTGAGGTCTATAAGGAAGTGTTTGGAGAGCTAATCAACAGGGAGGATGCCCAATTCTCCTTATTCAACCTTAACGGCAGGATGCTGGATGATGTTGCAAAAGGCATTATAACCCCCAGGGTGCCAACTATCAATTATTATGTTATAGCAGGGACAAGGAATTACGCATTAAATCTTTTATTCTTCAAAACCTCAACAGAAAGGCTATTTGCAACATAATAAATGCGACAACTATTGGGAGCTTAATGTAACCCACACCAACCTTATAGAAGACCCCACAGCTAGAAAATTAGTTGAAAAAATAATTGCAGAAGAGATACTTGGTAAGGGCCTTGATATAGCTGTTATGGGTTCAAACAAATACTTTAAATTAAAGATAGATGGCTGTTCTAAAGAAGATAACTATCTTGTCATTGGCAAAAAAATAGAAAGAGAAGAAGTCTATGACCCAACAGAATGCTCCTGTGGAAATGGTGTTTGCGGTCAAGGCGAAAACCAATATAATTGCCCATCTGACTGTGCCATATTCTTAGAAGAAGAAAAATCCCCTATTTGGTTGATGCTGTTGATAATTGTGTTGGTCATGTTAACAGTATTATTAGCATACTATGGATACTCAAAATACAAAAAAGCAAAACTGCGAATATCAGCTCCAAAAATATCAAAACCACCATTATCATCAAGGATTCCTACCCTAAAACAGCCCAAGCTCCTATCAAGAATAGAAAGGCTGGAAAACGAGATAGAGAAAATTGATAAGGAAATCTTAGCCATAAAAGAAAAAAGATATGAACTGCCTACGTCATCAATAAAGAAAGTTAAAAGGCCTTTGATTAAGCATCTTATTTCAAAAGAAATTCTAAAACTATATCATGAATCAGCAGCATTAGGCAGGGAGATAGAGAGAATAAAGCATGAGAAAGAAAAAAAGCCAATAAGTGAAGAATCGCTTAAAAAAGAATTAAGTTATATTGACAAAGAAATTAAAGATACCGCAGAAGGAAGATACAAACAAATTCTAAAGCCAACCTTAAGGAAAAAGGCAGCATCCAAGGAAAGAAAATCAATAGAAATTCTGAAGTTAGACCAAAAAATAAGCGAGATTAGCAGAAGGTTAGGGGAATTAAAACAGAAACCATGGATAAAACCAGTCAATATTGATTTGATAAACAAGGAATTGGGGCATATTGATGAAGAGCTTAAGGATTTAAAAATTCCTAGCCAAATTATAGAAGTTAAAAGAAGGTTGATTGAAAGGCCAGCCATTAGGTCTAAAAGATTTGTTGATTTAAACAAGGAACTATACACAGTTGACAAACAGCTGGATGAGTTAAACCAAAGGCCAGAAGAGAAGCCTCTTGATAAAGAAGCATTGGAAGAGCAAGCTAGAGTTCTGCAAAAACAATCTGAGCTAGTTAGAAGCCTGTTAAAGAGGAATAAAAGGTGAAAAAGGAAAGCTATATTGAATGGGGAACAAAAAGATTAGATGAAACCATAGCTTTCCCTAGAATAGCTATTCCTCAATCTATCTTTAAAGATAGGACAATTGCTGTGCTGGAAGCACTTACAGAATATTTGAAAGATAGCTTAAATATGACCTACCACGAGATAGCAGTTTTAACAGCCAGGAATGACAGGACAATATGGACTGCTTATAACAGGGCTAAGCAAAAAAGAAAAATAAAACCAATAATGCCAAGAGAAAGAGCTATTTTAACAATTCCATTTAGTATATTTAAAGATAGAGAATTATCTGTGCTAGAAGTTATTACTGAGTATTTAAAAGACAAGAAACAGCTTACATACCATGAAATAGCTTTCATGCTTAACAGAGATGACAGGACAATATGGACTGTTTATGACAGGGTAAGGAAGAAAAGAAAGGCTCTATAAATAATCTTAGTGTATATTCAACGAATTAACATCACGAGGAAAAATGTTTATAAATGGGTTGTTGTTTCTATTAGTATTGGGGTAAAATGCTAAGAAAAAGATTAATAGCCTTAACAGCAATCTTAGGGGTAGCTGTAACTTGTATGGATCATCCAAATTTAGTAGTAGAAAGACTAAAAGAGTATGTGGTAGCGGTGGCACTTGGTCAAGAAGAAGACAAGAAAACAACAGAAATAACAGCCCAAGGAGGTGGTGGGAAGTGGTATACACCAGGACCAGATGGGAAGTTAGTGGAGGTACCAAACCGACTGGAAGGTTTAAAACCAGAAGATCTCGGACCAGCAGTGGAAGAGGCAGCACCAGACCCAACAAATAAATGGCCAGTGATGGAAATGACGACTGTTGAACCAGACCAACCAGCCACAAACGGTCTGGAGTTAAAGGTAGCGGACCCTGTACTACCTGAAGGAGCAGAGAAAATAGATATAAGTGCAGTAACATTAGGCCCAAATGACTGGGAAAAAAGAAGAACAAATGTTGAGAAATCTCCACTTCTTTCAATGGAATACACAAATGAAAAAATAGAAAAAAGGCTCTATTTACAATTTAGCGGTATGGGAGATGATATGACTTCCTATAAAGTTTACAGGGGCAAAGAGGGTGATAAGCCAATTAAGTCTAAGGCGACTAATAAATTACCTGATGAGTATGAACAAATAGGTACTCTTAAAATACATATTGGAACTAAAGAAACTAAAGAAATTAAAGAAGAGAAACTTACAAGCACGTTAAATCTTTTTTATTATATTCTTAAAATGCGTGAAGAAAAGGGGCTTAAAGGGAATATTGTTTGTGTGTGTGGGGGAAATGAAAAAGATTCATATGCATACATATTGCAGCCGTAGATGTTTAGGCCATACGTGTTCTTATCCCTTTAGCCAGACAAAAGGCAAAAAGCTTAAATATGAAGCTTTAAAACTATAGGGCTAGGTGATTCATAATGGCTAAAACTGATACTAGTAATGAAGAACAAATTGGCTTTCACAAAGGCGCTTTATCAACCTTAGCGAAAGAAAGAGAAGAGTTAATGAGGATTTTATCAATAGTAGAGCAGTTGATGCAGATGCATATCAAAGGCCTAAAGGATTTGGGCGTTGATTTGGAAAAGGCTGCTAAGGAAGCTAAGAAAGAGATGCCTAAGAAAAAGGCTAAGCCGATTGAAGATATGATTAGGTAAGATGTCTTATTCTTTTACAGCTTACGGCCATAAAAATATTTTAGCAACCCATAAAACGACTATAGAGTTTACAAAGGATAAAGAGTTAAGTTTGAAAGGTAATTGTATTGTTGGTGTTAGGGCTGATTTTGATTTATCAGAGTTAAAAAAATCAATAAAAACAATAATCAATAAAAACATGTCAGAAACGCAAAGCGTTTCTGAGCATGCTCAGAAATCTATGATTTCTGACAAACCAATAAAAAATAAAATAAAAATAATAATCAATTTAGATAGTATTTCTGACGAGATTGTTGCCGAGCTTAACCCTGATTTTGATGATGACAGGGAGATAGTAATAAGGATGGGTGAGTTTAAGAGCAAAAGGACTTTGGGGATTAGGGCTGACAAGGCTGCTGTTCATGTTAAAAGGGAATTGATAGAGAAATTAAAAAACCATAATCAAAAGTTTTCTATTTCTTTTGAGGTTTGATTTGGTCTGGAGCATACATCCTTATACCATACTCATAGGTATCTCTTAAAGCTATTAATGACGCTTCTATTATATTTCTACTTGCACCAACTGTTGCCCATTCATGGCCTTGATTATCTTTTGTTGTTACATAAACTCTTATTATAGATTCAGCTCCTTCTTTTGGGGAAACCTCGTTAGATTTGAAGTGAACCAACCTAATTTCTGCTATATAAGGAAACACCGGTTCTAGCATTGCTCTAAGTGATTTGTCTAGCGCATCAACAGGACCTACTCCTTTTTTTGTATTATACATCTGTTCTTTACCAACAGTCATAGTTAATGTAGTATCAGCATCAGCACGACCTCCCCTAATATTTACTATTGACCTAACTTCATCAACAACAAAAATTGGTTCATATCGCTGTTTTGAAAGCCTAGCTAGTCTTTTTCTCATTAGCAATTCTAAAGAAGCATTAGCTCCTCTAAAGGAATATCCTTCATGTTCCATTTGTTTGATATGGTCTAAAACATCTGCACCATATTTTTCTTTGTCAATGCCTAATCCTTCAGCTTCCTTAAAAAGTCCGAACTCTTTTACTTTCTGGTAAATGGCAGATTTCCCTGCTTGGTCTGATATAACTATCCCTTGTGGGTTTCCATATTTGCCTAGATCTGCCCATTCGTAGGTTCCAGGATCCCTTTTTATAGCACTTATATGAATGCCTCCTTTATGGCTCAGAGCAGTTCCTACTATTGGTTGTTTTTCCTGAGGAACTATTCCTGCCATATCATAAACATAACGGGAAACTTCAGTTAATAAAGCCAATGCCCCTTCTTTAGTATATTTAATTCCCAAATTTTCTACCAAACAGGGTATAATCTGGCATAAATCAGCATTGCCTGCTCTTTCGCCAAAACCATTCCAACAGCCTTGGACTTGTACTAATTTTTCTTTTAGTTTTGCAAGTTCATTTACTACATACAATGTATTTGCAACAGCATTTCCATTATCATTATGCGTATGAATTCCTAAAGGAATGTCTATCCCTTTTTTTACTCTTAAAAATTCAACTGTTTCTTGCAATATTTCCGGGTGATTGAATAGCAACAGACCGCCATTTGTTTCGCATAAAATCAATCTTTCGGCTCCTGCTTCTGAGGCAGCAACTAATGTGTCCAAAGCATATTGTTTATTCCCTTCTATCCCCCTGGAAGGATTCCCTATGTATCCATTAAAAAAATGTTCAGCATCAAAAAAAACTCTTCTGCCTTCTTTTTTTAGGTAAGATATGCTGTCTCTGATCATATCCAGATTATTTGGTAACTCTGTTTGTAGAGCACGTGTAACATGAAAATCCCAGCTTTTACCAAATATGGTTACAAATTCTGTTTTTGCTTCTAGTAATGCTTTAAGACCAATATCATCTTTTGCTGTTTTTGACTTATATCTTGTAGAACCAAAAGGGACCAGTTGTGTATATTTTAGCGGCCTTTCTTTTAGCCTTTGAAAAAACCCTATGTCTTTCGGGTTAGAGCCAGGATATCCACCCTCAATAAAATGAACTAGAGAGCCGAAATCTCTAGCAATGTTGTCTAATTTGCCGGCAATATGCGCTTTGCTGTCTACAGAAAAATCTACGCCCTCAGCTTGTGCACCATCTCTTAGGGTGCAGTCATATATTTCTATTTGGAATTCTTCCCCAACCATCAACATATTGTAGTATAACAACCTATTTAAATCTTTCGCTTTTAATTATTGTGGAGTAGTAAAATTTATAAAGAACCTCATATTTGCAAAAAAAATGAGATACGCTTCTTTAATAATACACCCAGGTTATTCTACTGATGATTCTATTGAAGATGTTAAAACCATCTTGGCTAATCCTGAAAAATATGGCTCATACTCTTCTTATTTAGAAAGATTAGAAAGGTTCTTGATAAGATTAAGAAAAGAAGAAAGAAAAAATTTTTTTACTATACAGGATGGTGCTAGTAAAAAATTAAGTTCCATATTTCTACCAAATGAACATTCAATTATGATAGTCACAAAACCAACATACGAAAAAGGTGTGATGATAGTTGGAGCTAGGTTTGGTGAAGAAGAAATTGAAGCAGAAAGCCAAGTAGTCCCACGTTTAAGAAGAGCATTAAAAAGATATGATGGTATTGCTGTTGCAGGTGAATACGCTTGGTTTGATGATGGTGAATTAGCAGGATCAAAATCCAGCAAGAGACTGGGTTGTCTTGGCGATTTTATTTTAGAATATCTAAAGGATATACCTTTTGTGGGTATTAAGGGACTTGTCTATCCTTCAAGAAAGCCTAGAAGAATTGAAGGAGATAACGGTTTAATTGATAAAATCTATAGTAAAACTATTGAACCAGAAATAATTTTTAATCACTAACCCTTAGCCTTCTATTCTTAGGCACAAAATTAAATATCTTATTGTCCCTGACTTTGCCAGTTCCTAAATAATCCTCTCTATATTTTATAATTGCAAAACCCTTTGCTTTAACCTCTTTCTCTAAATCATAGCCTTTCAGCCATTCCCTGGCTTCTTTTTCGTCCACATCAATAACATTTTTCTTTGCCTCAGGCCCGATTATCTGGCTGCCTTCAATGCTCAGCCTTATCTCATTCCCCCCAACTTCAGCAAAATATAAGCCAATAGAATTAATCCTTATTTTTTTTAAATCAATTTTAAAAACATCTTTATCAACAATAAAAACCCTTCCCTTTTCATTCTGCAGAAAAGCATAATCTAATTTAACATCGCAGCCCCATTGTTTTTTAATTAAATCAAGAATCCCCTTTGTTTCCTTTTTATTAAGAATTTTAAGGTTTTGCATTGTATTTTTTTATTTTATGAACTGTCAAAAATTCCGCACTAATGTGCGGAGCGTGTTGCGGAGTTTTTGAGCATGCTCAGAAATCGCTATTCTCTCCATGGGCTAAAGCCCATGGTGTACGAAAGGCGATTTCTGACATATTAAATCCCCCAAACAGGATTCTCTTTCCTTTTTATGGCGGCAATCTCCTTCAAAACATTGATTTCATCAGCATTCAAATATTTTTTTAATTCCTTTAACCTTCTAAAATTTTCTTCAGGTACTGCACTGTATAATGTATCCCCTTCATTTATCTGCCTTCCTACGGTTACTTTGTCCATTGAGATAGCAACCTGCTTGCCCCTTTCTGCCTTTTCAATATTCTCTTGCTCGCTTTGCATGCTTCTAACTTCTGTAATCTCTTTACCGTCATTCTTCATCAATGGGGTATTAACCTTTAAAGTTCCAACTTCAACGCTAACACCAACAACAGCAGGATTTGATTGCCTGAAGACATAGCCTCTTAGAACCTGTATTTTGCATGGCATAACCAGCAAGTCCAATTTACCTGACTCTTGTTTCTTTTTCTCTTCAATCTGCCATTTCTCAAAATCTTCAATAATTTTGTAGATGATATCAGATATTATTACTTTTACTACTCCAACTTCTTTTATATCACAAACAACATTAAAGCCAAGAATTACAGCCTTTAATGGATCCTCAGCATATGTAGTTGAGGCCTCTGCTATATCTTTCTTGCTTATGTTCCCTACAGATGCTTTTTTTATTGTAATACCTTTTTCTCTTAACAATTTAATCAAAGCCTCTAATGAGCCAAGGGTGTCTGCTTTTATAACAATGCCTCTTTTATCCGTCTCTATAATCACTTCCTCAACCTCTTTTTGTATCTCTTCTTTTACTTTCTCAAGCTCTTCTTCTTTGCAGGCTCTTAAAGGCATTCCCGCAACAACTTCTTCTATATCAGGAGAAGAAATTTTTACGCCTGTAGCAGCTGAAACAGATTGCACAGCTTTAAATTTTGACCTTTTATCCCTCATTTCAGCTAAGGGCATAGGCTCAAATAATGCTTTTATTTTTGTTGTAATTGGTTTTTCTAAACCGCCAATAACCACCAAATCATTCTTCTTCAATGTTCCATCATAAATTATAACATCCAGACTAATGCCAAGGCCCTTTGTTTCCTTTACCTCTAAAACCGTGCCTTTTGCAGCTCCTTTAACATCTATATTTAATTTTTTTTCAAGATATTTTTGCGCCAAACCAGTTATTACCATCAATAATTCAGGTATGCCTTCCCCTGTTTTAGCTGATAGTGGTATAATTGCTATCTGTTTAGTGTAGTCATCTACCCTGTCAAACCTTTCTGAATTAAAGCCAAAGTTGGAAAGCTTGCCGACTAATTCATATAGTTTCTTATCAAGCAGCTGTTGTATTGTTTCTGATTGTTTTTGGATGCTCTCTAACAATGGAAGATTGTTTGATTGCCATCCCACAACCATATCTATCTTATTTAAAGCAACAACAAAGGGTGTTTTGTATTGCTTCAATATGTCAATAACCTCAATTGTTTGCGGCTTAAACCCCTCGTTTATATCAATAACTACAATCGCTATATCTGCTAAATTGCCGCCCCTTTTCCTTAGATTTGTGAAAGCTGCGTGACCGGGGGTGTCTATAAATAATAAGCCGGGAATGGTGAATTTAATCTTTAATCTCTCAAGCAATGAGCCGCATATCTTTTGTATTGTTAATAATGGTATTATAGAAGCGCCTATTGCCTGCGTTATCCTTCCTGCCTCTGTTTCAACAATAGCAGTGCCCCTAATCTTGTCTAATATGCTTGTTTTTCCATGGTCTACATGACCTGCTATTGTGCATATAGGGCTTCTGATGTTCATTTTTACCTATACAAAGGATTTTATTGCTGTTTTTAAACAATGAAATTCCACTCATCTTTGATGAGTGGAATGAATTGTGCTCAAAAACCACACAATTCGTGGAATTTCAAGCGTCAAAAACCACTTATGTATGAACGTGCTTCATACATGCCACCCATCTCTGATGTGTCGGAAATCGCAAAGCGATTTCTGAGCACATTCAAAAATCTCTTGATTTTTGATGGGTGGTTTTTGACACATAAAAATTCCACTTTATATATAATAGTTGTTTAAGTTTAGTATATAAAGTTACCTCATAAACGTGGAATTTTTAGTGCTCAAAAATGCTTTGCATTTTTGACATATTGTTATTTAAGCCAAAAAATCGAAATATTTATATAGTTGTTAGCATTCCAAAATAGTATCAAATGGGTGGGATTATGAAGAATGAACTAAACTTTTTAATAATAGCATTTTTGTTGTTTGGTCTTATGGGCTTTAGCCCCATGAAAACCATAATTGTAGAAGAGCCAGCTGTAGCTGGTCAGGAATTTCAGACACACGTCAATGTAAGAAACGATCTTGACAGCAAAGTTGAAGGCGTTAGTGTTAGGATGTTTATTTATGACCTTGGGCTTGATTTATACTCTAATGAGTTTGATATGCCTAAAAAAGACAGTACAGGCCTGTGGGTATTTGGGCAAATGCCTTCCTATGTGCCGCCAGGAGATTATTTGGTAAGAGTTACCACTTCTAACGACCATTTTAGGGAAGTTCAGCATGTTTACATAGCTGTAGAATAAAAAATCTCAACTTTAATTGAGATTTTTTAAGCCTCAAACTTGGTTTCCAAGTTTGAGCAATAAAAACATTTTTATTATAAACTACTTTCTTATCTTTTATGTATACTATAATTAACGAAGGCAATGCTGAATTAAAAATAGCTGTGGCAGGGAAAATAAGCAAGGAGATGCCTGTTTTCTACAATCCTGTTATGAAGCTGAACAGGGATATTTCCATTTTATTATTAAATTCAATAGATAAAAAAAACTTGCAGATAGCAGATCCATTAGCTGGGACAGGGGTAAGGAGTATAAGGTTTTTATTAGAATTAAAGAAAAACAAAATAAAGGCTATATCAATAAATGACTATTCCAAAGAAGCGGTTAGGCTTATAAAAGAAAATTTAAAATTAAATAAAATAAAACTAAACAATAAAATAATAATAAAAAATGAGGACGCAAATATCTTTTTACTAAGCTCTACTGGTTTTGATTATATTGATATTGACCCCTTTGGCTCGCCGAATTTTATGCTCGATTCTGCTGTTAAAAGACTAGCAAGAGACGGCATTTTAGCTGTAACAGCAACAGATACAGCGCCTTTATGCGGCACTTATCCTACAGCCTGTTTGAGGAAATATTGGGCAATTCCTTTGAGGAACGAGCTAATGCACGAAATTGGCTTAAGGATTTTGATAAAGAAGATACAGCTGATTGGCGCACAATACGAAAAGGCCTTAACGCCTATCTTTTCTTACTATAAATACCATTATTTCAGGGTTTTTTTAAGATGCGAGAAAGGAAAGAAGGATGTTGATAAAGTTATTGAGCAGCATGGGATGTTTGAAAATGCAGGTCCTTTATGGTTAGGTCCATTATTTGATAAATTATTAGTCAAAAAAATCAATAAAATGTCAGAAATGCTTTGCATTTCTGAGCACACTCAAAAATCTTTGATTTTTGATGATTCATCAATAATAAAAAAAATGGGAGATAAAGAACTAGTAAAACTTTTATCAATAATCAAAAACGAATCAAAAATAAATACCATTGGCTTTTATGATATCCATGAAATATGCAAAAAGTATAAAATCAAACAAATTCCAAAAAAAGAATCAATAATAAAAAAAATAAAAAAATCAGGTTATAAAGCAGCTGAGACGCATTTTAATCCTAACGGGATAAGGTCGGATATACCTTCAAATAAACTATTAAGAATCATCCAATAGCCCTTCTAACATCAACAATCTCAGCAGAATTAACCCCTTCTAATCCTTTTATTTTATCAGCAACGGGGTCAGGAGAGCCTTTCTTTTCGTCCATTACAAAAATTATCTTTAAAGCATTTAAGCCAAATGCAACTGGCTCTATTTCTGCTTTTGTCTCTCCCTTGCCAGCAAAAGCAGCTATTAGATTTTTTGCATCTTTTTCCAGCTTTTTTAAATCTATATCTGGTGAAGAGGGCATTATTTTTACAGTTACAATTGCATTTGCCATTTTAGAACTTAGTTGGGGCCTTCAAACCCGCATTCATGACATTTATACTTAGCAACTATCTTCCTGCAATGCTTGCATCTAATTATTGTAGTTTTTGAACAATTTGGGCAGAGAAATTGTGTAGTTCCTCCTACATTAATTATAGATTGTTTACAAGATGAACAACTTAATTTCAGTTCTGTCATGCTATCTAAGAATTTGGGGTTTCTTTATAAACTTTATGATTGGAACGGCATACGTGAAAAAGTCTAGCCAAAAAAGAAATAAGATTGTGTAAGATTATCCGCGCAGCAACTTCCGAGTGCTGCGTTCGGAAATTGTTACTTC
>JAGVXP010000023.1 GCA_018303725.1 Candidatus Woesearchaeota archaeon | reverse complement strand
CTTTCAACGTTTACCGCCGAGTGAGATACGGCAACTCTGAAAGAGTTGACGAGGAACGAGGCGGAAGGGGATTATAAGGGGCGTCCCCTTATTTCATATCATTTTTAATTTTTTTAAGGATATAGTCACTCAGCGATTTTAATTCCACGCTTGTAATAGAATAAACCAAATAAAGATTAACTGGGTGGAGATTAGCTGGATTGATATTAGCAGGCAAATTAGCTGGCCTATGATTCAAAAAATAAATTACTTTCTTACGAGACAAAGATTCCCTGAACACATCACTTGTATTAACAACCATATAAGAAAGCAGATAATCATCTTTGCCGACTAATAGCGGCTGAATTGATTCTATCTTCTTATTGTATTTTAGCTCTTGCGCTCTGGATGGTTTGGGGTCACAAATAACCAGCTGCCTTAAACTGCCTTTTCTAATCTCAACCAATCTCGGGATTTCTGTTAAACGGTTGACCGACTCTTTTTCTTCTCCATCCTTTATTTCTTCTTCCTTTTTCTTTTCCTCGCGATGGGCGTATATTGTTCTTCCGTCATCAACAAAATGGTATATATAGGGGCATCCTTCCTCATGCAATAAATAATCAGGCTCTTTTTCAAAATAGGCTACGCTAATCCCCCGTTGGCTTATCTTCCCAAAGAATTGGTCAAGGAAAAATCTAGCAAGGATGCCAAGGTGCTTGCTTTGGGCTTCCTTTATATTAGTGAATCCTGTATTAGCATGCTTATGAAAAAATCCAACAATCTCTTCAACAGCCCTATCACTCCCGTTAGTATAGCTCTCTCTGATCTTGTATTTGATTATCCTGCCTTCCAGACTTTTTGGAATAAGTTTCTCTTCCTCCCCCAAGCTGAAATTATCAGAAAAGCTGGAATCCAATAATAACCCTGCCATAGCTGCCGGTATTTTTAGATAGTTAATAAATTTTTCTGGTGGTTTAGCTGATGTCCAATTTTAGACATTAATGTCTAATTTTTTTTTTAATAGGACAATAACTTTATAAATAAGTAGATTTCTTATTTTTCGATATGACTAAGCTATGGGATAAAGGATATAAGCTGAATAAGGAAGCAGAGGAATTTACAGTTGGCGAGGATTATCTGCTAGATCAAAAGCTTGTTAAAGCTGATTGTGTGGGCAGTATAGCGCATGCTACAATACTTAACAAGATTGGAATCCTGAAAAATGATGAATTTAATAAACTAAAAAAAGAGCTTAAGAATATTATTGAATTAGAGAAAAAAGGCAAATTTGTGATTAAACAGGAGCAGGAAGATGTCCATACTGCCATTGAAAACCATTTGACCAACAAATTAGGCGATGTTGGAAAAAAGATACATACATGCAGAAGCAGAAATGACCAGGTTATTGCTGATACAAGGCTTTATGCTAAGGAAAAGCTGATTGAGATAGAGGAAGCTTTGTTAAAATTATGCGAGACTCTGCTAAGCTTTGCTGAAAAAAACAAAAATATACCAATGCCTGGCTATACGCATACACAAAGAGCTATGCCTTCGTCTGTTGGATTGCTTGCTGGAGCGTTTTTAGAGAGTTTATTGGACGATTTAATTTTATTGAAAACAGCTTATAAATTAAATAACCAGTGCCCTTTAGGAAGCGCTGCTGGCTATGGTGCAAGCTTGCCTATTGACAGGCAGTTAGTTAGCGATTTATTGGGTTTTGAAAAGGTGCAGAATAATGTTATTTATGTGCAAAATTCAAGGGGGAAAATAGAAAGCATTATTTTAAGTGCCTTAACGCAGATAATGCTTGATTTAAGCAAATTAGCAACTAATCTTATTTTGTTTTCTACTGTTGAGTTTGGTTATTTTTCAATACCAAAAGAGTTTTGCTCTGGAAGCTCAATAATGCCTCAAAAGGTTAATCCATGTGTTTTAGAGTTGGTAAGAGCCAAAGCCTCAATTGTTGAAGGCTATATGCTCCAGATAAATGGGATTATAAATAACTTGTTAGCTGGGTATAACAGGGATTTACAATTAACCAAAGAGCCGTTAATGAAAGGCATCGATTTAACATTGGACTCAATCAACATAATGGGTTTAATAATAAGCAAATTAAAAGTAAACAAGGAAAAATGCATTGAAGGGTGCAGCCCAGAAATATTTGCTACTGACTATGCTTTAGATTTAGTTAGAAATGGGACACCTTTCAGAGACGCTTATAAGGTTATAGCTAAAAATGTTGGTAAATTAAAGAAGATTGATCCTGTTAAAAATATTAAAAACAAAAAACATCTAGGTGCTACCGGAAATTTAGGTTTAGGGAAGATTAACAAAGAGATTAGTAAAGAGAAAACAGAATTGGTTAAAGAGAAGAATAAATTTGATGAGAAAATCAAGGAATTATTTGCGAAACCTTAATAAATAAGTATTTCTAAAACCTTTAATATGCTGTTTAAGGTATTCAATGAGATGTTTGAGCAATTTCCTGAACTTAATATAGGTGTTATTACAGCCAAGGGCATTGACAATAAAGGCTCTGATAAAAAGATATTCAAGCTTTTTGAGGAAGTTGAGAATTTTATAAAGATGGATTTTGTCCCGGAAAAAATGGTTTCTGTCGATTATATCCAAAAACATATTGCCAAGCACAAGATGATTTCTGCCTGGAGGGCTGCTTATGAGGATTTAGGCTATGTCAAAAAATACCATACAAATGTAGAGGCAATGATGATCAAAATCCTGACTGGGGAAAAAGTCCATGGAAGGAATAAATTAGTTGATATTATAAACTATGTTTCATTAAAAAATATGGTTCCTATCGGTTCTGATGACCTGGATAAAGTTAAAGGAGATATCTTCTTAGGCTTAGCAACCGGGGAAGAGACTTTTATAGATCCCGAAACTGATGAATATGACAATCCTGATAAAAATGAAGTTATTTATTCTGATGCAGAGGGGGCTTTAGCAAGGAGATGGAACTGGAAGCAGGCAAAAAGGACAATGATAACTGAAAAAACAAAGAATATTATCTTGTATGTTGATGGCTTGCCTCCAATAACAAAAGACAAGCTAGAAGCGGTTTTGAAAGAATTGGCTGATTTGATAAAGATGTTTTGCGGCGGTAGAATAAACTCTTATGTTTTGAGTAAGGATAAAAACACAATTGAAATTAATTCAGAATAAACAGAAAATTATACTCTATGGTATCTTATAAGGTTGGGGCATATTAGAGTAGTGCCGCCCAAGATAATTGAAAAAATTAAATTGGAAAGCTAGGGAAGAACTAGAATCTGAGATTGGTAAGGATAAACTAATAAATGAAAAGAATTAAGACTTCTAACATTAAAATCTGAAGCACATAGGCCAGCATAACAACGTAGGGCTATCTCATTAGTATACTTTGAAATTTCCTTACAATCCAAAACAAGAATTGGAGTTTTTTCCTTATTTTTGTTCATTCATATGCTTAAGTGCATTGATTACCTTTTCAGCTACTGTTATTCCAGCTCTTATTTGAGCCTCATTTGTATTTGCTGCTATATGCGGTGTTGTCAAAATATTATTGAGTTGAAAAAGCTCTTTGTATGTTGGTGGTTCTGTTTCATAAACATCTAATGCAGCGCCAGCAATGATGTTGTCTTTCAGTGCTTTATAAAGATCTTTTTCATTTATAACTGTGCCCCTAGATGTATTTATAAGGAATGCAGTTTCTTTCATCTTTGAAAGTGTTTGTGTATTAATCATATTTTTTGTCTCAGGAGTACTTGGAACATGGAGGGAAATGAAATCAGCATTTGTTAAAACTTCTTCAAATTTTATATATTTACAATCATATTCCGCCGCATCTTCAGAAGTGATATATGGATCATTTGTGATTACTTTCATTCCTAATCCTTTTGCAATTTTTGCAACTTCTCGACCAATTCTACCAAAACCTATAAGTCCCAATGTTTTGTCATGAAGTTCAAAACCTTTGAATTTTTCTCTTTCCCACTTACCAGCTTTAAGAGATATCTCAGCGCGTGGTGTTTGACGGGCGATTGCAATCATAAGTCCTACAGCATGTTCTGCTACAGATATAGTAGAAGCTTCCGGCGAGTTTACAACCTCAATTGATTTCGATTTAGCTGCTTCGATGTCAATATTATCCAAACCAACCCCTGCTCTTCCTATGATTTTAAGGTTTTTTGCTGCTTCGATAACTTCAGCAGTCACTTTTGGTTTGCTTCGTACTATTATAGCATCGTAATCTTTTATTACTCCTATAATCTTAGACTCATTTATATCTGGTTTAACATCAACATCAAACCCCGCATCTTCAATCAGCTTAATAGCTTCCTTAGCTATATTTCCTGCAACTAAAACTTTCATCTTAACACCTCCTCCATATCCTTTTTATATAAACAGTTGTATAAATGGAATTATTTTATGCCGTTGAGTTTTGCGTAACGATTTAACTCCGAGCCTCTTAAACTCAGAACTAGGTACCCCCCAATCACCGCAATTATTGCTACAACAACAAAAGCTAGGGAATATCCTGCTTTATCTATAATAAACCCTAAAAATATACCATGAAAAGATGCTATTAGTTTTCCAAATGCATTCATATATCCAACACCCGTTGCCTCTCTACCTTTTGCAAGGTCTATTGGAATTAAGAAGTAAATAGTTTCAGTTGCTTCTATACCTATACCAAGCAATAAAAGTATAGGCATTATAAAATAAATTGATAGGTTTGGATTAAGTGCTATTATTACTAATCCAATTGCGCTTATGAACATATTTATCATAATAAGTTTCCATCTTTTTCCATGAAAAACTTTATCAGAGAGCCATCCATAGATTACACTTGACACACTCCCTCCCCATGCAAAAAAAGAAATAACCCAAGCAGCTTTCCATAAATCTAAACCCGTTCCTAAAACTAAATAGACCGGAACCCATGTATAAATTGCAAACCTCGTGAATTGATTTGTACCATAGCTTATATAAGTCATCAACATCTTACGATCAGTTAATGCAATATGTGCTCCTTCTTTGAAATGCTGTATAAGTGAAATTTTTTTTTCTGGTTTTTTTTCATTCCAAGAGGTGGCTATTCCGACATCTTCTGGTTTATTTCTAACAAAAAGGTAGAACAAAAAGCTAGCAATCATAAGCAGAATACCGGGGAATATAAATGCCATCCTCCATGTGCCTGATTTTATTATCAAAAATGCACCTAGTGGTATAATAAGAGCTGATGAAACGCTTTGAAAGAATTCACTCAACCCTAAAGGCAATCCTCTCTTTTTTCTTGGAAACCATTGGGAAATAAGTTTACATGTGCTTGTATACCCACATGCTTGAAAATATCCGTTTGCAAACCAACTAGACCATAAATATGAAAATCCAGAAACTATCCCTATAAATACATTTGCTATACCTGATAAAATACCTCCAAAAGTCATCATTATCCTCGAGCCATATCGGTCTACAAGATTACCATTTATGATTTGACCAATAACATACCCAAATGTTAATGCTGATGCTATTGCACCTGCAGCAGTCTTGGTAAGACCTAAGTCTAATATCATATAAGGTAAGGCTATAGCATAATTATACCTCCCCCAATAATAGATGAAGTATATTATACAAAAGAGTCCCACTATTCTCCACTGCCATTTTCTTAATTTTTTAGGCTTATTTGAAAAATTGTTTATATTTTCCATTTTAAAATTCCCTCCTAAACCAATTTAAAATCATATCTGAGTATTCCAAGAATTTTGGATGTTTTTTTCCAACATAGTGAGGTGCGTTTTCAATTATTTTGAATTTCCCATTTGGTAGCTTTGAATACATTTTTTTCATTTCTTTAACTCTAACCCGCTCTTCTGTATCTCCTCCACAAACAAGCGTCTTACAACTAACTCTGTGTATAACATCAATTGGATTGTAAGCTATCCAATAACTAAATGGATCTACAGCTATTCCTTTGTTTTTATATTTATTAAACCGTTTTTTTATAAAATTATGATCTTTCCAATCATATTCAGGATTAGTTTCCCAAAGACAGAGTGTTTTTATTCTAGTATCATAGGACGCATGAAATACAGCAATAACCCCACCATTGCACATTCCATATATCCCAATTCTGTTGGGATCAACAAAATCGTACTTCTCAATCGTGTTAATTATCACCCCCATATCTACAAGAGCATTGTGTGTAGAATACTTTCCTGTGTTTTTTCCTTGACCTCTGAAAATTACTAATATAAGATTGAATTCACTTGCCAATATTCCAATAAGATCTAAATGCTCTTTATGGACTGATGAGGTTCCTGGACAAAAAAGGATAGTGCCCTTTCCAGTTTTTCTTTTTCCAAACAAGTAACAACGTAAAAAATTATTGTCACATTTAATATTTAATTCTTCTGTTACAAAATTTTGCATGTATTTATGCGGGTATCTCTTTTTCATTTTTTTATTGAGTGTTCAAGCATGATTTGTTTTTCAATTCTATAGACTAATTTTTTAACATCCTGTATAGCATCAATATTACATGAGATACAGTTTATACCATTTCTCACTAAGAGATTTATCATTTCGGGGTTGCTTCCTGCTTCACCACATATTGCTGTTTCTACACCATTCTTTTGACATGAAGACAATACATTAAGTATTAGAGATGTCACTGAAGGATGCATAGCATCGAATAATTTAGATATCTTGGCATTGTTTCTATCAACAGCTAATGTAAACTGAATTAAATCATTAGTCCCAAGAGTTATGAATTTTATTCCTTCTTTGATAAAGTCATTTATTAATATTGCGGAAGAAGGTATTTCTACCATGATACCTAACTTTACTTTTTTTAATCCAATCTCATCTACATATCTTTTAGCTTCTGAAAATTCTTTAGGGTGTTGAACAAAAGGAAACATTATTTCCATGTTAGAATAACCCATATCGTATAGTTTTTTGAAAACGCGCAACTCGGCCATAAAATGTTGCAGTTCTAAAAGGTCTCTTCGTAATCCCCTATAACCTAACATAGGGTTACACTCTTTTGTCTCTTTATGTGAACCTACTAAACCTTCAAATTCATCGGTTGGTAAATCAATTGTTCTCAATCTTACTGGATAAGGGTACATTGCATCCATTATAGGTTGTAAGTTATTAATGAGGTACTCTTCATACTCTTGGGTCTTACCTTGGTTTATAAGCTCCATTGGTGTTTTTCCCATACACAGTATTATGTTTTCAAGACGTACTAAGCCTATACCATCTGGCGCTAATTTTAATGCGTTTTGTAAGGACTCATTCATAGAGAGATTTATCCTTACTTCAGTTGCAGTATAAATAGGGTAGTTGTTGTGAGTGGGCTTACAAAACCGTTCATTTGTTGTGTCCCCCTCGTATACTTTCCCAAGTCTACAATCAAGCGTTACTTTTTGTCCTTCTATAAGTTTTTTTGTGGCGTTTTCGGTACCTACAATAGTAGGTATATTAAGCTCTCTTCCGATTAATGCAGCATGGCAGCTTAGTCCTCCCTTATCTGTTATTATACCTACTGATGTTTTTATGATTTTTAGCTGGTCAGCATGCGTCATATCTGTTACTATAATATTTCCCTCTCCAATCTTATCTACTTCTGTATCAGGGTGGATTAGAACAATTTTACCAGATACTATTTCTTTTCCGATTCCATTCCCTTCTAAAATATGTGTTTTCATATTAATTCACTACCCAAATCCTAGTAATGATTCAAATTCTTTTATATCAAAACTATGTGGGTGGGTATGTTTTAAATCACCCTTTGTGTATAATCTACTTAGAGTTTCATACAGGGCTTTTGATGTAGCGTTAATACAAACTGTTGAAAAAATTATAACATCAAAACCAATATCTGCTAGTTCTTTATTGCTCATTATTGGTGTCTTCCCCCCATAAAGTAAATTTACAGCAAGTGGTTTATCTACGGCATTGCGTATAGTTTTCATATTTTGGATATTATCTATGCCATCAACTAAAATACAGTCCACATCAAGTTTAGAAAATTCCTCGGCACGCTTTAAGATTTCATCTATCTTTTCAGCATCTGTTCTTGCAAATATTACCATATCTCCCTTTTCCTTAACGATTTCCCTTAATTTTTCTAAATGTTTATCTAAATCTTCAAGTTCTTTACCCTCATGGTGGCCGCACCTTTTTGGAAAAGTTTGGTCCTCAATAATAAATCCTGATGCTCCTATACCCTTCAATTCTTTTATTGATCTTTTAGCGTTAATTGTACTACCATAACCCGTGTCTATATCAACAACTACAGGTATGTTTATTGTTGATATGATATTCTTACATGTATTGATCATTTCTGTCATAGTTATTAAGCCACGGTCTGGCATTCCGAGTGTACTAGCTGCTACACTATAACCGCTAACAAATATTCCTTTAAAGCCCATTTTAGAAGCCAAAATTGCACTAGTACAGTCAAAACATCCCGGAAGAACCAGTGTTTCTTTTCCTTGTACAGCTTTTTTTAATCTTTTACATAATTCCATTTTTATTTAATCTTATTTTATATTAAATCCTTAAACACTCAAAAAATCCCCTCTTTTTATTTTACTAATAACATATAAGGAGAAGGGAACGTTCTCTTTATATGCCTTTTTTCAAAAAGGAATGTTTTTTTTCGGAAAAGGTGGAATTTTCATCAAGTGCACACTATATTTAACAAAGAGTAATCGGTCATAAATGATTCTTTTTTGATATCCTCGATTACATAATAGACTTGTGTTTGCTCTACTTTGAATTTTCCCCCCAAGCTGTCAACAAAATCTTCCGCATCCTTAACATTTTTAAAAATGCCCTCAATTAGGAAATCAAAGCCGTTGCTTATCTTATAAACAGAGTTTACATTGTGGTGGTTCTGAAGAAATTTTTTTGCTTCTTCTCTAATAGTTCTATCAACCTTTAGCATTATATTCACCCTTGCATTAAATCCAAGCTTCGAGAAATCTATTAATGTTGTGTGCTTTTTTATTAACTCTCCTTGGTAGCACTTTATTTTGTCAAATATTGTAGATATAGGAATACCTGTATGTTTGCTTATCCTTGTTAGTGTTTCTCTTGAGTTTTGCCTTAATTCGCTTAAAATTAATAAATCTTTTTTTGCCAGCATTTTATCATACCCCCATTCCTTTAAAACATTCTGAAAAATCCAGTTCTAATATTTTCAATTGATCCGGGTCCATATTATTTAGGTTCTTTCCATATATTTCAAATATGTCATCAATCTCATTTAATTTTTGCAATTTTTCTGAAAGTTCTAATCCATTTATCATTTTTACCACCTCACAAAATTTACCTTTTCCGAATATCTTTTATTGGTAGCGGAGAATATATATACTTTTCCCTAATATAATAATAATTAATTCGAATATTCGAATATTTCCGAAAAGTTTAAATATATATTGGTATTCCCATAATATATCCGGGTTTTAAAATGAAAAGAAAGGTTGTTCAACAGGGTCCTGCAACGTTAATGGTTAGCCTGCCTAGTAAGTGGGTTAAAGCCAACAACATCTCTAAAGGAGATGAGTTAGAAGTTACAGAGGATGGAAAGGAGCTGGGTATTTCGGTTAAACCTCATGAAGAATATCAAAAAATTGATATTAAAATTGAGTCGGGAAATGAGTGGTACATAAGCCAAGTTATAAGAAATCTTTATTTAGCTGGTTTTGCTGAATTTATAGCCAATTTTGATGATAAAGAGACAATAAAAAAAATACAAGATATTGTCTATTTTCTTCTTGGTTTTGTGATTATTGAGCAGAAGGATTATTCATGTGTGATAAAAAATCTTTCTACAGGTGTTGAAAAAGAGTTAGATAACCTATTAAGAAAGATATTTTTACTGACTAAGTCAGTATTTGAAGTTGCAATTGACCAATTAAAAAATAAAGATTTGAATGTTCAAAGAATTAAGGACTTAAGGGATAATGTTCATAGATTTTCAAATCTTTATAGAAGAACAATCACTAAGAAAAATATATATGGTTTAATCCAAAATAGAGCTATATTTATCATTTTGACAAGAATTATGATGATTTGCAATAATGTGGTGTATGCTCATAATTATCTGAACAAAAAGAAAAAGTTACCCTCATTAAAACCATCTATCAATTATCTCAAAAAAACATCAAATCTATATGACATTTTTTATGATATCTTTTTTTCAAAGAAATTCGAGAGGCTAGCAGAAATACATGAGATCAGGCATGATTTGATTAATAATGAGTTTGTTTCTATTGCTGAATCTATGAAAGGAGAAAATGTTGTTGTCTGCCATTATTATGCTGAGATTGTAAGGTTAATCGCAACTAATGGTGGCGCTATGGTGAAATATCATTTTAGTCAATAGTCTTATTTTGTATATTTCTGCAATCTTTCAAGCACCTGATAGACCTTTTTCATTGATGGCTGTTTCCATAAATCATCATCTAGTAAACTGACAATTATATCTGCTAATGGTTTGTCTTTTACATCTGCTCTTACTTTGTTAAGATAGCTTTGTTTTAGTGCCGGGTCTGAATAAGCTTTTTCCCTTTCTTCCTTTACTTGGTCTTTTCTATAAGCAGTCAGTCCTTTTTCATCATTAAACAGGTTGTTTCCTGTTGCCATTTTATACATTAGTAATCCTAAAGATATCAAATCATTATTGCCGCCATATTGCCTGTTTCTTTCGTATATTCCATTAGGGTTTTCTGTAGCCGCGTGTAAGTCAATAATAACTGCTCTATCTGTTTGTTCTTCAATCATAATGTTTCCTAGGTGTAGATCCCTGTGGTAGATTCCCGGTTCCCTGAGTTCTACTATTCCATTTAATAGCCCTGCAGAATATCCAAT
>JAGVXP010000062.1 GCA_018303725.1 Candidatus Woesearchaeota archaeon | reverse complement strand
TGCTTTTAGTCCAATAAGCTCAAGCAAATTTGCAAGATTTGTTACAAAGAAATTAAAATATTTGAAAAATCCCAATATCAAAAGGTTTAATGCGATAAAAATTATGAGGTAAATCCGACGATGACTTGGCTTTTCTGTTTTGAATATCAACAATCCTGATATGTATGCAAGGGATGTAGAGGAGAATATTAGTCCTAAAAATCTCCAGTCCCAACTGCCATAAAAGATATAGCTTGCTATCAGCAATAATGGGTTTTTTAGCTTTTTTGGAAAGAGCCAATATATTATGCAGAATATTATCAGGGAAATGATAAATTCAATTGAATGGAACAAATATAGCTTGAGCATTTATCCCCGTATTTTCCCTTGAGAGATTACAATTCCTGCATCCTTGTCGCAACAATCCAGCTGACATCAATTTTACCGACAGGATTTGGAATGGAGTTTGATGCAATAACCTCAACACCGTAAGATTTTATTTTCTTCAAAGCATCCTCAATAAATATCCCGTGGATGCAGATGCACTTTATACTCTTAACTTTCAATGCCTTCAGCTTTTTTATTGTCTCGATTACAGTATGCCCTGTTGAAATCATGTCATCAACAATAATCACGTTTCTTCCTTTCAGCGATATTTTCTTCTTGAATTTAACCTCGACGTTTCGTGCATCATGCCTTTTTTTCTCAAGGATTGAATACTCGCATCCAATCTGCTCTGCTGTTGTCTGAGCCCACTTATAGCTTTCCTCGTCGGGACCAATGATAACAGGATTATCTTTCATAAAATTTCTCTTGATGTAATCAGCAATTAATGGGTATGCTGTAATCTTAAGAGCATCAATCTCATACAAGTCAGAAAGCTTTTTTTTTCTATGGAGATGCGGATCAAGAATAACAATCCTGTCAAAGCATCCATTCATCAGCTTGGCGACAATCTCTGTGCTTATTGCTTCTCCGGAATTAAACCTGTTATCCTGTCTCATGTATGGGAAATATGTTGCAATCAGCGTAACCTTTTTCGCTCCCAAATCCATGGCAGTATATCCTGCAAAAATTACCTCAATGAGCTTATCATTAATCTCTCCATAAAAAGACTGGACAAGAACAACATCCTCGTTCCTTGCATTTGCCATAAGCCTCACATAAGATTCACCGTCGGGAAATTTATTTGAGCAAATCTGTGAAAACCTGCATTCAATCTTTTTTGCAATATTCCTTGCAATCCCACTTGCTCCTGAACAGCCGATTATTAACATATCCCTCTTACCGAAGATACTCTTATAAAAACATTCTTATTCTACTAAAAAATACTCCTGTATTATCATCATTCTCTAATAGCAAAAACTTTAAATACTGGCTCTCCTTTCTCCTTCCTATACACAATATTAATTGTATTGTGAGGTGGTAAAAATTAAATTAAAAACAATATTGATAGCTATTTCAGTTTTATTTGTATTACTGACTGCATCTGCAGGTTATGCTGCAACAAGCACATCAGGCAAAGTTACGATAGATGACATCAAGGTAACTGTTGATGGACATTCATATAATGGCGATTTTGACGTCGTGCCTGGCTCTAATGTCAAAGTCAAGGTCTGGGTTAAGAACCTTTATGCTGATGAAACAGAAGTTGATTTAAAAGATGTTTCTGTTGCTGTTAAGATAGATGATATAGATGATGGCGAACCTATCGAAGAAGAGTCTGACGAAGAGGATATTGACACTAATAAGAAACAAGTCTTTACTATCAATCTAAAAATTCCGTTAGAGGTTGAAGATGAAAATTATGATGTGGAGATTACTGTAAAAGGTGAAGAGAACAAAACAGATTTTGAATTTACTGATAATTCAATAAACATGGATGTAAATAAAAAAAGACATAACATTCGTGTTAATAGGGCAGAACTGACATCCAACAACCTGAAGTGCACAAGAACAACTTCGTTTGCAGTCAACCTTCAGAATTTGGGTACAGAGTCAGAGGAGAATGCAAAGTTCAGGGTTTATAATGATGAGTTAGGGATATCTAAAGAAATCCAATTTACTCTTGATTCAGACCCATTTGATTCAGCAAGCAAATATGGCACAAGTGTTCCTATAAGCATTTCACCAGATGTTGCAACAGGAACATATCCAATAAGTCTTAAGATTGATTATCCTGACGGAACAGAAAACCCAATAGAGTTAAGCAAGGATCTTGTTATTGAGGATTGTGTTAAGCCAAAGACAACAACAACTACACAGCCAGATGTGATTATTACTCCGCCAAGATCAACTTCAACTACTATAATTCCTCCTGAGGATATAGCAGATGAAGAAGAGGTTGTTTCAGACGAGAGTTTTGTCAGCAAGAACCTGCCTCTTATTTTGATAGTCGGCGTTGATGTGCTGATTATCATTATAGCAATCGTTCGGTCGCTCGGTCGGATTTCTAAGAATACAAATATTCTTGCAGTTCGACAGTATGTCTATACCATCAGTTAAAAACTGATGGAATATTTGTATTTAAGATGATACAATATATTTCTTTAGAAACAATAGTCTGAGCAGTCATTCAGAATAGAATATAGTCCTGCCTGATTTTCCGCTGATTATATCGTCAAGTTTTTTTAATCCATTCCCTACTATTGTTATTGTTCCTTTTTCAGATACTTTTTTTGCTGCCATTACTTTAGAGAGCATTCCGCCCAAGCCCATTCCGTTTGTGTCTTTGGATGCCATCCTGATTATCTCGTCTGTTACATTCCTGACAACTGGCACAAGCTTTGCTTCAGGATTTTTTCTCGGGTCAGATGTGAATAACCCGTCAACATCTGTAAGGATTACAAGCAAGTCTACGTCGAGGGATAGAGCAACCATTGCAGATAATTCGTCATTGTCAGAGAAATAACCTGTTTTCGGGCTTGTGAATTCGTCTTTTGATATGATGTCATTCTCGTTAATTATCGGGATTGTACCTTCTTTGAGATAGCCGTTTACTACATCCCTGAATGTTCTTACTTCTTCAGCATTGGAAAAGTTATGGTGTGTCAATAATACTTGTGCTGTCTGGATTTCGTGCTTTGCAAAGTTCTCCCTATAAATGTTCATGAGCATTGGCTGGCCTTTTCCTGAGAGCATCTGCAGTTTGAGGATTTCTTTTGGTCTTGAGGTTAATCCTTCGAGAAGCATTCCTGTTCCAACTGCTCCGGAGGATATAACAAGGATTTCTTTTCCTGTATTTTTGAGATGGGCAATCTCCTTTATTTTTTCTCTCAGCCATTTCTCATTGAGGATTTTGTTCTGTGTAATTATTGCTGTTCCTATCTTGATTATTATTCGTCTTGAACTTGAGATTTTGCTTTGAACAGGCATGAGAGAGTTTTATTAATGCAGATATATATAGGTTTTTGTTTTTGGAAATTTTGTATAATTCGGTAATTAGTTCTCACTTCTCCAGTATATATATCGTTTTTAAACTTTATAAATGAGCCACCCCTACATACAATTTTGATATTTGTGAACCAATTTCCACATTGAAAGATATTTCTCGTCTGTAAAAGGTATAATTCGGTAATCGGTTCACAATTCGGAAATCTGTTCACAGATTTGCTCTATAGGTTTCCTCTGGAGTTTTGTACTCCAGAGCATGATGAATTCTCTCCTCATTATACCACCTAACAAACTCCTGCAAAGTTTCTTCTGGATGCTTTTTCATTCTTTTCTTCATAGTATCAAACCACTTTTCCATCTTGCCGTTTGTTTGTGGGTGATTTCTTCTTGAAGTCCAGAACTCTATGCCAAGTTCGTTAAGTTCCTGCTCAAATAAGCTTGGTGTCAAAACACCTTTCTTATTCCTCTTGCTGTTGTAGAACTGTGTGCCTTTGTCGCTTAATACTATAACGGGACAGACTTCATTTGTCAATATGGCTTGATAAAACAAGAAAATAGAATTTTCTTCAGTAGCATTGCTGAACTCTCCAGAAGCCATTATTTTCCTGCTTCTGTCATCTATAAAAGAGAGATACCACTTGTCTTTGTACTGACTCCAATCACAATGCCACATATAGTTTGATATGGGCCATTGGTAACGAATATATTTTCTCCGTTCTCTTAATTTTGGACAAGGATTTGTCAGTCCTTGCTCATTCAAGATTCTTTGAATGATATGCTGCGAAACTCCAAATCCAGACTTCTTGAGAACAAAATGTAATTTTTCGCTTCCATAGTCTGTAGATTTTCTGATTTCTGCTACCTTCTTTACAAAAGAAGGATTGATACTTGTTTTTGGCTTTCCCGCCTTCTTAGCTTTGTAAGCCTCTACTCCCTCTTTCTTGTGCTTATGCACAAGTTTGTAAACCATTCGTCTGCTAATCTTTTGTATCTGTGCTATTGAAGTAGCACTTCTGCCTGCCCTGAACTGCTGAATTATCCACTTTCTTTTTTTTCGTTTAGTTTTTCCATTTGAAACACCTCAAATGGAAAGAAATCCCTACCAATTATTAAATGTGTGAACTGATTATCAAATTGAACAGTTTTTGGAAATTTTTTATTGTAGATAAGATAGTCCTTGATTGTTTTTTCTGAAAAGCCGCGTATTTTCATTTCGTTTATTAGGGATTGCAAATTCTGCATAAACTATCTATGTATGACATTAGTATAAATATCCTGCGTCAAAGGATGTCCAGTTATTGTGATTGGTTTGTCGAGGGGATGAAGTGGACATTGCGTTTGTGGGTTGCGGGGAGTAGGTGTTTCCCAAAATTTTTTATTTTGTTGTAATGCAAATAATTACGTCGTAAAAAATAATAATAACGGCGGGAGACGGTCAAAATCTTTGGGATTTTGCCCTATGCGACACCCCGCAGGGGGCATCCCCCGTCGCATCTCCGTCAGTATTATTTTTTACTCCTAATACTCCTAACTCTTATTGCACTCCGTGCTTTACGTATTTGCCTGATGAACAAAAGAAAAAACTCTGCGCTTCGCTTGCCACGCTGCGCTCTCCTCCTTTTAGTCGTCGGGGCGAAGAACACAAATTTTGCGGTTCGCTCGTTGCACTTCGCTCTCCCAAATCGTTTAATGTTCTGCGGAACTTAAACGACTTCGCCAAATTCGGGATGTTAGTTGCAATTATTTTCAAGGGCTACGGACGGATGGGGACAATTTTAACGAGAACGAACTATAACGACGAACGGGAAGGGGGCGACGAACGAAAACAAATGGTTTATAAAGAAGTATATGATAAAGTAATTAACATGTCAGTTAAATCATGGTTTGATGGTCTGAATATTTGGATAAAAATAGTTATGATTATTGCTTTGATAATATTTTATCCTGTTGGGATCATCTTTCTCATTGTCTATCTTATTAGTTGGGCTATTAACTCAAATAAATCAAAATCGGTGATAGAAAAATTACAAGATTATATTGAGCAAAAAGATAAATTAAAAGAAGCTAAATCGAGATTAATTTTACATAGGGATGAGAAAGTTCTTTACTCTCAATTCTCAGATTTTCATGAAGAACGAGCAGTAAGAAATTATGTCAGAAGTGGGCACAGTTTTAGAATAATGAAAGGTTGGTGGTATCACATGGGTTCTGGTCAAGCAGAATCTCATGGAGAATTGAGAAAGATTGATTCGGGAATTTTATATATTACTTCCAAAAGATTTATTTTCAGTGGAACTTTCAAAAATTACAATTATAATAACAATAAACTTGTAAGTGTTGAACCATTCAGTGATGTAATTAGAATTGCAGTAGATGGAAGACAAAAAACACTAACATTCACATCAGATAACCCTATTTTATTGGGTGCTTCTATGCAAATATTACAGGAGAGTCCGACATTAGAAAAAGAAGCGAGAGAATATGTTGAAAATGAATTAAAGAGAAAGATTGCTGAAAAAATCAAGATTATTGAGGGGGATCTAAGTTTTAATGTTGAAACCTATGAAGATATGGCTCAAATCTTCAAACTTTTATCAGATTGCATTAAATTAGATATTGATGATTATACAAATATTCTAAATAAGACACCAACAGAAGCCATATCTTTCAAATCAAAAGTGGATTCTTTAACCAAAATACTTGATGCTTATGATAAAGAGCTAAAAAAGATAAAAGTGAAACTTGGCGATTCTGTTAAGAAAAACGAACTTCAAGCAGAGTTTGACAAAGCTGTTGATAAGAAATACGGTGAACATGCTGTAACTGATTCTATGCAAGATTTAACGAAAGCTATGAATTCTTTAGGGATAGGACAAATGACTGTTACTGTTAAAGAGAATAAG
>JAGVXP010000049.1 GCA_018303725.1 Candidatus Woesearchaeota archaeon | reverse complement strand
TCCATCTTACTACCAGCAACAAAAGCTCTCTTCTTTTGTCGCTTGAGTTGTTTTTCACAACTCGGAATACCCCGACTTTAGTCGGGGTTGTTTATTTTTCATCCACAACCTTCGGAACTAAACCAGGTAATCCGAGAGAAGGTTCTGGTTCTTTTTTTTCATATTTAGGAACAATTAAAGGATCTATAGCTGGTTTTACTTTTTCTAATTCTTTGGTTTCCTGATTCATTTTAGCGTACCACACGTTTATAAAAGTAATTTTTGGATCATAGGGTAACTGCATATACAACTGTTCTTCATTTGGGGGCACTTCTGTTCTTCCACCAGGGTCAGCGTACACAAATCCTGAGAAGCAGGTTTCATAAGAGTGTATTATGTTGCCTTTTTCATCAACTGCATCAATAATGTAGTATGCTGCTGCTCTTTTAAGCAAGTTTTCTCTTTTTGGATATGCCTGGGGTGTAGGTGGGCCTTCTAAAATTTTGACTGGATTCTCTCCTTCCTCTATTTTTAGTTTCTCATAACTATCAGTTCCGACTAAGTATAAAGAATAGGAATGTTTTGCAAGTGCCCAATCACAACGTTCTTCCAGGTCTTTTTGTTCTTGTTGTTTGACAATTGGAGGATTACTAACTTTATCGTTTCGTATTGCTTCTTCTAATCCGTGCTTGCAACCGGGTAATAAAAGACTGCCTCCTACTAAAAAACCATAAGCTGTCCACTGTTGCTTAGTTGTAGGTAACCTAGGAACCAAGTCTTTTATATAATACTCATACAAATCTCGCATTGTTTTATATATGTCTCTTGCTTTCATTTTAGTTGTAGTTATGCCCAACAAAGTATCCTCTGATATATTTTGTGGAAACAGGGCTAAACTCACCATAATACTGATCGTACATTAAGCAGTTATGATCAGTTGAACGCCATTTAAGTGGACCGCCACTTCCATAGTAACAGCCAACTTGAGGATATTGTTGGTATTCATCTTTCACGTCAGTGCATATATTTTCATGCCCTTCTACCTTAACGCACTGGCTATCGAAGAACAAATCTTTTTTATCAGGCAACCCAGGCAACCAAACACACATAGGACCGTTAAGCACATAATTATCACATTCTTCTTCGTTTCTATTTAAGCAGTCTCTATCAGTGTACTCGCTTGCAGGTTTAACTGAATCGCACCACTTTGAACATGGATTTGGATTTGCAATTATGGCTGGATTTTCATTAGCGGGGTAAACGTATAGGTTGCTGCTTCCACAATTAGGTTCATCATAGCAATCATTAAAATTGTTTGGGATTGCATACTCATCAGCTAATCCCAACAAGTGCGCAAATTCATGAGCAGTTTGAAACAAATTACCTCGTTTTATCATTGCATAGCCCTTGAGATAATCGGCATTACTCCTTCCTTTATCCGAGTTTATTGATACAATTGTTTTTTCTGTGTCTTTACACTTCTTGTATACATTACCTACTCTTCCAGCATTACACTTCCAAGGACCATAGATATTACCTTCAGGAGTAGAACATCCTAAATATGCTGTTGAGTCAACTCTATAAAAATTAAACTTGCTTTGTAACGCACTAAATGGGTCTTTACTAATTATATTATTATAGCCTGTTTCTGCATCAGTTTTAAATTGTTTCAAGTCATCAAACGTCTTGTAAAATTCTCCTACAAATGTAACATCAAATTTAGAACTAGGGTCGCCATTATGGACCACCTCTACACACTCTAATATTTGTGTATCATCATAACCATATTCGCTCTCCGCACCATGCGGATCTATGGCTTTTACAGCACACCTAACATTATCCCCTGGTGCTGTATATTTTGGATCAATTTTAACTGTTTTAGTGCAAGAATTGCCTATGCAGCTTTCTTTAAATACCTTAATGCCTGGCACAAATTGTCCTGTTGCTGGGTCTTCATATTCTTGTAATTGTTTACCTTCATCACCATTCAGATGATATACTAAAAAAGTTACTTCAAATAAGTTATCCTCCTCGTCCGGATCTGTGACAGTAGCCTCGCATTTTAATTCTGTAAATGTGCTTGGCTCATCAATTAGGTTGTCACCGTCTGCAGTCTGTCCGTCATTGTCCCTTGTTTCTAGTTTTGGCGTTATGGTTACACTTGGTGTGCATGGACTATGGCAAGTCGCTAGTAATGGCGCCCTATTTTCAATGAAGGTTGTTGCATTTGCTTCTTTCCCATCTTCATAACCATCATTGGGTATTGCCTTACATATTATTGTGTCATTCACTCTTGTGTAGGTGTCAGGAATTAAAAGGCTAACAGTACACGAATTTGTCGTTACATTTTTTTGACAGCTAATAGTTCCAGAAGGGTTACCACCGCCAGAACCACCGCTAACAACAAAGCTAGCTGTCATTTGCGTATCTTCTGGGTCAGAATCATAAATAATACCCGTACATGTAATATTTTCATTTGTGAATACATTTGCTTGGCTCGATACACTGATTTTTGGTTTGTGGTTAACATCCAGATCTATTGAATAGAGAATAGGAAGCTTTTCTATGTCTGTAAGCGGACTCTCTGCGTATATCTTAACATCATACCTTATTGATGTGGTGTTAATTGGCGGCAAGTCTACAGTCTGAACGCCTGATGATGCAAAGCTATAAAATAATGTTGAATAAGAGTTCATAATACTATCGTTTATATACACAATTATATCAACAATGCCATTATTAGATGTCATATTCACAGATAATTTTTGTAATAGTACTTGTTCACCAAAATAACTCCATGGTGTAGTGAAATTACCCTTTATGTTATCTATTTTATACAAAAATGCATATGGTGGTGTCCAGGGGCTGCTAATCCCGGGATAATAATCTTTCCATACATAAATGTTATAGCTGCTATAATAATTATAAGAGGAATACGCCTCTGCGCCAATCTGATGAAATCCTTTTGACAAGGGAATAGAGCTCAAATCCCTCATGCAATCAACTCCATAAGAAGAGCCTGGCCAGTCCCTCACCAATGTAGAGCCTGCAAAACTGCTTAATGAATCCTTGCATGGTGGTATTCCTGAGCCGCCTGTCTTCTCGCTTGTATAAGCAATTGTACCCTCAACAATTATACGTGAGGCATCTGGCGATGAAAAACACTCGCTTCTATAAGAGCAGCAATAAGGATAGGAAGATCCGGTTGTAAATTGGTACTCGTCGTCATCAAAAACATAAAGATAGCCCCATAATTTAGAATGCCCTTGCGGGATTGCATAAGTAACTCCGTCATCAGCAATTTGGCTGCCCTGCGTACACTTGGGCAACAATATATTTGAGTCTAAGCAATTTTGATAATCTGTCCAACTGACTGGGCGGTATGGGGGTGGGCACGCGGCATAATCATACAAAGGGGAAAAATAATAATTCCATTGGTCGTAATACAATCCATAAGGCAGGCCAATTGTCAAACTTTTTCCTAAAGATATTATATTTTCGCTGCTTTTGATTGGCCAACTTCCTCCACCTATCTTGTAAGAAGAAAAGTGCGCAACATCAAAACTGATTGTTTTTGCCTCTTTATCATAATTGACATTATAGCATATATCTTCCGGGCATTGCCCTGTTATCTCACCAGAGTTAGTTGTAAATTCTTCGTTGTAATATATTACAGGGAGTGTTTCAAAATCAATATCATAAAATGTTATTGTTGCAGGCTGATTAAGCTCAGGCAGCTCTTTTGTATTCACTGAAACAACATTATCTGAAAAATAGACATTTGGGCTGTCGTCAACATCCTCTACGCTGACATTAAAAGAATTCTTGAAGTTTATTTTTCCTTTTCCAGCCCTTTCAATAATCTTATTTTCCTTGACATCCACCTGTTTATCCTTTTTTAGTTTGCCCTTTGCAAAATCCTCGGATTGAACACTGGAAGCAAGAATGATTAGGGATATACATAAAATCAAAAATAATGAATATAGCTGTGTCTTTTTCATCAAACCAACCCCATGTATATATGTTCTGCAACTATGTAAATCTTTCGGATATATAAATGTTTCTGTTTTAACTACTAGAAAAGAGTAAAGAAATATATAAATTATATAACTCAACCTATACTCGCGGACAAAAACTTATAGATAATATTTGTCCGCTCGTAATAAGCAAATGACATATCTATTTCTAAAAAATTGTGTCATTTGCTATAAAAATCCTTTCTTATGCAATAATTCAGCCACCAGAATAGCTCCGCCAGCTGCTCCCCTTATTGTGTTGTGGGAGAGAGCAGCAAACCGGTAGTCAAGCACAAGGCATTCCCTTAATCTGCCTATTGTGATTGCCATTCCATTTCCAGCGTCTCTGTCCAGCTTAGTTTGGGGCCTATCTTCTTCCTCCCTATATATCAATACAGGATCAGGAGCGCTTGGCAATTTTAACTGCTGCGGCTCTGGCCTGTAATTCTTCCATGCTTCCAGGATTTCTTCTTTTGTGGGCTTTTTAGCGAATTTTACTGAAACAGCTGCCAGATGCCCGTCAGAAGCAGCAACCCTGTTGCAGTGCGCAGATATTTTAATGCCATTATAATTTACAAATTCATTATTTTTTATACTGCCTAATATCTTCAATGGCTCCTGCTCTGATTTCTCTTCTTCCCCGCCAATGTAAGGAATTACATTATCAACTATTTCCGGGAATGTTTCAAATGTTTTTCCTGCTCCTGAAATAGCCTGCATTGTAGTTATAATCATCTCTATAGGAGCATATTTCATCAAAGGAGCAATAGCTGGCAGATAGCTCTGCAGTGAGCAGTTTGGCTTTACAACTACAAATCCCTTTTTCCAGCCATGATTCTTTCTTTGAATGTTAATCATTTCTAGATGATGCGGGTTAATCTCCGGCATTATCATCGGAACATCTTTTGTCCACCTGTGCGCGGAATTATTTGAAACTACCGGGATGTCATTTTCAGCGTATTTGTTTTCAAATTCCCTGATTTCATCTTTAGATGCTTCTATAGCTGAGAATACAAAATCAACTTTATTCTTTATTTTTCCAATATCTGCAACATCTGAAACTGCCAAATTCCTGACATTGGCAGGAATCTCTTTTTTAGAGAACCACCTGCCTTCAACAGCTTCTGAATATTTCCTGCCAGCAGACCTTGGTGAAGCAGCCAGTGCTGTTACCTCAAACCATGGATGCTTATCTAATAAAGTTATGAACCTCTGGCCAACCATGCCGGTTGCTCCTAATATACCACATTTTAGTTTCTTCATAATTGTTAGGAAAAGGTATAGTTTATTTAAAAACTTTGTGTTACAGGGATAACAACCTTAAGGAATTATGCAGCTCCCTTTAAAGAAGCCATAACCTTCATAAATTCATCTAATTCCTTTTTCTCATTTGAGACAAGGGAAATGAAAACTGTAAAGGGCGGTGTTGCTAAGGCAACATAAGATACCTGTTGCGGCAATTCGTGGCTAAACCTGTTCCATATTTGGTAAGGAAGCCAAAACAGAAGAGTGTAAGAAGAAAGCGTTTTCCATTTTTTTCTAAAATCAGAATTCTTGAATGAGGAAAATATCTTATCAAACCTGAAGTAGTCAATAGGGCTGAGGTTTTCTTTTGGTGTAAGATAGAGATGCCTTGAATTGAAAATCCATACGCCATATAAGCTGTCAATAACTCCTTTTATCAAAGAGCTTATAAATTTGCTGGAATACTTTATGGGGTTTAATAATGAATAAAAACCACTGAATTCTTCGCCATAAGCAGCTCCAAGGCAGCTGAATTTTCTTAGCCTTTTTCCATCAAAGCCCCTTCCCTCAATAAATTGCGCAGATAGGTCGCCCAATGCGTAAAAGAAAGACATAGTCGCTGCATTTGCGGCAACTGCGCTGATAATGCCATTATTAAACAGCAAATAATTATAGAACTGGGAGAATTGCTCGGTTCCTGGTATAATTTTACTAGCTGCAATAAGCCCTGAAACCCCCAACCCGCCCATTACAAGCGCTCCTCTTTTCAGATTTGAGTAAGGAATTCTTGTGCCAAAATAAGGGAGCTGCAGACAAGCTTCATTTACTAATACATCAAGATAAGCTGTTGATATAGCATTTATATCTATTTCCTTAGCTTTGTTTAGATATGGTTCTGTTTCCTTAGTGAATCTTTTTGCAAGAGAATCCAGATGTTCGTCCCATTTTTTTTCATTAAACAAAACGCCATATCCATTTAGTATTTCTACATTTCTTTTATTGAAACTTCTTGTTGGAGTAAAGCCCGTTTTATTAAGGGCATGTTCTATTTTTTCTTGCAATTCTGGAAGCTTATTATCATGCTCAGAACCACCATATGTAATTCTAAAAGAACCATCTCGATTTATATCCAAGCAAATACCCCTATCATACGGGCCAATATACAACTGGTACCTGCCATTATATCTTTTCCACTCATCTGTTAGGTCATCTAATGAGGGTATTTCAATCTGTTTTGTGCCAATATTCAGAACTCTTTGGCTATCACTAATTTCAATAGTCTTGTCAGGATAAGCTTTTCTAGAAGTTATATAGACTGCTGATGTTACTGCTGTATTGAAGTTTTCTGGGAGTTGCATTGTGAACTATTTACAATTCATTCCCACATTTAGTATTACTCCGTATACCTCTCTCAAATCACTTAAATCTTTTTCTGGCTTATTACCAGAGACAACCCTTAACAGCCTGTCGTATGTGCCATTGCAATGTTTAAATGCTTCAATCCCTTTTCCTGAAATGTATAGCCGTGCTGTCAAGTTTGCAAATTGCGCAGCCTCTTTAATGTTTAAACTGCCAGATTTAAATGCTTCTAAATGGTTTAGTATATAAGCATTCAACCCGGCTCTCCAAGAATCTCCTGCGCCTGTTGCATCAACTATATGCTCTTTTGTTGTAAAGAACCAATTTTCAACTTCAATTTGTTCTGTCGTACCATTTGGGTTGTAGTATAATACTGCTGTCTTTTCAGGTGATGTTACTGCATAAAGCCTTGCTTCATTTCCTTTACAGTAATTTTTCTTTAGATATGACAAAAATGCTTGTTTTTGTTCTTTTATACCTTGTTTGGATTTAATCCCATATTGAGGAACAATCAATTCAACCTCCTTATCAGAGCAGACAAACATATCTGCAACCTCAAGAGAAGGCTTTAAACAATCATACCTGCTTGGCTCTTTAGAATACGTATGGGTATCAACCATTACTAAAGACTCTAAATTCTTTTTAATCCATCTAATTCCATCTGCTAATCTTTTGCCGCCATCTAAATCTGCTCCTTTTTCAAATAGCCCTGAATAACTAATCTGGACTATTTTGGGGTTTAAGAAGATTAATCTTTCTTTTACTCTTGCATCATTCGGATCAAAATATTTGCCAGCATCTTCGAAAAATTTTAGTGGAATCCACCTTCAATATCTTCACCAACGTAACCCATAATTCCTGTTTTAACGCCTAGTGCAGCGGCAGGCAACACAACATTACCGCCACCGCCATATTCAACTGAAGCTAGTTGCTCTATTGTTAAAATAGGTCTTATTTTGATAAACGGTTCTTGGGGTACGGCTAAATCTCCCTCTTTTATTTCCAAACCAGGAATTGTAACTGGCTCTTTTACGTCATCAACTAAAACAGCAATACTAAGAAAATCTACTTGTTGCTTATCGAAGCTACCTAAGAGCTCAACTAAATTTTTAGAGTCATAATTCAAATACTTTTCAGGAATTAATTCTGTTAAAGCTGTTATTTGCTTAACTCTTTGTACAGTCATTTTTTCATTCCTCCACTAATCTAGATTAAAATTAAAAGTTTTTTTGAATTAAAAATGAAAATTATTTTTCCATTTTTTCAACAAAATATTTTTGCAGTGCTTTATAACAATCTTCAGCAATCCTTCCATTAGTTAATAATACTCCTGCTTGTATCAATCTTGTGTCTAAATTTCTTGCACTAACAGGTTTGGCTTCAAGCAAATCTCTAACTGATTGACTTTGTTGTTGATCACCAAAGAATAACTTGTTTACTTCATTACAAAGTAATCTGTAAGGAGCTTCGTCTGGTTGGATTTTATCAAATCTTGGTTTTGGGTCAAAGAATCTATTGTCCGTTGTGTCATCGTTTGGTCTAGAATTTTCTTCAAGAACAGTTATTCCATTCTTTTTTTCACCCCAAAATCGGTGATAGATATAACCATCAATATCGCTACCTTTTGGGGGTTTACCATACAATGTGATTCTCTCCCTAGGGCCCAGTACGAATTCTTGTCCTGGAGCACATTTTACTGGTACATCATTTATGACTAGGTTGAACTCCCTGGTAGCATATACTCCTTGTTTATCCCTACCTATAACCTTATTAAAATCATCACGATGAGCTGGCCATACCTTAATACCCAGTGCACCAGCAACCACCCCTATGGTTTCTGTCTTAAATGGGTGGTAATGAGACGGAGCTGCTTGTTCATACCCTGAAAACATAAATCTCTTAGCATATGTTATTGGGTCCTTTGTATCATTAACATCTCCATTTATGTCTGTAATAAGTGCAAGACCTAGGTACTCTCCTTCTTTGATTCCAAAATAATTTCCAGTTCCTAGAGAAGTAACATCATAACCAATACCAATTTTAGCTATTCTTCCGTGAGTTTTTCTTAAATTGCCACTTCCTGTTATCTCTGCCCACCTAGCCGGTGTTGTGTCTGTGATAGTTGGTGATACATTTAAACCAAATTGGTCAATAAAGTGTTCCATAAGCCTAATTATTAAATTAACTTCAGACCTTTTCATTGTAAATTCTTTTTCTGGCATTTTCAATCACTCCTCCATTATTCTTGTTTTAGAATTTTTTTAATCTTATTTCTTTTTGATATCCTCATATTTTCTCATAACATATTGGATCCCTATGGCATTAAGCGTATCTGTCAAAGCCCTTACAGCAACTCCTAATCCGTCAGGGCCGCTCCAGCCGCCAAATTGGCCTCCGCCTTTCATATGACCCTCAACATCTAAGATTAGTCCAGGAGCTCCTAGCCCAGTTAACATAGCATCAATTGAAGGTAAGCTTTCCTTTAAATGCTCAAATATCCGTCTATGCCCTACAAGACCAACATCAACAGAGCCAAAATGACGTAAGGCTTCTTCATCAATAACAATTGCTTCTGCGCAAGAGTTTGTATAATCTTTAATATGCATTAAACCAAGCTTTCCTGCTTCTGCAACTGCTTTATACTCCTCAAATGCATTAAGTCCTTGAACATGAGAATTTGCTGCATCAGTGCATACCAACAAATACGGATTATTTATTTCCTTGCAAATTTTTAAAGAATTTTCTGCGTTATGGCCAACTACTCCTGCTTCCATCTCCATCAAATAAATTATTTTGGCTTTTGTGCATTCTTCTACCATTGGCCCTAGCCTGTCAGTAGCTTGTGAAAGATAGTTTGATGGGGTTTCACCTCTAACGCCATAAAAAGAGAATGCTCTTAAGAATGTTGCATCTGCCATTAATGCAGCTTCTATACCTCTTTTTACATTGCTTAAAGATTGCTCAGGCGTAGTATAAGGCGCTTTATTTCCATCATCTTCATCAACTAATTTTTCTTTTCCAATAGCTGTCCCTATACATCCTATTTTAAAACCGTAATCTTTGCTAGCTTCTACAACTGCCTTAATTTCTGGATCATGGAGTTTTAGAATATTTAAATTTCCTTTTGTTTCGTAATTATAAATAAATCTTGGAGTCCAGTACTTCAAACCAACTGCCTGACCAACCATTAATTGTTGTGGTAAATCCTTAATTCCTTCCTCTGGCACGCCCTCATCTAAAAAAGCGGATAGTATAACTTTCGACATTTTCCATTGCCTCCGAATAAGTTTCTTTGTGTTTTTGTTAAAAGTTTAGTTAAAAATCAAAATTAATTAACGTCTTTGTTGCGCATGCGCTGCTTCAAATGCAACATATGCTGGCATGAACTTGGTTCTATACATCTCAGCTATATCTCTATCGGGCGTAGTTACTGTTGGTTTATGTTTTTCCACGAATCTTGATACAACGTCTGTTAGTTTTAGTGAGCTAGTTTCTGGTTGATTTCTAAGATAATCTGCTGCAGCTGTTAAAGCAGCGCCTATTGCAGCAGCGTCTTCTCCCATAGCCATCTCGTAACAATCTACACCAGCCATGTTTGCCCAAATTTTCATTATTTCTGGGTTTTGTTTGGCCCCGCCTACGAAAGATACGCCCGTTATAGATACCATATCTTTGAATTTTTCTCTTGCAGCATATAGAAGTGAAGCTGCGTTTCCTTCTACTGCCGCACGTATATCAGCTCTGAAGCCTTTAGCGTAATTATTTCTTACAAAGCCAGGTGCATGAGGTGCGTAAGGAATTATTTCTGGCTTGAACCAAGGAAGCGCCATTCTGCCTTCATTTCCAGGCTGACTTCGTCTTAGTGATCTTGTAACTTTATCAAATGCTTTTGCGCTATAGTGATGCATACTCAGTACTCCGCTTATACTGCCAGAGCCATTGTTCTTGCATAATAATAAGAGGTATGGATACTCTGCATCATTGCTTGCAAAGTTTCCTTCAAAACCAGCTATTGTCTTTTTGGAAACAATATATGCTGTATAACTTGTACCTAAACTTACTTGAAGTATATCTGGCCTAAATATTGCATAAGCTCCTGATTTTATATTGTCTTGGTCAGATGTAGACATACCCATATTAACAAATCCTTTTCTCTGGAAGAATGGAGAAACCTTCCCAATTATTGTGCCGGGTGGAGTAACTTCTGCAACTTTTCTTTCTAAATCGGGCGCTATTAATTTCATTGCATCTTTATCCAACTTTAGAGTCTCCAAGTTAACAAATCCAGAAGCAGCAGCGTCTCCTGGCCCCGAGAAAGAAGGAACCCCAGTAAGTAAAAATGCCCAAAGCGCATTGCCGCACATTATTGTAGATGCATCATCATAAGCAGTAATACCTACTCTTTGAAGTATCTGCGGCCCAGGGTAACGCTCAGCCATCTTTATCACATTAAGCCCTGCCTTTGTTGCTAAATCATTCAATCTTTCTGTTTGTTCTTTTGTCGTACTATTCATCCAAGTAGGACAATCACAAGTAAAAAAGGAAGCGAGTTGTTGATGCAATGGCGTAGTTGGATCTGGGTTTTGCAGTACTTGCGTTACACCTTGTTTTAAATAAGCTGTAAGATGGCCTTGAAAAGAATTAGATCCGCACAAGACCTCTTCATTTGCAAATGAATTGTCATTTGCAAGAGTATCTATTATCATCTCCGCTCCTTTGGCAATAACAATACCTGGAATAACAAAATTTCCCTTACCGTTTTCCACCATGCCTTCTTCTTCTGTAACTGTAACTCCTACAGAAGCAGCTACTTCAACCATAGGAAGTTTATGTTTAGCTACAATTTCATTTCGGTCATAATCATATACAATTGCACCAACAGACGTTGAGCCTATGTTAAATCCTATAAATTTCCTCGTCATTTTTTCATCCTTTTATTTTTCAAATAGGGAACATGTTTGTCCCACCCCTATAGACATCAACGATAGCTGCTTCATTCCTCATATCTAACGGTATTACAACAGGTTTTGTTGCAGGTATTTTCTCTTTGAATTGATTTACCTCGTTTCCTGTCATCAAAAACCCAATCTCGATTTTGTAATGGTGTTCTTTATGTGAAAGATTGCATAACAAACCCTTCCTTTTAGCAAACTCCCAGCCTAAAAAAGTGCTTCCAATTTCAAGCCCAGAAGCACCATCTCTCGGGTTTTTCCAGAACTGGAATGCCTGCTGAACATCTTGGAAATCATTTACATTATATCTTATATAAGCCGCTTTATTTCCATCAGGTGATATGAGCATAGCATACACATCACCTTCTTTATCAGGTTCCATTACCATAATGTAGCATTTCTCAAAATTCTCTTCTCTAATTTTCTCTTCACTATCTCCACTAGGAGGGCATATTGCTACACCTTTTTTAACTTTTTGGAACTCGCGGTAAAACTCAGCATCCACAATTGATTTTAAGTCGCCAGGTCGTGGAATAACAATCCTTTCAGAAGAACAGAGTGTTGTGCTGTCTTTAACAGGGAAATTAGGGTGGTATAACCACATGTAGTATTGTTCAACACCATCACAAGCAGACCTTATTCTATCATCTATAGTGAAAGCGAATTTACCTTCCACTGGCTCAATAGTCCTTTCAACAATCAGTTGTGGCCCTACAACAATCCTTCCAACATAGATTGTTCCCTTAATTCCACCACTTTCTGTTCTTTGCAAGCTGTCTGGGTCTGCAGGAGTAGCTGTAAAAGTGCCATGAAGAGAAACCCCTAACTCAACATTAAAACCACCAACATTCTCGGGCCCTGTTGTTAAAACGCCTTCAAAATGAGGCACTGGTCCCAATCCAAATGTATTATAAGTTTCTACTGACCTGTGCCCAGAAGGATTTCTGAACATTACGGGCTCTCCATTAATAAGAACATCAGGTATATCTAAACCTCTTCTTGGATCAACATAAATTTTCATATCTTTACTTCCTGTTACTATTCCTTTAACCCTATCTGGATTTAAACCTTCCAAAAGAACTAAATCTTTTTCTGTTATTTTAGTCATTTTTCATCCCTCCTTAAATCTAACCTTGATTTTGTTTTTCACCTTAAGTTATATCCCTTATCTTAAGTTTTCCTCTTTTTATCTGCAATAGCTATTATTTTTTCTTATCAAATCATATCAAACTTGTAAACAGTTCTTTGCTTATATGGCTCAGATGGCTTGGTGAATGGATTCCCAAATTCACTCCACCATTTTTGGTTGTTTACTGCATTTACTAATTGCTGTGCTTCCAAACAAAAACCACTAAATTGTTTGAATGGCTTGCCTAGGAAAAAGGAGGTGTAGAGCTGCACAGCAGGCTGGTCAGTATCCATTGTCATAGCTATGTTTGTCTTTGGCGAAACTACTCTTACCCAGCTACCAGCATTTGATTTTGGAAAGACAAAGCAGTTGTCATATCCCTCTTTACCAAAATCCTTGCCAATTTCTTTTTCTTTTCTAAAATCATATCTTGTGCCTTCCACCGAGAGAATCTCTCCAGTAGGAATCAATGTGCCATCTACAACTAGGTACCTATCAGCATTTGTTCGCAGAAGATGCTTATGAACAGTAGCATCCAAACCTTCAAGGTTAAAATAGCCATGCATTGTAGGATTAATGGGCGTTGTCCTACCAGTAATAGCTACATATTCAAATATGAGCTCATTATTATTTGTTAATGTAACAATAACCCGGGCATGAACCTTGCCTGGAAAACCCTGCTCCAGATGTTCGCTCAATAACCCAAATGAAATAGATGCTTTATCATTACTTTTGTAGCTATCACCTACATCCCATACTTTGCTGCTCCATCCTTCTGGTCCGCCATGAAGTGTATGTTCTCCGTTATTAGCCAACAACTTTACAATTCCATCAGGAGCGGCATGTGTATAGTCTGGTTGTTTATATTGGGCATTGCCTATTCTGTTTGCAACTCTTCCAACAGCAATTCTTCCTTGGTAAGAGGGGTCACTTACGTAACCAGCTAATGTAGGATAGCCCAATAATACACTAATTAATTTGCTTTCTTTGTCTGGGATTTTTATCTCCAAGACTGTAGGACCATAATTTGTAAGCAAAACTTCCATCCAATTTGAATTCTGCATCCTAATGTTTCTTACTACTCCGTTACTTACAGCTCCTTCAAAGTTGTCTAATGACACTTCTTTCAAAATCATTCCCATTTTAATCTTGCCTCAGTATATAGCTTTATCTCAGGTTGCCCTCTTTTTTTAACTGATAAATTTTAAAAAAATAAAAAATCTAAAATTGTTTTCTTTCCTCTAGCTGCGGCCTTCTCACATCAAATCCGTTGTACTTTGTTAATGCTTCATAAATAGCATTTGCTACAGCTGACTTAAATACAAAGGTTTTTGTATCCTCGGTTATATGTGTAGCGCTTGTGTGGTGCCTATGGCCTTCTTCACAAACATGCAATAAGACTTTTTGCAATTCAGGAATTTCTGCTACACCAGCACAGCCAAAGAACTCCTTTTCAATGGGATCTTCGGTAAATTTTCCAGTTCCTATGTAGAACTGAAGTTTTCCATCAGCTGTCCTGGAGCTTGCAAATACCATATCGCCTGGCTTTATACTTCCTTGATTGCATCCATAACCGCAGCCATCTCTGCCAATTGCATTTTTGATGATACTATGCTCTTGAATCCATCCTTTCTCTGTCATCATCTCTTGCGGTACTGGGCCGCAATGAAATAAAATAGTTTTATTGGCATCCTCTCTATAGTTGTTATTCCAGTCTAAACAAGCTGCGGCATTCTTTGATGCTAATCTTAAAGCATGCATTGCAATAGCATTTCCAACATCAACTTCACAAGCAGCAGGCACTCCTCTGTTATTATAGTCGCTTAATAGCACACAGGGTGAAAAGTTTAACTCTTCATATTTCTGAAATTCATCCCAGCATCTAAGAGCAATCGCATCTAGTCCATTTTCCTCAATTATTTGGTCAAGAATAACACCAAGCCTTGCGATATTTGGCAATGCTTTTTTAGAAGCTTCGCACCATGTTGCATAGTCCTGTAAAAAGTCTGTTTTTTCTTTAAGGGCTTTGTCATCACCTTTTATAGCTTTCATCCTCATATAAACATCTAAAAGGTCGTAAGTCTCCATAGAGATTCCCGCTCTCTCTAATGCATCTTCATCTATTCTTACTGTTTTGAATGCGCTTGTTCTTCCGCCTATTGCCCCGACCCTAAATCTTTCCATCCCATTAGCAACCCTGCATACAGTATCAAAGTATTTAATACGGCTTTGGAATCTACTATCTTTTAGTGCCAATACGTGGGGTTCTAAAACCGTAAATTTTATTCCGTATTTCCAAAAATTATCTGTAATTGATACTCTGCCGCAGAAGCCATCTCTTCTGTCTGCAGGAGACATTTTGCCAATTTCATCTGGCTGGGTTTGTATATAAATAGGCACATTAGCGTCTCTTAATGCTGCAACAGCGCCTCTTTCATCCCCGAAATTGGGCATTGTCAGGATAACACCCCCTATCTCTTTTCTATGTTCATCAAACCATCTTGCATATTTCTCTCCATCCTGGGTTGTTTCTATTGCTCCTGTTTTAGTTTCACCTGCAGGAAAATCTAATAATCTATTTCCTGTTTTTTTAAGAACATCAGAAAGTTCTTCCCTAGCCTGTGCTATATACTTTGCCGGAAAAAAAGTTCTTGTTGCTATCATCGAAGCAAATGCTGTTGGCTCAACTTTTCTTGACTCTATCATTTTTATCCCCCCTATTATCTTTATTTATTTTCTATTCGTTTTTTTAAATGAAAAATAAAAAAAATTATCTTTGCAATGGATTTCTGTACATATCAGGTGTTCTAACCCCTGTTCCTGTGAACTGGAGTATCCTTTCCAGAGCAACAGGTACTATAACTAATAATTCATATTTCCCTGGTTTTCTTGTTATCCCCATGTCTTCACAGACTAGATATGGCGTTTTATACCCTTGTCCACCAACACCTAAGTCATGGCCCCATGTGCAGATTCCGGTTGGAATCAACTTCTTCGAGTCAAATGCCATATCTCCCCCTTCTTCAGCAAGGGACTTGTCTGTCTGCTGCAGTCCACACTCACCTGCCCATGAACCATGCACAGAGGAGTATGTTTGCATCTCTGAGAGGTTCTTTTTGCTGCCGTCTGGATATTTTATTGTATGTTTGGCTAATGCGTCAATTGCTGCTTGATCAATTACCCCAACACCTACTGGTTCTTCTTGCTGACATGCCCACCCAAGTTTCGCTTTTACTGCAAAATAAGCATCAAGCATTCCGTTGTAAGCTTGCACAACATGTTTTGGAACATCTTCCATATAATCCGCACCAATCCAAGTGAATCTTCTGCTTGTCGGGCAAGCTGGTGCTGGAACAAAGTTGTAAGGGCACATTCCGAGATTAAGCCCTCCTTTTTTAGGCAAATATAGATTAAGGGCCCTTGCAATCGTTGCGTCATTATGTTTTCCAGCTCCAACAAGAGGGTCCCATTCATTTGCTATTGAACCAAGTAAATTCATAGATAAGTTTGCATAGCCAGCAATATACGTCTCAAGCACATTTGGTGATGCACAAGCAAGCGATACATCAAGTGCTGCACTTGCAACAATAAACATTCTCTTTAAAGAAAGTGCTTGTTCTTCATCCTGATGGAATGCAACATGTGGTACAATCTTTTCATCAAGAGTTACTCTAGAGTTAGGTATCTTTGCAGCTGCATCCTGCACAAGTTGATAAAAAGCCATTGTGTTTATAGCAGAACTTGTAAGAATACCTATATGGACATCTTGATTTTTGCCAGCAAGCATTTGGAAAACTTCATGCAATTCCTTTTTTATGACATTTCTATAAGTCTCGCCAGTTAGCCCAACTCCAGTTATCTGGTAAACCTCCATATTAAGTCCGGATTTTTCGCAGTGAAATCTTGCTGGTTTTCCTAATTCTAAATCAGCAAGAACTGCTCTTGATCTTCTTGGATTTTGCTGATCAACTTTGGTCCCTAATGCAAACGTGACTCCAGCAAAAAGCGTTTTATAACCCCCAACAACATGTCTTACTAATTGTGAATCTGCATGGTCCCCAAAACCCATCACTACGTCATATCCTGCTTCTTGTCCTAGTTCAGCAATTTGATTCATCCTGTTATGAAATAATTCGGGATCAGGTCTTGATAATTGTTCTTTATACCCCCCAACCTTTAACACATTGAGCATACGTTCGAATAATTCTGTTTTTCCTTCATTAGATTTCCAGTAAACTTTTGGCTGAATTTTTTCTCTAACCATCTTTCATCCCTCCAAAATTTTTATTTTTTTCCATAAATCCCCCTAAAGAAATATCACTCATCAAACCAAAGCCCCCAAACAAACCCATTTTGTATAAAGTTTAAAGAAGGAATATATAAAACTTACGTAAATTTTCCATTAAAAAATAGTAACAAAGTGGTGACAAAAAATTGAGAAAATGCCAATCCAACTGAAAAACTTATAAATAATATGCCTCTTACAATAAACATGCTATATAACGATTTATAGCAGGCCAATAAGATTCAAAACCCTTTTCTTTGTTTGAGCAGGATATTTGCCAAGATAGGATCTTAATTTGTCAAGAACCACCATTCAGAGAATGGTGGAACACTTAGAAATGTGTGGCATTTCTGGTGTCCCAAAAATCTCTGATTTTTTAGGATGTTGCTGTCATTCGCCACTTCAGGTGGTTTTTGAGCATGCTCAGAAACTTCGTTTCTGACATTTTAGCAAAAACACCGCCAATGACGCAGATGCGACGGGGGACGCCCCATTCGGGATGTCGCATAGGGCTTTTGCGATAGCAAAAGACCGTCTGCTGTCATTTATGGTGGTGTTTTTGCATAGATGTTTCAAGAAGCTAAATATCAACAAAAACCGAAACGTTTATATACTTACCCTTACTAATTCCGTATGGTACTAGAATGATTATCAAAGCCATTAAAATTGAGCCGGAAACAGCGGTTAAAATCTTTGAAAATCATAATGTGCTGCAAGAAGAGGTTTATGAGGTTTTTGCTGATAAGCCAAAATTCAAAAAAGCTGGCGGCGATCAATACATTGCAATTGGTCTGAGCAAAAGCAGATACCTGACAATTTTTTTCAGGTATGATAAAAAAACAAAAGAAGCTGAGCTAACAACCGCATATCCCTCAGACAAAATCCAGATCAAGTTTTATAAGAAGAAATAAGGTTAAGGAAAGGTGAGCTAAGATGAGAAAAGCCAAGTCAAATTTTGAGGAATTGGAGGATGTTGAATTCAAGATAGGAAATGAGGCATTTAAGCCTAAAACCCTTAGTTGCTCTAAATGCGATATTCAAATGAAGAAATCAGGAATAGAGATCAATTTAGAAGGCGAAGTATCAATAAAAGTATTGGGTTTTGAGTGCCCTAAATGCAAAAAAAGATATCTTGGATTAGAGGAAGCTAAGAAATTGGATAAGGCATTAATAATAAGCAGGCTGGTAAGCGAAGATTTTAAAATGGAGCGCTCTTTAAGCTTTGACGGGGATAATTTTATTTTTAGGGTGCCAAAAGAATTTACCCATGATGTCCATAAGAAAAAGGTAGACATAATACCATTAGGCGCCAAACAGTTTTGTGCTTTAGTTAAATAATAAATTTAGAATTGTAAAGAAAGTTTTATATACAAAACCTATTTTTAATGGTCTAAAATGGCAAACATAGGCTTAATAGGAACAGGAACAATTGGCTCTGGTGTAATCAAGATATTGAAAAAGAATTCTGACTTAATTAGAAAGAGGGCTGGGGTTGAGATAAACTTAAAGAAAGTCTGCGATGTTAAGCTGGAGAATGCCAAAAAACTTGGAATTGGGAAAGAGAATTTAACAACCGATTATAATGATATTCTGAATGACAAGGAGATTGATATTGTTGTTGAGCTTATTGGGGGCTATGAGCCTGCCAAAACAATTATTCTGAAAGCTATGCAAAAAGGGAAGCACGTAGTTTCTGCCAATAAGGCTGTTATTGCTAAATTCGGGCCTGAGCTGTTTGAGGCAGCGCAAAAAAACAAGGTGAATTTCTATTTTGAGGCTGCTGTTGGAGGATGCATCCCAATTTTAAATGCATTGCAGGGGAATTACCAGGCTGAAAGGATAAACGCTTAAACGGCACAACAAACTTTATTTTAACAAAGATGGGAGAGGGAAAAAGCTACGAAGATGCGTTAAAAAAAGCCCAAGAGCTTGGATTTGCAGAAAGAAACCCCGAATTTGATGTGGAAGGAAAGGATGCAGCGCAGAAACTCATTATTTTAGCTTCTTTGATATTTAACACTAAAATAAAAGAAGAAATTTTCACATGGGGCATTACAAAAATAAGCAAGAATGATTTGGAATATGCAAAAGAATTGGGCTATACAATAAAACTATTGGCTATTGCAAAGAAAAGCAACAATGAAATAGAGCTAAGGGTCCACCCAACAATGATCCCAATAGGGCACGAATTAGCTACTGTTAAAAATGAATTAAACGCAATCTATTTGATTGGAGAGAACACAGGGCCGGTTATGCTTTACGGCAAAGGCGCTGGCCAGCTGCCAACTGCAACTGTTGTTTTAGGCGATGTTATAAGCATAGCAAACAACATGAAAAATCATGCAGTAACATCACCTATCCAGTATTTTAATAACTACCAATTAAAAAACATTGACGAAGTTGTTTCAAGGTATTATTTTAGGTTTATGGTAGTTGACAAGCCGGGTGTTTTAGCTAAAATCTCAGCTATATTGGGAAAAAATAATATCAGCATAGCAGGAGTTTCGCAAAAAGAAGAGAACAAACAGATAGTTCCATTAGTCATAACAACACATGATGCTTTAGAAAAAAATGTAAAGAAAGCTGTAAAGGAAATAAATGAATTGGATATTGTTAAAGAAAAAACTGTTTTGATAAGGATAGAAGACATTTCTTAGTAAAATTTATATATCAGAGTAATTTTATGTTGGAGTATGCAATATAAAAACATTTTTGGTTTTGATGTTGAGTGGAACTGGAAAACAATTGGTTTATTGGCATTTTTAGCTGTATTTCCCAATATCATGGGGCTTTACCATACAACCATTCTTGGAGTTAGAATCCATTTCTTTCAATATCTTATATTTTTAGCAGCTATTATCTATGGACCACTGGGTGGTGCTATATCTGGCTTATTTGGCTCTTTTTATACAGCGTTAGCATTGCATAACCCTTATGTCATTGTTGGGAATATTATACTTGGATTTATGGCTGGCTTTTTTGTGAGGCATAAGCTAAATGTTATTCTTGCTGTTTTAGCGGCTTATTCAATCCAATTGCCCTGGTTATGGGTAACGGATATTTATTTTGCAGGAATGCCTGTTAAAGCTGTGCAGGGGATAGTTATTGCTTTATTGATAAGCAATGTAATATGGGCCATTGTTGCTGGTTGGACATATAAATCGGTTAAGGCCTTAGTTTTTTAAGAAAGTTAAAAGCTAGCTACCAAAATATTCTTTATGCAAAACTTGCACAGCCTTGTCTGCTTCTTGATTATTTACTATAAAACTAATGTTAATTTCAGATGCTCCCTGGCTTATCATTTCGATATTTACCTCATTCTTGCCCAGGGCTGTGAATGTTTTTCCTGCTATTCCTGGGGTGTGCTTCATCCCTTCACCAACTACACAAACTATTGCCTTATTTTTTTCAACATTAATATCTGCAATCCCCCTTAGCTCATCAATTATCTTATCCAGGTTTTTATCATCATCTACTGTCAATGAAACATTTACTTCTGATGTTGCAATCATATCAACGCTTTTTCCATAATCGCCAAAAACATCAAAAACTTTTGCAAGGAAGCCGTGGGCGTCTATCATCCTTGTGCTGTTTATATTGACCAATGTTATGTTTTTTTTGCAGGCAATTGCTTTTATCACATCCCTGCTTTTATTCGCTTCTTTTACAATAATTGTGCCTTTTCCTTTTGGGTTGTAGGTGTTTAAAACCCTGACTGGGATGTTTTTGTTCATAGCTGGCAATATTGTTTTTGGATGCAGCACTTTTGCCCCAAAGAAGGCCAATTCAGATGCTTCTGCAAAGCTTACTTTTTCATTTGTCTTTGCGTTTTTTACTACTCTTGGGTCTGCTGTCATAATTCCATCAGCATCTGTCCATATCTGTATTTCATCTGCATTTATGGCTGCCCCTATAATCGCTGCTGTATAGTCTGAACCGCCCCTGCCCAGTGTTGTTATAACACCATTTATATCCTTCCCAATGAATCCTGTTACTATAGGAACCTCTTTTACTTTTTTCAAGGCATCAGCTATCTTTTTTGGCGCGCTTTCCAGCGGCTCAGCGCCTCCAAATTCAGAATCTGTAATCATGCCAATTCTCCATGCATCAAATTGCCTTGAGCTTACACCAATGGAACTGAAATAAGCAGCAAAAATCCTTGTGCTCAGCATCTCTCCAAAGCTCTGCACATGGTCTAGTATTTCAGCATTTAACTCATTGTTCTCTTTTATTTTGTTTATTAAATCAAAAAATTCATCTAGTATAGGATCAACTAAGCTGTTGCCTAGATTAAAATCTTTTATTATATTATAGTGCAGTTTTGTTATCTCATCTGCCAAAATAGAATAGTCCTCTCCTTCATTCGCTTTATTTGCGGTTTCTATCAATTTGTCAGTTATTCCTTTGCAGGCAGATAAAACAACAACTGGTTTTTTAGCCAGCTCCAGCCTTACAATATTAGCTACCTCTTTCATTCTCTCTGAGTCTTTAACAGAGCTGCCGCCGAATTTCATTACTATCATTTTAGCTGAACAGAAAAAAAGGGTGTTTATATAGTTTGTGTTACCAGAGTAACAGTTATGTTGCAGGTATTTCCTTTCTTCTATACCCGCCATGGCGGGATATGTTTGGAGAAGGGCATTTAAGCACCATTTCATAATTGATTTCTTTTCCAAAATACCTAACAACTTCTTCATCCTGGCTTAATTCTTCGATTGCACTTCTCCAATTGGGCCATACCTTTTTGTTTACGCGTTTATTCTTGTGGATATAGTTTTGGAATGAGATATACAGAGAACATAACTTTTTGTCAGTATTCCTGCTTTTCCTTCTATCTGCCTGTTCACGTGAGTTTAGACTACCAGAGGTTGTTCCTCCTAACTCAGAAGGCCTTAAAAGATATAAATCCTCAACAGACTTGATTCTTTTTTCCTTTGTATGCCCTTCATACCCTACGATTATTTTTGTTTCTCCAATCAGATAAGAGAATAATTGCAGCTTGCTAACCATCAAATTAAATTTGCTAACCATTAAATCAAAATAAGAAAAAGGTAAGTTGTCTCTTGCTTGAATTCTTTCATTTATACCATACTCGCTATGCGCGTCTAATTGCCTCTTTAAAAATTGGATATATTTATCTTTATTTTTATTATTAACTTCCAGCCCATACCTTTCTTTGCAAACATTAATCATATCCTCTAAAGTGCCCACCATAAACAAGACAGTAGTAACTATTACCTTTTAAATATTACTATCCGAAAGTGATATTAAATCTTATTTAACAGCCCAACAACCCTCTCTTTGCCCAAAGTTAGGATAAAATTCGCCAGCTTAGGCCCCCTTTCCTTATTGATTAGGACCTTGTAGGCTGCTTTAAAAAAGTCTGTGTTTTTTATGTCTGCTTCCTTGCATATGCTGTAGAATTCCTCAAAGAGCTTTTGCTCTGTGTATTTGTTTTTCTCCAGTTTTTCTTTTAGCAGCAACAAGGCCTTTTTCTCTTTTTCATTTAATTCAACTTTAACTTCCTCCTGAACTTTAAATTTGTAATCATCAAGAGCGTATTTATCCAGCCAGTTCTTTGCTCTTTCTGTCCTTTGCTTTAATCTTTCCCTGTCAAAATCTGTTTTTAGCTCTTTTTTGTAATATTCCCCTATTTTGCTAAAGTCATTTTCATAGATTTGTATCAAATTAACCAGATGCCTGAATATTGGCTGTATTGGCTGTTTTTTTGGTATTTCAATTGCTGATAATTCATAAATCCTTTTTTGCTTGATATAATCTTTTTCTTCATTTGCCTTTTCAGTTTTAAAATAGATTCTTTCGCATTTGTCAAAATCCTCATAAACTTTTAGGACATCTAAATCGAACGAAACAAAAAACTCGGTATTAGGCCTTGTTCCAGCAAAGAAATACCTTACAATATCGGGTTCATAGATTTCTAAAACTTCTCTCAAAGTTATCACATTCCCCAAAGAGCCGGACATTTTTCCGCCTTGGCCTTTTAGAATAATGAAATCATACATCTTATGCACAGGCGGTTCCCTATTCCATACTTCTTTTACAATAATGTTTGCCGTTGTTCTGCTTCCGCCCGGTGTAGAATGCTCTTTTCCAGCTGGCTCAAACTCTACCTTTTCATAATTCCATCTCATTGGCCAGTCAACACGCCATGGCAATTTTACAATGCCTTTTTTCCTGAAATCAACTGTATCTTTATAACCGCATTCACATTCATATGTTATGGAGTATTTTCCATCATAGTCTGTTATTTTTGTTAGGTCTTTTTTGCATTTTTCGCAATAAACCGTTAATGGCAGCCAATCTTTTTCTAATGGCTCTTTTCTGTGCTCATCAAGAACTGTTTTGATTTTTTCTTTATTGCCTAAAGCGAATTTTATATCTTCCGCATATCCGCAGTTGCCGTATTTTTCATTTTGATAGATAAATTTTGGCCTTACACTAACCATCGGCAGATTTTTTTCATATTCTTTTTCAAAATGCTCGGCATACGAGCTATGGCATTTAAAGGGATCTTTAACCTGAGAGACCGGCATTCCGATAAACTCGTCCATATTCTCTTTTATATTAGCCGGAACTTTCCTAAACCTGTCATAATCATCCCATGAATAAACAAAATGCACTTTTTTTCCTTTGCTTTCCAGCGCTTTAACAACCAAATCTGTTGTGATTGTTTCTCTGAAGTTTCCGAAGTGAACTGTGCCAGAAGGTGAAATTCCAGTAGCACAAACATAGCTTTTTTTATCCCCAAATTTAGCAATAACCTCATCTGCGCATTGGTCTGCCCAGTGCTTTACTTCTGTTTCTTTTTGCATACCAGAGTGATTAAAGTCAGAATTATATAAACATTTCTAAATTTAAATTTCTAAAACCTCAACTTCCTAATTCTCTCAGCAGCAATTTTACAATCTTTCAAAGAAGGAACTAAAGCTAATCTAATATAGCCTTCTCCGGGGTTTAAGCCACTAACGTCTTTGCTTAGCCAACTGCCTGGAGTTGTAACTATTGCAGTATTTTTATCTAATAGTCTCTTTGCAAACTCTAAGCTTTTCATGCCTTTTGGGCCTTTCTGCCAGATGTACAATGTTGCTTTTGGCGTGCAGTCTTCCAAGCCAATTGATGTCAGGGCATTGATAACTATATCCCTTTTCTTTTTATAGCTGCTCCTCATCTCTTCAACATGCTTTTCGTCCAATAAAGCAGCAACGGCAGCATCCTGTATAAAAGTTGCTGTTCCGGAGTCGATGTTTGTTTTTACTTTTTTGAAAATATCAATAACCCCTTCATCCCCTGCTAACCATCCAACCCTGTAAGTTGTCATTGCAGACCTTTTTGAAAGGCTTTGGACTGCAAAAACGCCCTCTTTTGTTAATTCTAAAATTGAGATGGGTTTATCCTCAAAATATATTTCAGAGTAACACTCGTCAGAGCCTATAATTATATTGTTATCTTTTCCAAAATCGACTATTTCTTTCAATTTTTCTTTTGTGATTACAGCTCCTGTCGGATTGTTTGGATAATTAATCCAAAGCAGCTTTGCTTTTTTCACAACATCTTTTGGGATTTTATCCAGTTCAGGCAAAAAATCATTTTCTTTCAGCAAAGGGTAAAAGTAAGGCTTTCCTTCTGCAAATAAAGTTCCTCTTTCATAAGGCGGATAGCCGGGATTTGGCATTATAACTATCTCTCCCGGATTAACAAATCCTTCATGGAAATTGAAAACAGCTTCTTTTGCTCCTATTGTGGATGTTATTTCTGTTGCAGGGTTTAAGCTAACATTAAACCTTTTTTTAGTCCATTCTGCAATTGTCTCTCTAAACTCATCTGTGCCTATGTAGCTTGGATAGCCAGAGTCCATTCTTTTGTCAATTGCCCTTTTAGCATAATTTCTTATTATTCCTGGTGTAGGGTCTTTTGGGTCACCCACTCCAAAGTCAATTGGTGTTATGCCTAATTTTTTTAATTTTAATACTTCTTTATCTACTTCAGCGAATGCATATTCTCCTATTGATTTTACCCTGCTGCTTGGCTCGATTCTCATAAGCATAAGAAAATGAATAAATAGTTTATAAATGTTTTGTACAGATTGAAACAATTAAAGGTATTTCACCAAACAGGTATAATGGTTTTCATCCAATTCCTTTTTTGCCTTTTTGGCTATCCTTGATATTGCCAGGATATAAGCAGCTAAGCGAAGGCTTGCCTTATGCTTCTTTGCTGTTTTAATAACTAAAGCAGTATTTTCTTTCATTATCTTTTCCAGCCTTTTATTGACCTCTTCCTTGCTCCAGTACTCACTGGCCAGGTTTTGCTTCCATTCAAAATAAGAAACTGCAACCCCGCCTGCATTGGCGAGCACATCAGGCATTATAATAATCCCTTTCTTATTTAAAACGCCATCTGCGCTTATGCTTACCGGGCCATTTGCCAGCTCAAGAATAACTTTTGCTTTAATCTTATTTACGTTCTCCATTGTGATTACATTCTCTAGTGCAGCGGGAACTAAAATATCGCAATCCATCTCCAGGATGCCCTCATTTGTTGTGTTAGCGGCATTACTACAATCGCTGACGCATCCGTTTTTTTCCTTATGCTTGATAACCTTTGGTATATCCAACCCGTCTTTATTAATTATAGCTCCTTTTGAGTCTGAGACAGCTATTAGCTTTGCTCCCTCTTCATATGCAAACTTTGCAAACGGCATTCCAACATTGCCAAATCCCTGGACAACTATTTTTTTGTCTTTTAGTGAATCCAGCCCTTTTATGTATCTCTCTTTTATCATCTCCTTTAAAACAAATAATCCTCCTTTGGCAGTTGCCTCTTCCCTTCCCTCTGAGCCGCCCATCTTAATTGGCTTGCCAGTTACAGCTGCTAATTCCTTTTTTCCCATGCATCTGCTGTACTCGTCTAAGATCCAGCCCATTACTTTTGCATTAGTGTAAACATCAGGAGCAGGTATGTCTATATCAGGGCCTATAATCGGCAAAATCCTGCGCACAAAGGCTTTTGTCATGCTTTCAAGCTCTTTCTCTGACATATCCTTTGGATTGCAAATAACCCCTCCTTTTGCTCCGCCGAATGGTATGTTAACAACGCTGCATTTGATTGTCATCCATGCAGCCAAAGCCCTCATCTCATCCAGATTAACATCCCAGTGATACCTTATGCCTCCTTTAAAATGGCCCATCATATGATTATGCTGTATTCTGAAGCCTGTAAAATTTTTAATAGCCCCATTGTCCATCTCAATCGGGAATGTTACCTGGAGCTCCCTGTGCGTTGCAAGAAGAGATTCTCTTATCCATGGCTCTAGCTTTATCTTACCAGTTGCTTCACTAATCAGTTTTTTTGCATCTTCGTATGGATTTGGCTTTGCCATTTTCAAAGAATTATTTATTTCCCAAGCCTTTTAGGAACTATAACATTCCTGTAAATATCCTCTACTGTTTCCCTTTTCCTTATCAACTCTGCTTTTCCGTTAGTGACCAAAACCTCTGCAGGCAAAGGCCTTGTGTTGTACTGCGATGCCATTGAAAATCCATAAGCGCCTGCATTTAGCACAGCCAATAAGTCGCCTTCCTCTAGTTTTGGCAACAGCCTGTCTTTTGCCAGCTGGTCTGTATTCTCACATACGGGCCCTGCAATATTTGCCTTTTCGCTGGGCTTTTCATTCAGCTTGTTAGCTGCAAAAATCTGATGGTAAGCGTCATAAAGCATTGGCCTCAGCAATGTGTTCATTCCTGCGTCTACCCCAATAAATTTTTTATAAGCCTGTTTTATTGAATGGACTTTAGTCAATAGTATGGATGCATCTCCCACAACATACCTTCCCGGCTCTATCATTAAATATGGGTTGCCTAGTAATTTGGCTTTTTCTTTGAAAACGGTTGCTACTTTTTTTGCTGTTAAATCCAAATCTAATTCTTTTTCCGGCGATTCGTAAGGGATTCCCAGGCCGCCACCTATATCTATGAATTCAAATGTTATTCCCAATTCTTTATTTATTCTTTCAGCTATCTCTAATAATTTTTCAGTTGCTTTTTCAAAATATTCAGGATTTAAAACACAGCTGCCTGTCATCATGTGGATTCCAAATTTCTTTATTCCGGCATCTTTTGCTATTGTGTAGGCTTCCAAAATATCTTTTTCTATAATGCCAAATTTTGCGTCTGGGCCTGCGAATACAAGCTTTTTGTATTTGCCGCCTTGTATGCCTGGATTAACTCTAAAAGAGATGAATTCTGGTGTTTTGATTTTGTTTTGAAAATTCTTTGAATTTTCTAAACCTTTAGAAATCTTTGATTTCAAAAGTAGCAATCTTTTTAATTGTGAAATGCCCTCCAGGTTAATATTAACCCCTGCTTTTAAGGCAAAAGCTAGCTCTTCATTTCTATTGTAAACTCCCGAATATAAGATTTCATTCGGCTTTGCGCCTGCTTTCAGCGCTAATTCAATCTCTTCAATAGCTGCGCAGTCAAAGCCATCTGCTTCCTGCTTTATCAAATGCAGCAAAGCCAGGTTATTGTTTGCTTTTACAGCATAATAAAACCTGAATTTTGGATAATATTTTTTGAAAGCGGATTTTATCCTTCTGCAATTGTCCCTTATCCTGCTTCCAGAATAAACATAAAGAGGCGTATCAAACTGCCTGGCTAAGTCTAGTGTGCTGACTCCGTCTATATATAAAGTTCCGTTCTTGTTTTCCAATGGATTTTGTATTGTGTACATTTTAATCAATAATTTTATTTCCTATTAGTTTGCCAATTTGCGAAGCAAATTGGCTGGTCGACCATGCCTTTCACTTCGTGAAAAGCCAACTTATTTTTATTTTAATGATTATTTTATATTCTTAAATTTCTTTGAATGCTGCTCCCCGCCGCTGCCCCAGTTTTCCTTTGGGATGTCATCAATAACAACAGTTACGGCTTCTTTTGGGCAGCCGCATGTTTCTACTATAGCATCTGTAACCTTCTTTATTATAGCTTCCTTCTGCTCCTCAGTTCTTCCGGCCCACATATCTATCTTTACAACTGGCATTTTAAATCACGTTAACTTCAAACTTATGCTTATCTATTGGCTCAATTTCAACATCCTGGCCTTTATGCAGGTCAAGAAAATTAACCAGTTTTTTATAAAGTTTTACATCCAGAGCATTTCCTGAAGTGCCT
>JAGVXP010000048.1 GCA_018303725.1 Candidatus Woesearchaeota archaeon | reverse complement strand
GGGTGGTTCTTGAGCATGAACTGAGAAATCTGCAAAGCAGATTTCTGGTTCGTCAAGAACAGAGTTCTTGAGCGTGCTCAGAAACTTCGTTTCTGACATATCAAAAATTTTCAATTTTTGAGTATGATCAGAAATGCTCTGCATTTCTGACATGTTAAAAATGGCAAAGCCATTTTAAACACTCAGAAATTTTCCATAATCCGAAGGTGGATTGGCTTTCAGCCACCAGTCAAAGACTGGTGGAAAATTTCTGACATTTTACAAAATTGATGGCTTCGAGTATAAATCGAAAGCTTTATATATAATAATTACAAAGAAAAGGTATATGGCGACAGCCTTCAGAGGTGTTATAGAGTTTTTTGGAGATATTGGCCTGTATGATGTAGTCTTACCCTTCTTGTTGGTCTTTACAATTGTGTTTGCCATATTTGAAAAAACAAGGGTTTTGGGGACAGACGAGATTGAAGGCAAAAAATACACAAAAAAGAACCTTAATTCAATGGCTGCTTTTGTTATTGCATTTTTGGTTGTTGCATCCTCAAGGCTTGTTGAGATAATATCAGAAGTGTCTGCTAATATGGTTATCCTGTTAATGGCAAGTGTCCTTTTCTTATTGCTGATTGGCTCCTTCTTTAAAGAGGGGGAAGGCGTTTTCCTCGAAGGCGGATGGAAGGTGTTTTTCATGGTGATAATGTTCATAGGCATAGTTTTAATTTTCCTTAATGCTGTAAAAACGCCAGATGGCGACACATGGTTAGAGGTGTTCTGGGGCTTTTTTGGGGAAGAGGGCGGAGGAACAGCTGTTGGATCAATAATCCTGCTTGCTATTATAATATTGTTTATGGTGTTTGTTGTTAAAGAGCCAACTAAAAAAAACTCTGAGAAAAAATAGTGTAAAGAGGTGCTAAAATGGTTAGTCGTGCATTTAATCTTGAAGAATTTGTAAGAACAATGGAAAGCTGGGGCTTGACAGATGTTATGCTGCCCTTTCTGCTTATATTTACCATAATGTTTGCTGTTCTGCAAAAAACAAGGATATTGGGAGAGGAAAAAAGGCAGATTAATATGGTTGTTTCTTTGGTCTTTGGTTTGCTGGTTGTCATCCCCCATGTAACAGACTCATATCCTTCTGGCTTTGATATAGTGGAAGTGTTAAATCAGGCTTTGCCTAGTGTTTCTGTAGTTGTTGTGGCAGTTATCATGCTATTAATTTTGATAGGGTTGTTTGGCGGGGAAGCAAAATTCTTGGGAGCTGCTTTGCCCGGATGGATTGCATTCCTCTCGCTCCTGGTGATATTATTCATTTTTGGAAATGCTGCTGGCTGGTGGGGAGGCCAATGGGGCAGCTGGATGACTAACTTCTTCGGAGAGGACGCAATAGCAATAATGATTATGATACTTGTATTTGGAATAATAATAGCATTCATAACAGGAGGAGAAGGCGAAAGAGAAAAGTTAGGCACATTTGGAAGATTCAGGGACGATTTCAAAAAAATATTCACAGGTGGCAAAGACTGATCATCTAAAATGGCAACTTTTTTGGATATAACTGGATTGGAATATTTTTCTAATTTTTTTGTTTTCCTCCTTACATGGCTGGTTGTTTATGCCTTGCTGCTTTACACAAAAATAGTTGGGGGCAATAAGGCAATAGCTGCTTTGATAGGCCTTTTTATTGGTCTTTTTGTTTTGTTTTCACCTATAGCTACCGGAGTTGTTAGTTATATTGCTCCCTGGTTTGCTGTTGTTTTTATTTTTATAATATTAGCCACCGTTGTCCTCAAGGTATTTGGCGCTTCAAGCTTCGAGATAGAGTCTTACGGCTCTCTTAAATGGGTGGCTATTATTCTGATATTTATAGTCCTTATAGTTGGCGCATTAAGCTATGTTAGAGAGCAAACAGTAATACCAGGTGAAAATGAAACTGGTGTAAGGGAATACTCCTCTACAATATCAATAATTTTCCATCCGAAAATACTTGGCGCAATATTTGTTTTGGTAATGGCTGTTTTTACAATAGCTTTGCTGGCAGCTAAAACAAGATAGGGGTTGTTGCGAAATAGGCTTTGACCGTCGAAGCCTCTGAACGTAGTGAACGAGGTACCAGAAATTCCGAAGGAATTTCTCACTATCATTGATTGCATTGTTTGTGAAACAAACAATGCAATGACGAGATGAAGCTTTTGCGACCATTGACATTAAATTTGCTTTAGCAAATTTATGGCTTTTCCCAGAGCAAAAGCGGAATAGGGCAAAGCCGTTAATTTCGCAACAACCCCAAAAAGATAGAATTCTATTTAACCCTGCTTTGGGTTATCCTTGATAGCCTGTTAACATTTTCTGTGAACGTTGGCAATATCTTCTGGAACACCTTCTCCATTGCCTTAATCTCTGTGCCTACATTCACCAGGTTTTGGTCATACTCGCTTATCTTGCCTAAAATTCCCTTATGAAGGGAATCAAAACTTGATTTTACATCCCTCATCTCCTGCTCCAGCCTTGTGATCCTTGCTTCTGTTCTCTCCTTCCATTCCACAACCTTGTTTATGTCCTGCAGCAGCTCATTCCACTTTTCATCAATTATTGCCTCTGCTATCTCCTCAACCCTGTCTTTTTCCCCGAGAGAAAGCGATTGTGTTGGCCCTTCCATTTGGGGCGGCTCTTCCATTGGCGATGGTTGCGCTTCCTCCTCCATCATCTCTTCGCCTTCCGGAGACAATTGCCCGGATATGTCCGCCTGAGCCATAGCATCGGATATCTGTGATGAGGTATAGCCTTGTTGCTGCAAGCTCTGCATTATCTGGTCATCGCTTAAGCCTTGCTGCTTCAGGCCCATAATCTGATCAACTGGCAAATCATCACTCATAGAAGGAAATGACTCTGCTCCAGTTTCCCCAATATCCTCATCTCTCTTTTTTTTACCAAACAAAGCCATGCCTATAACCTCTTTTTTTAATTATAATTTTGATTATAATAATAACATTAACTGATGTTTATTTAAAGTTTTTGATTTTTTTTGGATATCTCATTGATTATATCCTCTACCTCATTCCTTGTAACAAAATTAACGGGCTCCCATAAGTTGATATATTTCTCCAAAACATTGACTTCCTCTTTTTTTGCGCACATCTGAAGCTCTTTTATTAATAATAATATCCTGTCCTTTATCTCAATAAGCTCTCTTTTTATTTCATGAATGTCTAAATTAGTCGCCTTTATTTCAGTTGATAACAGCTTATTCCTGCTCAGCATATTTTGCTCTGTTATCTGTGTTTTAGTCTGAAGGTTTGTATAGCGCTCTTCCAGAATCCTCAGCCTGGTGCCAATGTCCCTAAGCCCGCTGGACAAATCAGATATATCCGGGCCAGCAGCTGCAACTGGCTTGTTTCTTTTAGGGTTTTTGCTAAATAAACTGTGCTGTGTTGCCATTATAACCTCATAATAATAAAGCCTTATAATAAATTTATGTGAGTATGTTGGGGTAGAAACATTCAAAAAACATTCAAAATCAAAACCTTTATATACCAATTATATCATAAAATATATAAAGTAATATTTACAATATTTAATGATATAAAATATATTTTATAATATAAATAAAATGGCCAAAAAGCCCATATCAGCAACAATTGATGAAGATCTCATCAAATGGATCAACGACCAGTTAAAAGATAAAACAAAATACAGGAATAAATCCCATTTAATTGAAATAGCCGTAGAGCTGTTAAAAAAAGAGGGCAAAAAATAATAAGTGGAAATAATAAAAAAGTTTATTGATTAAAAAATAGGATAAGACAAATCCAAAAAAAGAGTGATAGATTATGGCTTTATTTAAAAATAATAAAGGGCTATTCTCCTATGATATAGCCAGGGAAGGCGAAGATGTAATTCTTATGATTAATTGCGAGAACTATCCAAAATTGCCTTCTATAGAAGACGAACCGGTTATTATGACCAAAACATGCGACCTATTGCTTGAAGTTGGAAATGTAACAAAGATTGTTTTTTACCAAAAGAGGAATTATGAATATGACTACAGCCAGGTTGTTTTATTGCAGGAGATAGCCAGGCTTTACAACCAAATAATAAAAAACAAAAGATTATTCGGTTATAATGTTTTGGTGTTAGACCCGGCATGCACAAAATGCATCCCTGCTTGGTATGCTGAATTGCACCATATTATTTCTAATTTGCTGAAAAGCGACCCAATTGGCGCTTATGTTGAGCTAAGGAGGATTCTAAGAAGGGAAAAGATAAAAGAAGAAAAGATAGTTGATGAAAGGTGCGTAAAATGTGAAGAGAAGTATATTTCCATACTGGATTATATAATCCAACTATTAGAAAAAACAAAACTGATTGCTTTAATAAAGCCGCAAATAGCCGGATATAGGCTGGGGGATAGGGAAATTTACAGGAGGGTCTTTAAGCCTACAATAAAGCCGGATTTCATGTTTACAAAACTCATGGCTAGCTATCCCACAGAAGGCGAGGAATTGGACAGTTATAGTGTGGACAAGGATACAGAAATTACTATTTTTGAGCTGCCTGATACAATACAATATCTCTACCATATGGTCCCCCCGGAATTCAAATTAAGCGAGGAGGAATATGAAATTTTGGACACAGCAAGGAAAATAATGGCTGAGCACAAGCCAAAGAGGAGCGAATTTGTTGACCCGGAAAGAATGCGCCAGGTTTTCTATAATGTCGGCAGGGACCTAATCGAGGACCTTATAAATTATAAGGGCATTAACATGTCCTCTAATGGCATAGAAAGGCTGACAAAAATTTTAGTGAGGTACACGGTTGGTTTTGGTTTGATTGAAGTTTTATTGCAGGATGAAAAAGTGCAGGACATAACATTAAACAGCCCTATGGGCGAAATCCCTATTTTCATTGTCCACCAGGATTTTGATGACTGCAAAACAAATATAATACCGACAAGAAGCGAAGCTGAAAGCTGGGCTTCTAAGTTAAGAATGCTTTCAGGAAGGCCATTGGACGAAGCAAACCCGATACTGGACACAGAACTAAGCATACCTGGAGCAAATGCAAGAGTAGCTGTTATTTCAGAGCCCCTAAACCCAACCGGTTTGGCGTATGCATTCAGAAGACACAGGGACAAGCCATGGACACTGCCCTTGTTCATCAGCAACAAAATGTTAAGCCCGTTGGCAGCAGGTATTTTAAGCTTTATAATTGATGGCTCTAGAACAATGTTGATAGCTGGAACCAGGTCATCTGGTAAAACATCATTATTAGGGGCGATATTAACAGAGATAATGAGGAAATACAGGATAATTTCAGTAGAAGACACATTGGAGCTCCCAACAACACCATTAAGAAAATTGGGTTATAATATACAGCCAATGAAGGTAGCATCAGCTATGACAAAAGGAACAGCAGAGGTTCCTGCAGATGAAGGCATAAGAACAACATTAAGGATGGGCGATAGCTGTTTAATAATAGGAGAGGTCCGCTCAAAAGAGGCCTTGGCGCTTTATGAAGCAATGCGTATTGGAGCAATGGCAAATGTTGTTGCTGGGACAATACATGGCGACAGCCCATATGGGGTATTTGACAGGGTTGTTAATGACTTGGGGGTTCCTAGAACAAGCTTTAAAGCAACTGACATTATTGTAGTTGCAAATCCTATCAGGTCTGCAGATGGGATGCATAGATGGAGAAGGGTTACACAAATAACTGAAGTAAGAAAGCATTGGGAGCAGGACCCATTATTAGAAAATGGCTTTGTTGATTTAATGAAATATGAAACAAAGACAGACCAGCTTGAGCCAAGCTCTGACCTGATGAATGGTGACAGTGAAGTGTTAAAAGCAATAGCAGGCAATGTTAAGGAATGGGCAGGCAACTGGGATGCTGTTTGGGACAATATAATGTTGAGGACTAAAACAAAAGAGGCGTTAATCAGTATAGCTGAAAAAAGCAAAATGCCCGATCTATTAGAGGCTAACTTTGTAATCAGATGCAATGATGAGTTTCATAGAATTTCGGATAAAGTAAAAGAGGAGATTGGCAGCTTGGATTCTAAAAAAATATTTTTTGAATGGAATGAATGGCTGAAAAGGGAGATCAAGAAAAAAAGCATAAAATAAAATGGCTGATATCAGGAAAGAGGAAATAAGGAACTTATTTGAAAAATACAAGGAAAGGGTAGAAAAAGAGCTTGGGGCAGAGGTAGAAGAGGCGCCGTCAAGAATCATGTCAAGGGAGTATGGGGAGTTCCGGAAAGAGTTCTTGTCGCCCCGTTTAAACACTTATGAAAGATTGTGCAACACATGTGAAAAATTTTTTAAAATAAAGCCTGATAAAAAGAAAGAAGAGGCATTAAAAGAGTCAATAAGCGTTTGCCATCTGAACATAACCCCTTCAGGGGTAACCTCTTTTTCCATTTTGGCTCCTTTGCTTTTGATAATTTTTGGCTCTTTAATCACATTTATGATCTTTAAATCCTTTTTCTTCATATTTTCCTTTCTGCTGGTGGGCATGCTGCTAATTGCCCCATTAGCCAGGCTGCCTAACTTTATTGCGGCCAGCATAAGGTTGAAAGAAAGCAGCCAGATGGTATTATGTATTTTTTATGTTGTCACATATATGAGGCATACATCCAATCTGGAGCTTGCAATTAAATTTGCTGCAGAGCATTTGGCCCCGCCCATAAGCCTGGACCTAAGAAAGGTTTTGTGGGATGTTGAAACAGAGAAATATGAATCTGTAAAAGAATCATTGGATGTTTATTTAGCTACTTGGAAAAAATGGAATATGGAGTTTATTGAATCTTTCCATTTGATTGAGGGCTCTTTATATGAGGGTTCTGAGGATAGAAGATTAAGCTTATTAGACAAATCGTTGGATGTTATACTGGATGAAACATATGAGAAGATGCTGCATTACGCCCATAACCTTAAATCGCCGATAACAATGCTGCATATGCTGGGCATAATACTGCCAATCCTTGGCCTGGTTATATTGCCGCTGGTTGTAAGTTTTATGGATGAGGTAAAATGGTTTCACCTGGCTTTCATATATGATATTAGCCTGCCAATAGCTGTTTATTACATGGGAAAAAACATTTTATCAAAAAGGCCAACAGGATATGGCGATACAGACATATCAGAAGAAAACCCGGAACTGAAGAAATACAGGAATATATTGTTAAGGATAGGAAAATCAGAGATTAAGATTGACCCTATGTGGGCCGGCATAATCATATTCTCTGTTTTTTTATTTTTAGGGTTGATACCAGTAATGTTGCATTTGATCAATCCTGATTTTGAACTCAGTTTTTTTAATGGCCAATTCCAGCTATTAGGCTATAGGTTGGATAAGGCTGGAGAAAAAATAATCGGGCCTTATGGCCTCGGAGCCTCTATTCTAAGTATGGGAATTACACTAAGCCTTGGCTTGGGAATTGGGACATATTTCAGGCTAAAATCAAAAAATGTTATAAAGATAAGGGAAAAATCAAAAATGTTGGAGCAAGAATTTGCTTCTGCTTTATTCCAGCTTGGAAATAAGCTGGGGGACGGTATTCCGGCTGAAACTGCTGTTGGCAAGGTAGCCGAAACAATGGAAGGGACAGTCTCGGGAAACTTTTTCAAATTAGTCAGCATGAATGTAAGAAAATTGGGTATGGGCGTCCAAAGGGCTATTTTTGATCCAAAGTATGGTGCATTGGTTTATTTTCCATCCAACCTAATCGAGAGTTCTATGAAAGTGCTGATAGAGTCTATTAAAAAGGGGCCGCTGATAGCTGCCCAGGCATTGATGAATGTTTCAAGGTACATAAAAGAGATCCACAAGGTAAATGAACGCTTGAAAGATTTAATGGCAGACATCATAAGCTCAATGACCTCCCAAATAAAATTTTTAACTCCGGTTATATCAGGTATAGTTATAGGAATAACATCAATGATAATGACAATATTGGGCCAATTAACTGTCAAGCTGGGCGAGATTAGTGAAAGCGGAATTGCCGGGCCGCAATCAGGGGTATTCACCCAGTTTGGAGACGGAATCCCTACCTATTTTTTCCAGATAATTATTGGGATATATGTTGTGCAGATTATTTACATTTTAACGATATTATCAAATGGCATCCAGAATGGCTCTGATAAATTAAGCGAAAGATACAATCTGGGTGTAAACCTGACAAGAAGCACGATACTCTATGTTGTGGTTTCTCTGATTGTAATGATAATATTTAATGTGATAGCAACACAGATATTAGTTACAACTGTTCCTTCAGCTTGAGAATAAAAGATGGGGCGGACGGAATTTGAATCCGTGACAACTACGTCTTCAGCGTAGTGCTCTCCCAGGCTGAGCTACCGCCCCATAAGGAGTAAAGAGTAAACACCCCATTTATAAATATTTTTATTTCCTGAACAAAGTTGCTAGCTTAACTACAGCAACAATAAACCATATTCCTTCTAAAATTACAAAAGGGATAAACCCAAGAAGAATTGATGCATAACCAGCTAAGCCAGCGCCAATAATATTCATTAAAGCATAAGTCTTTGTATCCTGCGTTAAAATCTTAAAAAGATTGAGAAAAAACGCCAACAGCAGCAAAACAACACCAACTGACCCAATGATAACATGAAACTGCATTTTACTCTTCTTCAATATTCTCCTCATCAAAAACAGGCTCTTCTGAAAAGTCTTCTTCAATTTTTTTCTTCTCTTCCTCTGCATCTTTATTCATATACAAAGGCTCACCACTCTCTTCAGCTTCTTTTGTTTCTCCTTCAATAATCTCCAATTTGCCAAATTTGCCCGTTGTTAATTGGGGGTCTCCCTGGAATTCAGAAACATAACCATTGGTAATTTTTATTGTTTGGCCTGCCTTGACCGTATCAACCTGGTCATTCCATAACGTTAAGGTTATTTCACCAGTAGAATCTTTAACTTTTGCAGAAGCAACCCTTCCTCTTCTCCCGAATTTCTCAAATTCCCTTGCTTCAGAAACCTCAACTACCTCTACTGTAATGTCTACCTTGCCTTGCCTTATTTGCAAATCTTTGATTGCCATAATGCAAAGAAAGCTTAATTAATTTATAAATATTGCTTTTATTTTGCCCAAAAAACGAAATATTTAAAGAGAGAAGTTTAGTTAAGTAAAAAAAGAATGATAGAAGATGATTTAGAAGTAAATGAAAGAACGAAGAAAGAGATAGAAGAAGCGAGAAAACAGATAAAGGAAAGAAAGTTTTTAACACATGAAGAAGTTAAAAAGAGATTAAATTTAGATATGTAGCTATTATTTCATTAAATTTACTGCTTTTTCAAACTCTATTTCAGAATTAATTTGTTTATTGTTTCTTTCAAGTCTTTGATTTTTACCTGTTTTTTGACCAAAACCACTGGACACTGGACATTCATGCGCGTAAGCTATTTAAAGGAGAACTGTTTCTGGATAAGCAATATGGCAGATGAGGATAAAAGCCTGGTTGTGTTCCAGGGGAAACAGATAAGGAGAACCTGGCACAATAAAGAATGGTGGTTTTCTGTAGTTGATATAATCGGAGTGCTTTCAGAAAGCACAGATGCAAGAAATTACTGGAAAGTCTTAAAACATCGTCTCGGTAATGAGGGCAGTGAGGTGGTTACAAAATGTAACCAACTGAAACTGCCTGCCTCTGATGGAAAATACTATGAAACTGACTGTGCAAATACTGAAACAGCATTTAGAATAATCCAATCAATCCCATCACCTAAGGCGGAGCCTTTCAAGCGATGGCTCGCTAAAGTCGGTTATGAGAGAGTCCAAGAGATAGAAAATCCTGAGCTTGCACAGAAGCGCATGAAAGAACTCTATAAAGCAAAAGGCTACTCTGATGACTGGATTGAGAAAAGAGTAAGAGGAATAGCTATACGAGATGAGCTTACAGATGAATGGAAAAAGAGGGGTTTAGAGACCGAAAGAGAATACGCAATTCTTACTGCTGAAATTTCAAAAGCAACCTTTGGCATGACGCCAGGCGAATACCAAAGGTTTAAAGGGCTCAAAAAAGAAAACCTCAGAGACCATATGAATGATTTAGAGCTGATTTTTACAATGCTTGGTGAAAGAGTAACTACTGAAATCACAAGGAATAAGGATGCTCAGGAGTTTGATGAATGCTCAGATGCTGCAAAAGAAGGGGGAGATGTTGCGGGAAACGCAAGAAAAGATGCTGAAAAGAGAATTGGAAAACCAATAATAACAAGCAAAAATTATTTAGAAGAGCCAGAGAAAAATAAGCGAAAGCAGTTAGAGAAAAGATAAGAAGATTTATTGTTTCAGAAGTTCCTCAAATTTCACTTCACTTTCTATCAACCCCCTTATGATTCCTTTAAGGTCGTTAATCTTAACACGCACTTGTTTTGTTGTCAATAAATCCCTTATTGTAACATCCTTGTTTTTTAAAGAGTCAAAATCAACTGTAATGCAGTAAGGGATTCCTATTTCATCTGCCCTTGCGTATCTTCTCCCAATTGACCCGCTTCTGTCAAAGATGGCTGTAACTTCTTTCTTTAGCTCATCAAATATTTCCTTTGCTTCATTTTCCAATTTATTAACCAAGGGAAAAACACCAACTTTAATCGGAGCTAATTTATGATGAAGTTTTAAAACAATATTCCCCCGTTCATTATCATAATTATAAGCATCAATCAAAAAAGCCAGGAAAGCCCTGTCAACTCCCTGGGAAGGCTCTGCCGCAACATAAGGAACTATTTTCTGCTTTGTTTCCTCGTCAAACAGGCTTAGCTCTGTTTTTGAAAATTTAATATGCTGCTGCAAATCAAACTGCTGCCTGTCCGCGCTTCCATGTATCTCTTTCCAGCCGAATGGGAATTTGTATTCAATGTCAAAGCAGGCTTTTGCATAATGAGCTAATTCTTCTTTTAAATGCTCCCTTAATCTCAAATTTTCTTTTCTTATTCCTAACTCTAAAAACCAATTATAAGATTCAGCCAGCCAGTAAGCATGCCATGGTGTCGCCAATTTCTTGTTTATTATTTCTTTTATTGTCGTTTCTTCATGCTCTTTGTTATTAACTTGCATCTCTTCTGTCAGGATATTAACCTTTAAATTTTCAACTTCATTTATTTGAGGGCAATTAGCCAGCTTGTTGGGATCAACAAAATATTCTATCTCCATCTGCTCGAATTCCCTGCTTCTGAATAAAAAGTCCCTTGGGCTTATCTCATTCCTGAATGCCCTTCCAATCTGCGCAATGCCAAACGGCAGCTTTAGCCTTGCATTATCAGCAACCAATTTAAAATTGGTGAACATCTGCTGCGCTGTTTCCGGCCTTAAATATGCTGTATTGCTTTCATCAGCTACAGGGCCGACTTGTGTAGAGAACATCAGATTAAATTTAGAGGGATTTTTAAGCTCATTGCCGCATTTAGCGCATTTTATTCCTTTGTCATCATCCCCTTTGGAAAATGTTTTGCATTTATCGCATGTGTATATATAATCACTAAAGCCTGCTGTATGGCCTGATGCTTCCCACACTTTGGGGTTTGAAATAATGCTTCCATCAATGCCAACAACATCCTCCCTCTGCTGCACAAAAATTTTCCACCAGTGCTGCTTTATGTTGTTCTTTAACTCAACGCCCAGATGCCCGTAATCAAAAAAACCGCCATAGCCGCCGTATATCTCAGAATTAGGGTAAACAAAGCCTTT
>JAGVXP010000014.1 GCA_018303725.1 Candidatus Woesearchaeota archaeon | reverse complement strand
ACAGAAAGATACTGCATGAGCTGGATTTCAACTCCAGACAGCCAGTTTCAGCAATAGCTAAGAAACTTAAATTGTCAAGAGATATTGTCACTTACCGTATGAAGAAGTTTGAAGAAGACAGATTACTGCTAAAATATTACGCCATAATTGATATAGCTAAGTTGGGATACGCCGCCCACAAGCAGTTTATAAGATTTCAGAATATTACAGAAAAGAAAGAGGAAGAATTTGTGGAGTACATAAAAGAAAACCCGAATGTGGTTTACTCTGCCAGTTATGACGGCAAGTTTGACATTGTTGTTAGTGTCTGGGCAAAAAATGTTGAGGAATTGGCAGCCACTTTAAAAGAGATGGATTTGAAGTTTGGCTATTGTATAGCTGAAAGGCAGATGGCTACCATCATCAGGGGGGAATATTGCGTCAGGGATTATCTTGTGGACAAAAGAAGTTTTACAAAAAGAAAGTATTCTTTTGGTTCTACGCCAAAGCCGGTTAAGATAGATGAAATAAATAAAAAAATTCTTCTGGAATTAGGCAAAGATGCCAGAACTTCATCTGTTGAGATTGCTGGTAAGTTAAAGCTGTCTGCTGATGCTGTTTACAAAAGAATAAGAAAATTAGAGGATTCCGGCGTTGTACAGAGCTATAATATTGTTCCGAATGAGGAAATATGCCCTTTTACCCATTATAAAATTTTAATATCCCTCCACAATTTAGATGGGGAAAAAGAAATAAGATTAAATGAATATTGCAGGTCACAATCAAATATATGGTATTTTTGTTCCTGTTTAGGCCCTTGGAATTTTGAGATTGACCTTGATATTGATACAGCAGAGAGATTCAGGAATTTTTTAAGAGAATTTAAAATTAATTTTTCTGATATTATTAAAGACTATACGGTTATGGTTGTGTATAAAACAAATAAATATAATTTTTGCCCCAGTACGCCAAAATAGGCCTTTTTATTAAACCTTAACGCTCTTCCCTTCCTTTAAAATCATAACCTTGGAATCAGTCTTAGCCTCAACTTCCTCCTTAAATGCCTCAGCATCATCAATTGTGCCAGCTACAGAGCCGTAATGCATTGGTATTGCTATTTTCGGCTTTATCTTTGCAACTGCCTCTGCTGCTTCTTTTGCATTCATTGTGTAAGTGCCGCCAACAGGCAATAAGACAACATCAGCCTTTATTTTTGACATTTCAGGAATCAGGTCTGTGTCACCAGCAAAATAAATCCTCCTGCCGTCAGCTTCAATAACAAAACCCAGGCCATTGCCTTTTGTATGAAATGGCTTTCCTGTATTATAAGCAGCTACAGCCTCTATTGTTATTTCACCAATTTTTATCTCATCACCGGCAACCATAGCTTTAACGCCATCCATTTCAGCAGCCACTTTCCTTGAGCCCAATATTACAGTGCCGTCTCTTCTTATGTCTTCTATCTTCTCTTTAGAAAAATGGTCATAGTGCTCATGCGACACCAATATAATATCAGCTTTAACAGAATAATCGCCAAAATAGGGGTCAGTGTATACAATCTTGCCATCAGCCTTGATCATAAAGCTGTCATGCCCAAACCATGTTATCTCCATTTTACACCTTTTAAAATATGGTTGATAATTAGTGGTTTATTTAAAAAGTTGTTGGTTTTTTGTATCTCAGAAAAGAAAAATTTATTAAACTACCTCTCACATTTTAAATAAAAAATGGACAAAAAAATAGAAAACGAGAAAACTACCTCTTTTATTACAACTGTTATAAAGAAAATTAGATCAGGGGAAACTCCAGAGGCAATAAGAGTCGAGTTAAAAGAAGAATGGAGCCTATTGAATGATTTTTTTACACTTTATGAAGAAAAGATAAGCGACATAAACAAAGCAGTTGATGATTGGGAAAGCCAAAATGAAGGAAGAATCAAGGAGTCACAGGAGTTCATAAAAGATGTTTATGGAAGTATCAATCCGAGGCTGGAGAAAAAAATAAAAGAACTTTTGGCCGGAATTAAAGGGATAGACAAAAAAGTTTTTATTAGAATAAAAAGAGCATATAATTTAAAGTATATTAGGCGTAAAGAACAGTTGGATGAATTGCAGAGCAATATAACCTACTACACAAAACAGATTAGGGACAATTTATATTTTTTAAAGAAAGTGTATAAGCATCAAACAGCCTATTTGAAAGATAAAGGAGCAGGGCAGATAGAATTTGACTTAGAAAAGCATTCTTTTTTGTATAGAACACTAACAGATGAGTTAAGGGCAGACAGAAGGTTAAAAAGAAATATGATTGGTTTTCTTAGGTTAATACAGCTGGCTTTAGCTATTGAGAGAAGATCAGCCGAATATTTGAAAGAGATTCCAGCAGGAAAAAAATTGGAAGAGCTGGAAAAATATGTCAGAAGAATCCAAGATTATGTTGGGGGTTACAGAGTAGAAGAAATTTTAAACCCAGGCGTTGGGGAACTCCGCATTTTTTATGGGCTGATAGAGGATACTTTCCATGATACAGATATGCTAGACGAGATAGGGGATTATATAGCTGATATGAACATAAGGTTTCAGAGATCCTACCATAAAAAATGGGTCAATCACACCATCTTATTGAAGAAAGACAATAGGATTGTGGATGGGATGATATTGGACTTTACAGGTTGTGATCCTAAAAGAAATTTAGCTATTGGTATAATCTGGTTTTATGTATATGCAAAAGAACATCAAGAAGCAGGATTTCCTATCATACTTAATTTTGGGAAAAAGGCATTGGAAAATGATAAAGCAATATTGGGCTATACGGAGTTAGGTGGGGTATTTTTTGAGATTGAATCAGCAAAATATAGGTTATTTAATCTAAAAGCAAAACGTATAAACATGAATTTCCCTAGGGTTGATATAAAATATATCCAACCTAAACAACCAGGAGGTAAAAAACCAGTTAAAGGTTTGATATTATGTTTTTATCCTATAAAAAGCGAGTGGAAATACAAAATCCCAACAAATGAGTTTGTGAATATATTCAGGGAGTTTATAATAGCCGGTGGTTATCAGTGTATGGAAACTCCAGAAACAGACTTATCTTTTTTGTATATGCTGAGGCAGTTATTCAAAAAAGTGCCCGATAACTTTTATAAAAACCCCGATTATACGAAGCTAGAGCCAAAAAAGCAATATGTTGAATTGATATACTAAAACCTTAACCTTTATAAACAAAAAACTATTTCTAACATTGAAATGGTATTGGATAAGCTGAGCAGTTCACTGAAAAACACATTGCAGAAGATAGCAAAGTCAATGTTTGTAGATGAAAAGCTGATTAATGAGCTGATTAAAGATATACAAAGAGCTTTGCTGCAGGCAGACGTTAATGTTAAGCTGGTTTTTGATTTAACTAAAAGCATAAAAGAAAGAGCCAAAGAAGAAGCCCCAAGAGGCTTAACAAAAAAAGAGCAGTTAATAAACATCGTCTATGAAGAATTAACCAATTTCTTGGGCAAAGAAGCAAAGAAAATAGAAATAACAGAAAAGCCATTCAAGATAATGCTTGTTGGGTTGTTTGGCTCTGGGAAAACAACAACAGCCGGGAAATTAGCAAGGTTCTTCGCAAAAAGAGGTTATAGTTTAGCTTTGGTTGGCTTGGATGTGCACAGGCCAGCTGCTATGGAGCAGATAGAGCAGATATCAAAACAAGCCAGTGTTCCCTTTTTGTTAAACAAAAATGAAAAAGATTCTTTGAGGATATGGAATCAGTTCAAAGATCAATACAATAAATATGATGTCTTAATAATAGACACAGCTGGAAGAGATGCTTTGAGCAGGGATTTAATTGAAGAGATTGAAACATTAAGTAGGGAGATTAACCCGAATGAGCGCTTATTGGTTATTTCTGCTGATATAGGGCAGGCAGCCCAGAAACAAGCTGAGCAGTTTCATAAAAGCTGCAATATAACAGGCGTTATCGCTACAAAAATGGATGGAACAGCAAAAGCAGGCGGCGCTTTATCAGCATGTGCTGTAACAGAAGCCCCTATAAAATTTATTGGTGTTGGTGAAAAAATAGAGGATCTAGAGATATTCAACCCGCCAGGATTTGTTGGAAGATTATTAGGCATGGGTGATTTAGAGGCGTTATTAGAAAAAGCAAAAGAAGTAATAACAGAAGAGGAAGCAGAAGACTTAGGAAAGAAATTCCTTAAAGGCGAATTTAATCTTATTGATTTATACGAGCAGATGAATGCAATGAAAAATATGGGGCCATTAAGCAAGGTTATGGAAATGATTCCTGGTTTTTCTCAATTAAAACTGCCAAAAGAAATGTTGCAAGTGCAGGAAGGCAAGTTGGAGAATTGGCGCCATGCAATGGACTCAATGACTAAAGAAGAATTAGAAGACCCTGAAATTATCTCCGCCCAAAGAATAGACAGGATTGCAAAGGGCTCTGGCTTAACTGCAAAAGACATAAGAGAGCTAATAAAACAATACAGGCAAAGCAAAAAACTGGTTAAAATGATGAAAGGCAAAGGCGATATTAACAAGCTTATGAAAAAGATGGGTGGCAAATTGCCTAAAGGATTAGGTATGTGATTAAAAGGTCCGTGGGATTGAGCGAATGCGAAATCCCACTTGAACGCACTCTGTTTGAAATGCGAAGCATTTCTAACAATTAGAGTTTTTAACAAAAACTCCAATTTTGCTCATTTCTCTTGCAGAGAAATGTGATGAAAGGCAAAGGCGATATTAACAAGCTTATGAAAAAGATGGGCGGTAAGTTACCTAAATGATTGGGGATATAATTTATTTCTTGAACTTATACCCAATTATCTTATAAACCAGCTTCGCAGCCATAAAATCAGGGGCAACATTATTTTTATTTGGCGCTAACTCAACAACATCAAAACCAACTATATTTTTTTCAGAAAAAACCTTTCTTAAAAATTTTAATAACCCATACCAGCTTAAGCCACCGGGCTCAGGCGTTCCTGTAGAAGGCATTATAGAGGGGTCTAATCCATCTAAATCTATGGTTAAATAAACATTTGAACTCAAACCACCAATAGCTTTATCAAACCACCTATCATTGTCGTAAATATCTTTAGCATAAAATATATTCTTTAATTTTTTTTCTTTGATAAACTCAACTTCACTTATATCCTGGCTTCGAATGCCAACTTGAACAATAGGACAGAGCTCAACTATCCTTCTCATGACACATGCATGATTAAATTTGCTTTTATCATAACTGTCCCTCAAATCAGAATGCGCATCTATCTGCAGAACAGATAAATCATTAAATTTTTCTTTAAAAGCCCTGACAGCACCCAATGAAATGGAATGCTCCCCGCCTAAAACAACGGGAAATTTATTTTTGTTAATCCAATTTTTAACAGAATTTTCAACCTTTTCTATAGCCTTCTCAACATTGTCTTTTTTAACACTTAAATCATTTAAAGTATGAATCCCAGCAAGGTAGGGCTCTGAATCCAATTCTTCATCATAAAGCTCCATATTTTTTGAAGCTTCTATCATCGCTTTTGGGCCTTTGGAGGCTCCTTTGCCATAAGTTACAGTCCCCTCATAACCAACAGGCAAAACAAAAACTTTTGCGTTAGTTGAAGAAAACCCTTTTTCTAAAGCTCCAAAATTATCTGGAATCATTTTTTAGCCTTTCTAGAACAGCTTTAACTATCAATGGCCAGGCAATTGTTGCATCAGCAAAAACCTCCGCCCATTGCCCACCTTCGCTTTTAGGGACAAACTTGCCCCAGGAGACACCCTCTGAATATGAACATCCGGACAATCCGCCCCAATGAACGGGCTCCGGGCAAATCCTTACAGCATATTTAAATCTTCTAAAAGCGCCAAAATCTTTACCAACCCTTTTTTCTACTATATCCAGATAAGGGCCAACCTGTTGCGCCCAATTCCTGGGAACACCGCCGCCAATAGTAAATATTCCAACTGTCTCGTGTTTTTTGATTAACTCAGCATATTTATTCAAATCCAAAAATGGATCAAATCTCATCAATGGTTCCTTAGCCCGCATTCTTTTTATGTTGTCTATTGCAAAATCCAAGCCCAACTCAGAATCAGTAAAAGCAGGAATAAAAACAGGGACTTTTTTATCATAAGCAGATTTTAAAATGCCCCTTCCCCCATATTTTTTAGTTAGATGTTCTCCTATCATTTCACACAGCCTATAAGAACATACAACCTCATCAGGGTTTATTTTCTTAAAAACATCTGATAGTATCAGCTCAGCTTCATCAAGGTTTTTCTCCAGCTCTAAAGTATCATAAACCCGGTCATAACCAGCATAATACAGTTTTTTATCATCCATCTCCTGGTCATATTTGAAATGAGTCATCCCGATTGATTCAATAAATCCATGGGCCATTAAAGCGCCAGTACTAACTACAGCATCAACCATTCCATTATCAATCATATCACAAACAACCAAACCCATCTTTGCCACAGTCATAGCTCCAGACAGGGTTAAAACAACAAAGCAATCCTTTTCCTTAACCATTTTGTAAAGAATATCTGCTGCCTCGCCCAATTGCCTGCCCCCAAATGCAGTTTTTGACATTCCTTTAACCAAATCACCAACAGTTTTACATTTACCCAAATCTAATGGGACAGTTGGCGTTAGTTTGTCGCAAAAGCCATCCCTTAATTCAGATGCTGCTCTAGAATTTTTCTCCATTTTTACTTATTGCTCTTATGGTTAATGTCTTCCTTCTGGTTAGGATCAGGGTTTGTTAATTTGATTTGTTTGGTTTTTTCCAAATCTGATTTTATTGTCTCTTCTTCTTCCATAATAAAAACAGCTGCAGCAATTACAGTTGTCCATAATCCGTCTTTATCGCCGATAGCTGATTGGGTAATGCTTCTCGTTTTAACAATCTTGCCGCTCATCTTGTACTCCTGCAGTCTTTCATCCCAATCCATGCCGGGGTCAAATTTTATCCCTAAAGTAGATGCTAGCATTGTTGCAGCCAAATCTTCAGCGTAATCGCCGGCTACTTCTGCAGTTTCGCCAAAAGATTTATGCTCGCTCAAATAGCCATAAGTAGCCTCATCGGCAGGAACAGCGCAGCCGATTGAGGAAGCAATCAGCCTGTTTGGTTCCTTTGTTTCATTCCTGCTTAGAACACAAAATAAAATCTGTCCGTCCTTCAGTTCAACTACCCCCTGCTCTTTTGAAAGGATCTTGCAACTCGGAGGGAGTATGCTTGAAACATCAACTATATTATATTTTGCAATACTTGCATCTCTTAAAGCCAGCTCAAAAGACTGCAGTTTTTCCGTGCTTCTGCCCACCCCTTTAGTAAAAAAAACTTTTTTTGGAATCATTTGTCCATCATTTTTCATATTAATTTTTTTTGTTTATAAATCTTTTGATTTTTTTATTATTTTTTCACAATAGAAAAAATAAAAGTCTTATAATAACTTTCTGGCCTGAATTTTTTTTTGAATTCCAATAAATTTTCCTCGCTTCCTCCAAAATTTACATATCTATACCCCTCTTTTTTTAGTCTAATCAGATCATAGAGGTTGGAAAACTCCCCCAAGCCATCATACCTATAATTTAGGATCCCGATAGCTGAATAATAATTGCTGCTATTTGGGATTTTCCAGCCAGCAGTAATGGAGCATGGCTTGCCGTCAATAACTATTGTATTTGCAATATCGCACCCATCAAAATTATTTTTGATTAAATTCAGATATTGCTGGTATAATGTCCTGTCAGAGCCGTTTCTCTGCTTGACCCATTCCATAACAACATTTTTCAGCTCGGCTTTTGAAACCTCATTTGGGTGTTTTATCTCAACTTTATGGTGCCTGTAAAGCCTGTTTCTCAAATTTCTAATCTTTTTCCAATCCTTTCCCTTTAATCTGCTGTCCCATTTTTTCATATTGAATATCGGCCAGTACAGAACATAGTTTAGTTTACAGCCCCTATAGTTGCTGTTCTTAAGTCTTTTTAGGACTTTCTCTCTAAAATCCTCTCTAAACTCTACTATGACCTTTTTAGCTTTCTTTTTGGTAAAAATATAATCAATAAACCCCAAAAAAAGGTCTAATTGTTTATTTTTTGGGGCTAGTATGCTTGAATACACCCTCCAAATCCTTTTTTCAGATTTTTGGGCCAATACCCCCATCTCATTTTTAAAGGAAATAAAAACATTTTCTTTATGTTTTGTTTCCTGGTTTTTATAATGGTGGTAGTTATGCTCAGGAGCATAGCCCCATCTCTTGATTGCTTTTTTTATTTTGTTTTCATCATAAACCAATCTCATCTTATCTTGTCAACTATAATCAAGTTGCCTTTTTTCCATTTTGGGTATCTTCCTAAATCTAGGTCGGAGATGATGTGCTCTTTCAGATAATTTGCATAATCCTTTAGTTCTTTTGAATTCAACTTTTTTTCTGTTATATAGCATTCTCCCTTGTCTAAAGCCAAAAATATTTTTTTATCTTCCTCAACCAAAACAAACGGCCATATAGCACAATCATTAGGCCTTACATCGTATATCTCACAGTTATTTTTTTTTGAGAAAGGGCAAACCCAAAATCCATCTCCCAATTTGGCTAATTTAATCTGCCATACCCCTTTTTTTATTTCTTTAAATAAACCCTTGCTAAAACCCCTCTTTAAAATTTTTAACATTTCTTCTTCTGCAAATACGGGGGCATAATCCTTATATTTATTCTCAAACGTGCAACATTTGTCCTTACAAATTTTACAATCTTCAGAACTAATAAGCTGTTTTAACATTTTTTACAGTTAATCTGCATCTTTTGATTGCAAAATTTAGTATTTTGTTGATTAGGCTGTCATAGCTAATGCCCATTGCTCTTGCAGCTATCGGGATTGAATTATCAATGCTTATTCCAGGATTTGGATTCAATTCCAGGACATATGGGGTGTTATCTTTACTTAATCTGATGTCTATCCTCCCATAATCCCTGCACCCTAAAATTTTATAAACATCTAAAGCTGTTTTCTTTATTTTTTCCCTGGTTCCCTTATTCAGTTTTGTTGGGCATGCATATTCGGTTGTTTCATAATATGGGCTTCCTTTGTCCCACTTTACCTCGTAAGAGAAAATGTGTTTTTCATTTCCCGGAACATCTGCATATATTATCTCTGATAAAGGCAGATTGATTGGGTTGGTGTTTCCTAAAACGCCAGCATCTATATCTCTGCCTTCAATGAACTCTTCGACCAAAGGCGGTTGTTTGTAATTATCTCTTATTCGTTTTACCCTTTCTTTCAGCTCTTCTTTTGAGTTGACAATGGATTTTGTTGTTATTCCAATGCTGTTGTCCATCTTTGAGGGCTTCACTATCAATGGAAATTTTAGATTTAATTTTTCATTGGAATTCATAATTTGGAATCTCGGTGTTTTTATCCCGTTATCCAATAGAATGGCCTTCATTTTAATCTTATCTATGCAGGTTGACAATGTCAGAGGGCCAGAGCCGGTGTACGGCATCTTAATCAACTCCAGCATTGCAGCAACATATGGCTCCAATAAAGAAGACCCGTTATATCTTTCGCAGACGTTAAATGCAATGTCAAAATCAGATCTTTTTAATCTTTTGAATACATCCCTTTTCACATCTACTACCCCCACCTCATGCCCATAAGAAGAGAGAGCATCCTTCACCTGCTCTGCTGTATTCATCAAGTCTTCTTCAACTTCCTTGTTTGAAAATTCATCAAAGCTGTTAGATAAAACCGCAACCCTCATTTATTTAATCACGGTTTGTTTTTTTGTGAAACATGTATTTAAATGTTTTTGTTTTTTATCAAAAACTATTTTTAATTATAAAATGTCAGAAATTTTCCACCAGTTTCATTAAAAATCAAGGGATTTTTAATGTGCTCAGAAATATGTCAGAAACGAAGTTTCTGAGCACGCTCAAGAACTCTGTTCTTGACGAACCAGAAATCTGCTTTGCAGATTTCTCAGTTCATGCTCAAGAACCACCCGATGCTGTAAATGATAGTCACATTCCACCATCCTGTGGGTGGTGGTTCTTGACAAAATTTAAATACTTACCCAACATATACACCATTGGTGGAGCAACTCAGGGAGGTGATGCATTTCGGTGCAGTAATCTTAGAGGTTTCGAAAGAGATTTCACCTGGGCTCTGGCACCTTTTTTTGGGAATGTTTATACAAACAACCCCTATTCTAATTAAAAATGGTAGCCCTCCAGAACAAAACAGAGAGATGCATAAACTGCCACCCTTATTTTGAACAGCTAAGGCCTGTTATTAAGGGTGTTGTTGTTTTTAAGCATTTCTTGAAAGATGCTCCGGATTTTAATGTCAATTTGATTACAGATTGCAAGCATGAACATTTCACAAGATTGCACAAATTTGAAGAAACAATAGATGGCAACCACATCTTCAGGGCCATAAAAGGAAAAAAACACCTTGTTTATGCAATTGACAAAAACCACAGGCCAATCTTCCTAAGGGTATTTGGCAATTTCAAAGATTATAAGAAATTTTTAATGAACAAGAAAATGATTTTAGGCATGATTGGTCAGCCTTAGCATAAATTCAGTTTATCTTTTTATTTTGATTATTTTTTCGCCCTTTTAGTTCATCCCCCCATCAAGCCACTCCTGCAAAATCTTCCTTGAGGCTCTGTCTATATCCGGTTTGTTGCCTTTTTTCTTTAGGTTCAGCTTTAATGCAATGTCCTCAATTGTTTCTTCTTCGTCCTCTTTTGTCTCAACCTGGTATCGTTTTTCTACTAGCCCCGGATGGTTTTTGATCAGTTTGAGAACAGCCAAGTCAGGGTCTTTGATTGTATAGGGGTTTTTTGCGCCTATCAAAACCAGCTCCTCTTCTTTTCTCTTTTCTTTTGGAATAACCCCCGGCGTGTCTATCATTAGAAAATCATTGCCTATTCTTAGATATTGCTTCCCCTTTGTATAGCCTGCTTCTGGAGAAGTTTTTGCAGAACCCTTCCCCTTCAAGGTGTTTATTATAGAACTTTTTCCGACATTAGGGTAGCCCACTACACCGACTATAGGCATTTTCTTGTTTGCTAGCTGCCTTATTTTTTTTCTTAATAAGGTTATTCCAAAATGTTTTGTAGCAGAAACAAAAACACAATTTTTCAGCTCTTTTTTGATTTGGTCAAGATACTCCTTGCCTACATAATCGCATTTGTTTATCACATGAATAAGAATTTTCGCTTTGTTTTCAATTCTTCTGTTCCTTGTCTCTTCTATAAATCTTGCATCCAAAATTTCAAGTACAATGTCTGATTTTTCAATAACTTCGTTGACTACTCTTCCAAAACTTGCCATATATTTAGTGTTATTCTGCTGTATAAAAAGCTTGCTGATAAGAATTAATCAATCTTCAATGCTCTCATTATCTTATCGAGTTTTTTGTTTATTTGCTCGAGCTCTTTTGCAGATTGACCGGTCCGGTTCCCAGATCCAGAATGTTCCTTCTTTTTAAAACAATCATCGCAGTAAACAGGCTTGCCCTCAGTTGGTTTGAAAGGAACCTCGCATCTATTGCCGCATTCATCGCAAGTTGTTTCATGCATTGTTCTCTCTTCAAAGTCCCTGTTTGGCCTTCCAGAGTTTCTTCTACCGCCAAAACGCCTTCCACCAGCTCTAAAATCACTTCCACCTGACCTTCTATTAAATTCTCTCATATTAGCCTCACCTGAATTATTATATCACTTAAAGATTCATGTTTTATTTATAAACTTATTGGAAGAAAATCTTAAATTATCCCAAAAGAGCGTTTATAGTTTGTTATCTTCTTGATCATGGTTTTGAAGATAGGGTTTTTTGAGGTGCAAAAGAACTCCCTGCAGGATTTTGGCCTTATGCTGTGGATAGAGCATGTGCCATCCTTCAGATAGATGCAGCTTTCATCCTCCTTTTGGGTTATTATATTTGCCCCGCATAATTCAGCTTCTTTGAACTCTTTGGTTAGTCCGAACTCCTCAAATTGGGTTTTATACTTTCTGGATTTATACTCCTCTTCTGTAAGGTTTATAACAAACAGTTTGCAGCATACCCCGCATTGAGAACATTTATCTTCCATGCAATTGGTTTATGTTAGATATATAAAAATATTACTAAAACCCCTCAAACCTTGAGTAAAATTAAGAGAGCATATAGTTTTTGTCAAAAACCACCAGTCACATGTCAGAAATGCAAAGCATTTCTTACATTTGAGCATGCTCAAAATATAACCTAATCACAAAAGAGATTTGGACTTCGTCCATCACTCAAATACCTCAGAAATTGAAAATTTCTGATGGTCTTAGAAACGTGTAGCGTTTCAAAGAGACGGATGGTATATTTTTGGCATATCAATCAAATTTTAAATTACTTACTAGGTTTGAGGGCCTACGGCAGGAAAATTGAGGTTTGTGTTTGGAACCTACCGGTATTATATATCTGAGACCATTACCAATATAAATGGGACAACAAGAAGTGTATGATTTCTTAAAGAAAGAGAGGAATACTTGGTTTACCTCAAAAGAGATAGCAAAAAACCTAAAAATTTCGTTGGGATCAGTCACAATGAGCCTTAAAAAATTAAGGCAGTCTGGAATTCTACATCATAAATTTACTGGAAAAAGAAATTCTTACCAATATCGCTTTAAAGAACAAACGCATACAATGCTGTGAATCTATTTATAGAATTTTACGGTTTTCCTCATGTAGCTTTTTATAATACTTTTCTGCTTGTTCAATACTCATGCCTTCTAATTCTTTTGTTGTATATAATCTCATTTTTCCACCTCACTGTTAGGTAATATGCCCTGCCTTATTAGCTTTTGGAACTGATGAGCAGTGAAAAGAGCCTATTCTTTTATTTTAAAGCCATTATTTGGTTTTATTCTGCTATGTAAAAGGTTGCTAATGCGAAACTATTTTAAATTGACTGTTCTTGACATGTCAGAAATCGCACCTTCGCACGCTCCAAGCTTTAGCTCTGAGAAAGAAGGGCGATTTCTGAGCATGCTCAAAAACACGCTCCGCCCTTTAGGGCGGGGTGTTTTTGACAAGTTCCGAATGTGATGGTCTTTTATCTAAAAGTTTATAAATAAATGCAGAATATCTGCCTTTTTGATAGTTATGGGAAAGAAAAAAAGTAAAAACAAGCAAAAGAAAGTAAATGTAAAGAAGGAAAGATATTCAAAGTTCAGAAAAGAGAAGTCCTCTGTTATGACTTTCACCACCACAGACCTCACTCCGGAACAACAGAAGTATAGGCAGGAGGATGAGTCGCATATTGAAACATTTTGGAGATACAACAGGAATCGCCCTACCAAAGAGATAGTTGAAAGAAAAATGAAGAGCAAAAGGTAGGAAATATTAATCCTAAATTAAAATCCAAGGGTGTTTTTGCCTCCTTACAGCAGGGAGGGGTTTTAAATTATTAAAGCTTGCTGTTAAAAAAAGAGTTCTGATAGTTAAAAATGACAAGACAAGTTGGAATTAGATTGCTACCTAACGAAATTGATAGATTTCTAGAAATACCTGTATTCCGTGAAAAATTCTATGACTTCATACAGGTTCTTCCTGCACCAGGTATAGCTATTGAAAAAATTGAAAGATTAAAAGAAATTGATACTGAATTTGTTGTTCACATCCCTTATTATGACCATGGCGTTGACCTTTCAGTTGATAAGCCGGAAAATGAGGGGGGCCTCTATATAGCAAGAAAATCTGCTGATATTTTAAAAGCCAAATACATAATCCTCCATGCAGGCAAAGATGGTACAGTTGGAGCTTTAGAGGCTAATCTAGGAATGTATGGATGCGATAAAAGATATATAGTTGAAAATACTGTTAATGGCCAGGTATTGGCAACTGCAGAGGAGATAAGGGGCTTTTGTGATAAGTGGGGGATTGAAAGCTGCTTTGATTTTGGGCATGCCATTGCCAGAAGAAACAAATCCGGCCAGGGATTTCCCAATGGATATCTTATCTGTTGCAATGATTTTTTGGATGTTCTTAATCCGAAAGTTATCCATTTCTATGACACTTATACAACATCAGAAGTAGAGGGGCATTTGCATTTTGGGGAGGGCAACCTTGACATACCAGCAATGCTGGAAATAATGCCCAAGGATATACCTGTTTTATTGGAAGTGCCTGCACTGACCAATTATGAGAAATTGAAAAGGGACGTTGAGCTGGTTAGGAAGAGCTAAACATTTATTTAAAACGCCAAGACCACACCAAAGGAGAATTAAAAATAAGAGAATAAGGTTGGGGATGTTTATTGTTTGCCCTAGTCATAATCAACTGCTAAAAAACAACAAACAAATAAAAAAATTATTAGAAGCTATACCTCGATTCTATGATATTATGGCCTCCATTTGTAAACTTTATCGTGATGGTTGTAGTAATAGATATCAACCACCTTAGAAGTATGGTCAATTTTAAATAGCAGAACAAAATGCTTGTCTATATGAACTCTATTAAATAACTGAAGAGGTTTTCTTAGAAACTTATGTTTATGGTGGGGATTTGATCTAATTTCATTAATTTTATTGTGTATATCTTTCAATTGAACTGGATTCTTCTTGGAAAGCTTAAAGAATATCTTATCAGCTTCTGGTTTTATATTCAGATCGTACATTTTAGCTTAAACCATATCTCTTAGCAAAATCCTTCACTCTAATGCTCTTCTGTTTCTGTATATCCTTCATTTTTTCTATAAACTCAGGCCGTAATTCAGGATCTTCCTCCTCTTCGATATACCTTTTAACTACTAATTCTATAGCCTTTCCTTTATCATTAAGGCCATACTTAGCCTTTACAACATCTAACACCCTATTAGTGTTCTCATCAATTTTTACCAAAGCTTGTACCATATTATATCACCTTAGTTGAAATAAGTTTAACTTATTTATAAATCTTCCTATTTTTCTTTCGGAGAATCATAATGCCGTAGGCTCCCAGACCTGCCAAAAATCGGGGTAAATAGCGGTAGCAACTAATAAACAAAATAATCCGATTTTTGGCGAGTTAAAAAATTAAGAAAACAAAGTTAGGGATGTTTATTCTTTGCCTTAAAAACCTAAATATTCCTGGCAGAAACAGGCATTGCAACTGGCCCAGATGCCGAATGTTCAGTTTTTTCTTCTTTAATACCTAACTGCCTATCAACTTCTGATTTCACAACAGACCAGTAATAATCTATAAACTTTTCTACCTGAGGATTTGCCATGTTTAACTTGTACATCTTGGCTTTTCCAACCATTCGGGTGTAAATTACTATCTTTCTTTTTGCAAAGTCTTTCCATATATCTTTCAAAGCAGTGTAGCTAACCTTTGAGAACCTAGCAATGTCTTTCATTGAATAATCAAATTCAGAATGGACTATCAAAAAGCCCCATATCCTATTTCTGACGGTATTGCCTTCTAATTTCAAAAATGCTGATGCCATTGTACAGATTAGTAATACACTTCAGCATATAAATGTTTCTTTTTTCTGCCCCTTAAGGGTCAAAAAAATGACTAAATACTTATTAACTATAGGAAATAACTTTAATTTTTGTATACATTTATTATTTCCTAATAAGCAAATCACAACAAAAAGGTACGAATATAGTGTGATTTGCTATAATAAAAAACACACCATATTATGGCCAAAATCAAAAAAAGCGAGTATATTAAGATAAGCAGGACTTTAGTTAAAAAACTTTATGATGAAACCTGTTTTGGCAAGGGTTCTTTATATATAGAAACTTTAAAAAAAGGGGTTTTAGAAGATTATATTGACAAAGTAGAGCCAGTTTTAAATGCGCTAGTTAAACAGGAGATTGTTTGCAAAAAGAAAAAGAAACACGGTTGGAAATATCATCTCAATATGAACAGGATAGATAAGATCGAGCAAATAATCAAAGAAAAAGGCAAACAATCTGTCATACCTATTCTGTTAATATTATAGTGTCCGCCAAAATCCCTATTAAAGCGCTAATGGCGGACCAACTAGCCACCCAAAAATCGGTGTATCTAACGGCAGAGCTGATAAACATAATAATCCGATTTTTGGCCAGTATTAAATTTTTTTAAAATTTATGGCGTTTCCTATAAAAATAAGTAAAATATTGATAAAGATCTAATGCAAAAAGAACTTTATCTTCAAAAACACGAACAAAACATAAAGCCCGATTAAAATCAGGCCTTCTTTTCTGTCTTCTTTTCCAATCTTCATATTCCTTCTGAACAACAGCAAAGCAATCACAGAAGCAGCAAACCAGAAAGGAATATCAAAGAAGAGCAAATTCTTGTCAAACACCAAGCCACTAGTCCCGGCAGCTACAGCGCCAAAACCCAAGCTGAACATTGGATCTGTGATATTTGAGCCGATTAAAGTGCCGATTGAGATGTCTCCTGCTTTTCTGATTATAGCAGTTATTGCTGTGGATAATTCAGGCAGGCCAGTGCCAACGCCGATTATCATGACCCCAATAAAAGATTCAGAAACTCCCCATATATCTGCTAATTTCAAAGCATTTTTAACAACAAAATCAGAAGCATAAATCAACAAAGCTATACCAACCATCATCAGAAATATATTTTGAACATAATGCTTATTGCTTTTTTTATGATTTTTTGAAAAAGCAATTTCAGACATTATCTTCTTGCTAACTTTTTCATCCTTGGCAACCTTATATAGATAAATCAGATATATGACTATTATAGCAATGCCTTCATACCACATTACCTTATAACCAGTCAAACCTATGATAAACATAATAACAATAGATGCTAAAACCATCATGCCATCCCTTCTCAATAATTTTTTAGTGGCGTACATTGTCCCAAGCAAAGCTGTAAAACCTAGAATGAATGTAATCTGTGTTATATCAGAGCCAAGGTTAGTGCCAATTGCAACACCAGATGCTTTAACTAAACCAGCTTTTATGTTTGTGGCTATCTCCGGCAAAGAGGTTCCTATTGATATTATTGTCAACCCAATCAACGCCTGTGAAACTTTAAGCATAACAGCTATTTTTTTAGCTGATTCCACAACCAGCGTAGCGCCTGCCCATAATCCTATCAACCCCAAGGTTAAGAACAAAAGAGCAAGCATATCATTCCTCTAACCTAGGATTAAAATCATCTAACCATTCTTTTTTTTCATCATCACTTAATAAATCAATAAACCCAAAAGAAGCTGCCTCACTGAAAAAATCAATCTTTTTAAACCCTCCGCTCAAGGCAAAGAAAGCGCACAGCTTGAATTCAGGGCCCTTTTCATTAAAAACACCCTTAAAATCATAATGCAGCTCTACCATCTTATACTTTTTGTTGTATTCTAAATAGATAGTATCAGAGCCTGCCTCTTGGTGGTAATAGCTTAAATATATACAATCCCCTGCGCTCTCTATTTTTTTTGAAAATTTTTCACTGTCCTTAACATCTACCTCTCCAAAACCGTCTGTTCCTATTGATTTAAGCCCGACAATCTTGGAAGCAGCATTTAAAAAAACATCTTTAACGCTCTTTTCCCCCTTAAATAATATGAGTAACCTACTTTCATCAAAATTAACAACAAACTTTAATTGTAATCTGCTGTATTTTTCATTGAATAAACTAATCAATTTCTTATACCTTGGCAGGTATTTGTCAAAATCCTTATCATTTCCAGAAAAATATTTGTCCATGCCAACAGCTACCCTGATAAGCTGTATAAAGTCTTTCTTAAACTCACTAACATCTTTTTTATTTAAACTATCCAACAGAGCCATTTTTAATATGCTTTTTATGGTGAATTTCAAATAAAATGCCTAGCAGAACAATAATGCCAACAACCATCATAATGCCTGAAACGCCCTCGTTGCCCTCCAACCCAACAACAGCTCCGGTTATAGCCAAACTTTCTTCCTTTTCAACTACAGTTATCCTTCCTCTTATGCCATATATTGTGTCAATATAATCATAAACGCCCAAATCATTAAATGTGTAGCTGAATGAGTCCCCCTCATACAGTTTTTCACTCCTGAAAACCCAGCGGTTGGCAGATATTAAATGTGTCTTTGTGGGTGATTCCCTGTCTTTATTCACCCATCTAACAGTTGTTCCCCTTTCTACTGTGACATCTCCTGTAGGTTCAAAAGATTTCCATTTTATTCCTATTACAATCTCATTTGGTTTTTCTTCTGTAGCCCCTTCACTTACAACTTCCTCTGCAACCTCTTCCACCACCGTAGCAGCAGGTTCTTCAGCAACAACAACCTCTTCAGGAGCAATTACAACAGCCTCTTCTGATTCTGGCTTTATGCTGTAATAATAAAAAAAACCCATTAGAATAATTAATATGAACAATATGCCAAACAATATATTTGCTGTTATGTCTTTTTTCATAACATAAACTACACCCTACCTATTTAAATACTTTTCGAATGAGAATTAGTCAGTAACTGTAATTTTTCCCCTCATAGTTTCCTTATATACAATATCTATATAACCAAATTCACCAGCTTCATTGAATGTAAAATTATAGCTATCACCATAATATAATGTTGGGCTTCTAAACTTGCCATAAAACGCGCTGATAAGGTGCTTTATGTCCGACCTGTCATTATATTGGTCGTTGTGCTGCCATATAACTGTTGTGCCTTTTTTAACAGTTACCTCAGCAGGGTCAAATTTTAGATTTTTCATTTCAACCTTTTTTATGCCTTCAGAGGCTTCTTCTTGCTTTTCTAATATTTCCTCTACTATCTCTTCTTGTTCTTCACTAAGATTCTCTTCAGCAACGACCTCTTCGATAGACCTTTCCGGTGTCTCTTCATCAACATTTTCTAATATAACAGAGCCAGTTGGAGAACTAACACAGCCGCTAATAAAAATAATAAACATCAAAACTGCCGCCAAACCCAATATTTTCATATAGCTGACTAATATAATCATATATTTAAATGTTTCTATTTTTTTATTACTATTAAGTTATAATCAAAAACGTCAAAAACCTCCCTCTAAAGAGGGATGCATGTTTGGAATGTGCTACATTCAATCTGGAGGTTCATCAAAAATCCTATGGATTTTTGAATGTGCTCAGAAATCATCCTCTTCTGATTGTAGAAGGGGTTTCCAGCCCCCTAATTAAATTAGGGGGTATGATTTCTGACACATCAAGAAAATTTATATATTATCTATATTACCCTCACTAAAATGAGGGTTATTGCGGACTTGCACATCCATTCAAGGTTTTCTAGAGCAACATCTAATGCCCTGACTATACCTAACCTAGAAAAATATGCAAAAATAAAGGGAGTGAACCTGATAGGAACAGGCGACTTTACGCATCCCTCATGGCTCGGCGAATTAAAGAAGGAATTAAAGGAAGAAAACGGAATTCTGAAAACAAAATCCGGCTTTAATTTTATTTTGCAGGCAGAGATTTCTAACATTTATTCGCAGGATGGAAGGCTAAGAAGGATACACAATGTTATCTTGGCAAAAAACTTCTCCATAGTAGGCCAAATAAATGAGTTACTGGCAAAAAAAGGAAACCTCAAAGCAGATGGAAGGCCCATTTTTGGCTCTTATTCCTGCATTGAATTGGCTGAAGATTTGATGAAAATTGACAAGGATATTGAGATTATACCAGCTCATTGCTGGACTCCTTGGTTTTCTATATTCGGCTCAATGTCCGGCTTTGATTCAGTGGAGGAATGTTTTCAGGACAAAGCAAAATACATTCATGCTTTGGAAACAGGTATGTCAAGCGACCCTGCAATGAACTGGCGCTTAAGCAAACTGGATAAATTTACCCTTATTTCTAATTCAGATTTGCACAGCTATTGGCCCTGGCGCATTGGAAGGGAGGCAAATGTCTTTGAGCTGAAAGAAGTGACTTATGAAAATGTGATAAACGCCATAAGGACAAGAAAGAATTTTCTGTTTACAATAGAAGTTGATCCTGGCTATGGAAAATATCATTTTGACGGGCATAGAGCCTGCAATGTGTGCATGTCGCCAGCAGAGTCGGTTAAAAATAAAGATATATGCCCGAAATGCGGGAGAAAGATAACAATAGGTGTTTTGCATAGGGTTGAAGAATTAGCTGATAGAGAGCTGGGCTTCAAACCAAAGGGGGCCGTCCCATTCAAAAGTTTGATTCCTTTATCCGAGATTATCTCCCATTTAATCGGCTCTCCGATAAGCTCAAAAAAAACGTGGGAGGAATATTACTCGTTAGTTAAGGAAAATAGAGCCGAATTGGACATTCTGTTGGAAACACCAGCAGAAGAATTAAAAAAACTAACAGATGAAAAAATAGCAGAAGCAATAATAAAAAACAGAGAGGGAAAGATAAATATACAGCCTGGCTACGATGGCGAGTATGGCTATCCTGTGTTTGGAAAACAAGAGATAGAAGAAAAAATAGAAATAAAGCACAAGCAGACAGGATTGAATGATTTTATGGAATGATTTTCTCGTCGTAAAAACAAAAGCTTTATATACTTGTTGTCTTTTCTCATTTTATAAAATAAGACGGGGATTTTGTCTTATTAATAAATAATAAAAAGTGAGGGGTGCATAAAATGGCAGAGAAAGTAGAAAAAGTAGGCGTTAAGAAAGAAAAAGGATATCTGTATTTTGTTGATAAGAAAGGAAATGTCTCTAGGGCAAAGATGGCTAGAGGAAAGAAAAAAGGCGGCAAATGCGAATGCGTCGCAAAGGTAGGAATCAAGAAAAAGAAAGGGTTCTTGTATTTTATTGACAAGAAAGGAGACATATCATGTGCTGAGATGGCACGCGGAAGATAAATCTTTTTCTTTTTTATTTATTTTTTTCATGCATATCAAACAGAATTCCCAGCATAATCACTAATATAAACACCATCAACATCCCGATTGACCCCTCATCTCTTGCTCCTATAAAGCTGCCGGTTATAGCTATATCTTCTTTTTCGATTACAGTTATAGTTCCTTTCATGAATTTGTGGATACCATCCCTATATTTATAAACTCCTAAATCATTAAATGTGTAGCTATATGAACTTCCACTTTCTAACCTTCCGCTGAAGAAAGGCGTTCCGGGAATTGCAGCATAAACCTCATGGGGTCCATTGTCATTATTTACCCATACCACCTTTGTTCCTTTGGTTATATTTATATCAGATGGGATAAAGCTAAGGCCTTTTATCTCTATAACAACCTCCTTTGGTTGTTGGTAAGGCGTTGCTCTTGTAACATCATTCTCCTGAACTTCTCCTTCTTCCTCAACCACAAACTCTTCAATGTCTTCTAAAACCAATTCCTCTTCCTTTGGCTGTTTAAATGAGGCATAATAAGCAAAGATTAAAACAAGAACAAGCAGTACCAAAATAGTTATCAAATATCCAACTTTCATATAGCCTCCTTTTAAGCTTACAGGTATAAATAATTTGCTATTTTAGAAATAAAAAAATAAAACAAAAATAGAATTTATTCTGTAGTTGCTTCAGCAGCTGCTGGTTGCATTTCAATGCCAAAAAGTTTCTTTAAGTTAAAGCAGGCTCCTGTATTTCCTCCTTCACACTGTGCTTTGAGTCTGTCTATTGTTGCTTGTTGGGCCTCGCTCCATTGAGTTTCTGCTGCTTCTTCTGCTTCTGCCGCTTCTGGTGTTGCTGCTTCCTCTTGGGCAATCTCTTCTTCAGCAGTTTCAGCTGGTTCTTCAGCCGCAGCTGGAGGAGCTGCTGGTGCAGCTGGAGGCGCCGTTGTCGCGCAACCGCTAATTAATGCTATTAAAAAAAGCCCCAAAATCAAATACGTTACTTTCATCTTTTTCCCTCCTTTTAACTTTTAATATTCAGCATAAGCTGATTTTAATTAAAGAACAACTCTTATTTATATATCTTTCTATTATTCCGGCTTTGGTGAAAATCTCATAGAAAAATTAATAACCCCCCAAGAGCCGTAAGGCTCTATGAGGGGTGGTTGGAGCATACCCAACCATGAAAAAGAAAA
>JAGVXP010000013.1 GCA_018303725.1 Candidatus Woesearchaeota archaeon | reverse complement strand
AAATGATGTTGATATGTTTATGAATCCTGGTTTTAAAGTTGCATTAGCTAATTCCCATGAAAAACTTAAAAGATTAGCAAATCAGGTAACTAAAGAACCATCAATAAATGGGGTAAGAGAAGTAATAAGAAAACTAAAAAAAGAAAAATGAATAAATTAACGACAATGCTTGATTCCTTATATGCTTATTCGTGCAGAAAATTGGGATTTTCCATTCCTCTTAGGAGGTTAAATTTCGCAGTGACTTATAGGTGTAATTCTAAATGTCTGACATGCAATATATGGAAAACTTGTTTGAAGAATCCCTCACTAGCTAAGAAAGAATTATATCTCAAGGATATAAAAAGCATATTCTCACAGTTCAAAGACCTCAAATTTATTGGGATTACAGGAGGTGAGCCTTTTTTAAGGGAAGACTTAATAGAGATTGTCGAATCAATTAAGGTGCCTTATGTGTCAATACCTACAAATGCCTTAATGCCGAAAAGGGTTATTGGATTTGTAGAAAAGATGGTTGAAATAGACAATTTAAAACAATTAGATATTAGTGTTTCTATTGATGCTATTGGCAAATTAAACGATAAAATAAGAGGAGTTCCAGGCTCTTATGATAAAAGCATAGAGGCTCTTAAGCTGCTAAAAAAGCTACAAAGGAAAAATGATAAAATTGTAATAGGTATAAGCACTACTATAAGCAAGGCGAATGTTAATGAAATTATTAAAGTGTACAAGTTAGCTGAAAAGTTGGATGTTGCATTTTTCACAAGACTGGCGCATTCTTCAAGCTTGTACTATGAGAATATTTCTTCAAAGATATTCGTTGATGAAACTGATATGCCTTATATTGAGAGAATATTTAAATTTTTGTTGAAAAAACAGCCAAGGAATTTGTTCTACAGGCATTATCTAAATAGATTTTTAGAGAACCCATCCAAGCAACCAGTTCCTTGCTTTTCAGGGTTTAACAGCTTTTTTATAGACCCTTATGGGAACCTATACCCATGTATTATGCTTAACAGGAGAATAGGTAATCTAAAAGGGAAGGTCTTAAAGCAACTGCTGGATTCAAAAGAGACAAAGGATATAAGAAAAAGCATAAGCGATGGGGAATGCTCTTGTTGGACAGAGTGCGAGGCGTTGAATTCAATCTATTCAAACCCTGTAGAGCTCCTGAAAAAGTGTATTTATTAAAGAGATGGAAACGCTTTTACGGGATAGCAGGATTGATGGCGCTATACAAAAACTTATGAGGCTGTACGAGGAGCAAAAGAGCACAGCAAAAATGGAAAAAAATAAATAATCTGGTTGGGTATATAAGGAAGAATGAGGATAAAGGCATTATTGAGGAGAAGCTCTTGGAACTTATTGATAAGGTTAATTTTGTAAAAAATATAAATAATCTCATGGTATATCAACTTGTTCAACAGGTTTAATTCAAGAATGTCCTTATTTTTTAAGATAAGAGAAAAGCTTATAAATAAAATAAAAAATAGGTAAGTTATATAGTTTGTATTTTAGTATAATTTAAGTTAAAAACACAAAAATGGCTATAACCGAAACCTTAATCCAAAACGAGTACTTTCGCTCTTTGCTGATTTTATTAGGCTCAATTATATTTGCCGGCATTTTTAATTTTATTTTAAAGACGTATATTAAAAAGCTTACAGAGAGGACAAAGAGCGATATTGATGATACACTTTTAAAACTTATTACTAAACCGGTGTCTATTCTGCTCTTTGTTATAGGATTATACTTTAGTTTAAAATCATTATCAATTCTTATTCCTTATACCTTGTGGATAGACAGGCTGTTTTTTGTAATTTTTATGTTAGTAATTTCCTTATTAGCCTCAAGAATCCTGTCTTTTTTAATAAGCCGCTGGCTCAAGGTTAAAAAAAGATTCGAAAAAACCCCCCGATTGCTTAGTAAGATAGTTACTATTGTGATTTACCTAATTGCTCTTTTAATGATTCTGAGCTACCTTAAAATTGAAATAACGCCAATAGTAGCTACTTTGGGTTTAGGAGGATTGGCTGTTGGCCTTGCCCTTCAAAGCACATTTTCAAACTTCTTTTCAGGCTTGTACCTGCTTTCAGACAGACCGGTTACGATTGGCGATTATATAAAACTTGAAGGCGATATATCGGGTTATATAGAAGATGTTGGATGGCGCTCAACAAGAATAAGGACATTGCCAAATACCATTGTAATAATTCCAAACTCCAAATTGGCTGAAAGCGTAATTATCAACAATTCCTTGCCAGAGCATGAAATGGCAGCCTTGGTGCAGTGCGGCGTTGCTTACGGCTCAGATTTAAAAAAGGTTGAAGAAGTTACTGTAGATGTTGCAAGAAAAATCCAGAAAACAGTTCCTGGGGCAGTTAAAAGCTTTGAGCCATTTATAAGGTACCATACATTTGGTGACTCTAATATTAATTTTTCAGTTATCCTTAGGGTAGAAAAGTTTGTGGATAAATACCTTGTCACACATGAATTTATAAAGGCATTAAAGGAGAGGTACAATAAAGAAGGCATAGAAATATCCTGGCCTGTGAGGAAGATATACCATGGAAAATAGTTTTTGGATAACACACGTCACAGACCAAGAAAAGATTTAAAAAGGAAAGTGTTATGATGTTAACTATGAAGTCTGGAATTAGATCAATAGTTATATTATTGGTTTTATTGAACTTGGTTTTTTTTATGCTGCAATGGTTATTAGGAGCTGACTTTACTAGTTCTTTCATGCTAATCAAAGGGCAAGCATTGGTAAGGCCATGGATATTAGTCACTTCTATGTTCCTGCATAATGGGGTATACCATTTGATAGTCAATATGTATGTTCTTCTGGTGTTTGGCGGATTAGTTGAGGAGAGAATAGGGAAAAAACGGTTCTTGTTGCTATATTTCATTTCAGGTATTGTTGCTTCTTTTATTGGGAATTTTATCTACAGTGCTGCTTTAGGAGCAAGTGGAGCAGTTTTTGGCGTTCTTGGGGCTCTCGTAATGGTGATGCCTCATCTTAAGGTTTATCCTATGTTTGTGCCTGTTCCAGTCAGGCTATGGATTGTTCTGATCTTGTTTACCATTATTGATGTTTTATTTTTCCCCAATGTTGCGGTTCTCGCTCATATTACGGGAGGGATTGTTGGCTTATTATTCGGGCTTTGGCTAAACAAACAGAAAAAGAAATTTATAAAAAAATTTTCTTCCAAAAAACATTTAGGCTCAAAGGATATTGATGAATACTTGAGGGATGGAATGGTATAGCCCCTTTCCATAAATTTATAAATTATTCACACTTTCTTTTCTTTTATGGCAGAACTGGTTGCTTGCCTTGGCTCTGGAAAGGGGACATGGGGGCATGTTTTTGGATTGATAAAAGAGGAAGGATGGGAGAAAGTACTCTTAATCACAACTGAATTCTTCAAAGACAAGATTAACAGCGGGGATAAGATCGAAACAATAGTAATTGATTCGGATAAATTCCTATTAGAATTAACCGAGGATATAAAAAACAGATTAAAAGACAAAATTAAAGGCACTGAAGTAGCCCTTAGCTTAATATCCGGCTCAGGCAAAGAGCATATGGCAATATTAGCTGCCCTGTTAAAACTGGGTTTGGGGATAAGGCTGGTTACCTTAACTAAAAACGGCGTTAAAGAAATTTAGGTTTTACATGATTCCATAAATATTTAATAACATCCTGTCTGTTGCCCTTACTATCTCCAGGCCTTCCCCTTGGGCTATTAGGCAATTTTTATCATATATAACCTTAGTTGGGCTTTCGTGTTTGAAATAAACCAAAGGAAGGTTTGTGTTATTGCATGTCAAAATTGGAACTCTAGAACATGCCTTTGTCTCGTTCTTATCGCAAGCAGCTTTTGGTATTTTGTTGAATGCCGCTATAATGCTTCTTACAAATTCTCCTGCTGAGAGGGCAACATACCTTTGGTCCGACAGGAGGGGGTCAAATGTGTAATAAATAAAATCAGATGAGTCAAATAATGTAGCGTTAATTTGTCCAGCTAAAGATATGTCCTCAAGCTCTTTTGGGGAGTAATGCAAAGAGATATAAAACACTGTATCTTCTTGTTGAACCTTGGTATTCCACAAATCATCATAGAAAACAAAACTAAATCCGTTATAGATATAACCTTGCTCTGGTTTTAATTTACCATTTAGATTCAATGAGTGTAAATCATCAAGCGTCTTTATTTCTACTTTATTAAAAAACCTAAAAGCAAAAAAAATAGCGAAAAACAATATAATCAGAATCAAGCTATAGATTAATATTTTATCAGATTTTTTTTTGATAAACTCTTCTTTTGGCTCTTCATTTAATTTTTTTATTTTTTTCAACTCATTTTGGATTTTTTGTTTTTCTTTTTCATATTCCTCTTTTTTGATAATCTTATTCTCTAAACTTATCTCTAAATTTTTTAATTTTTTTAATAATTCTTCTTCCAAAAGAATCACCTAATTATCCCAAAAATAGCATATAAAATCCTATCTTTAATTTTTAAAAAATCAGCTCCTGATTCCGCTTCAACAATGATACAATTATCATTAAAAAATATTTGGGTTGTATTTGATTCCTTGAAATATAAGACAGGAACATAGGGCGTGGAATCATTGCAGGTGATTATAGGCAGGTTGTAACTATTATTTTCAGTAAAGCCCACCCTCACATATGTATTAAAATGAAAATCAAGCGTTTCAAATAATTGGTATTGGGCCAAAGCTATATCCTCTGCATTAGTTGTATTAAAATTGTATGTCATGTCTATTTGTGGCGTATCTGATAACCTGTTTATTATAGCTACGCTTATATTGATGTCTTCTACCTCTGTAGGGAAATAGTTAAAAACTGCTTCTCTTTGATTGACTATCGTTGACCACCCCCCTCCTTTCCTAACAAAAGAAAAATCATTATATTTTATTTTGTCTTGCTGGGTTGTATAACCCGAGAAGATTATTCCAAAAACACTCGCTATCATAATGAACGCTATAAAAAAAACTATTATTTTTTCTTTTTTTATTTTTTGTTTTCTCATAAAATAAGGCAAAAAGATTTAGTATTTAAAGGCTTCGTTTTGTTTTAATCGTCCTTTCATAAAAGTGGGTTGTATATATAATTTGATATATAAAAATACTAATATTTAAATATAAGTTATATATATTTTAATATATATGTCAAATAAATCTATCATTCAGTTCCCAAATAAGAAGCAATTCATAATTACCCTGCCCAAAGGTATAGTATTGGCTAAAAATTGGAAGCAAGGAGATGTTTTAGAGTTTGTGATAGACAATAAAGGGGATATTGTTATAAAGAAAAAATGAAAAAGAATATTGTTATAAAACTGGAAAATGTATGGAAAATTTACAAAATGGGGGAAGTAAAAGTACCTGCTTTGCAAGGCATAAATTTGATTATAAGGGAAGATGAATTTGTTGCTATTATGGGGCCTTCTGGCTCTGGAAAATCTACAATGATGAACATGATTGGTTGTTTAGATGTCCCAACAAGAGGCGCAATTTACCTTGATAATCAAAATATTGCGCACCTCTCTGAATCAGACCTTGCACAAATAAGGGGAAAAAGAATCGGATTCATATTCCAGCAATTTAATCTTATCAATACACTGACAGCGCTAGAAAATGTAATGCTTCCGATGATATTCCAAAACAAACAAAGGGAAGAAAGGATAAAAAAAGCATCTGAACTGTTAGAGCTGGTTGATTTAAGTGACCGTTTGCATCACAAGCCAACCGAATTATCCGGTGGCCAGCAGCAGCGTGTAGCAATAGCAAGAGCTTTGGCAAATGACCCCGAGGTTATTTTAGCAGATGAGCCCACTGGAAACCTTGATTCAAAATCGGGCCATAAGTTTATGGATTTTTTAAAGGATTTCAACAGAAAGCAAGGCAAGACAATAATTGTTGTAACACATGATAAGATGGTGGCAAGCCATGCCCAAAGAATTGAATTGTTAAGGGATGGCAGGATAATAAGAACAATTAAAAATCATTAAAAAAAATAAAAAGGTGGTATAAATGAAAATAAGCAAGAATAACCTATTGGTTTGGGTGGTATTGGTTTTGTTGATTAGCTCTATTGGTGTGGTTTATGCTGTTGGAAAATATAAGCCAGCTAGTTGGTATTATATGAAGATAACACTAGTAAACCAAGATCCAGACCCAGTTGAACCGGGGCAGTATTTTTATGCTAGATTCAGGGTTGAGAATAATGGCTCTGAACGTGCAGAAGATGTTAAAGTTGAGCTATTGCCCGAATATCCTTTTTTCTTAGACAAAGGGATAGATGCTGTTAAAAATATTGGCTCTGTTCACGGAAGACAAGTTGGTGATATCGGAGTTATTGTAAAGTATAGAATAAGAGTTGACAAAGATGCTGTTGAAGGGGAGAATGACTTAAAATTAAGGTATAGTATAGGTGGTGGTGCTTGGACAGAATTAGACCTATTCAAAATAGATGTAAGAACACACGATGCGATATTGTCAATATCAACCATCTCTGAAAAAGAAACCATCATAAAGCCCGGCAAAACAAGCGAATTAGGCATAAAAATAAAGAATATGGCTGATTCATTGGTAAAAAACATAAAAGTAAGGTTAGATTTGAATCATGTCCCGCTCGCTACCATAGGATCAACTAATGAAAAAGTTATTGAGAATTTAGACCCCAATAAAGAAACCAACCTCAGCTTTAAATTAATAGCCGAACCAGATGCAGATTCCAATGTGTACAATATACCTATTTATATTGATTACCAGGATGATATAGGAACAACATATAGGAGGTATAATGATACAATTGGTGTGATTATAGGTGATGTGCCCGATTTAAGTGTTATTATAGACAGCACAACAATAATCAAAGATAAAAGTGTGGGTAAACTAACTATAAAAATTGTGAATAAGGGTGTAACAGACATTAAGTTCTTGAATGTTAAGTTAAAGCAAACTAATGATTTCATTATAATATCCCCTATTGAAGTGTATATAGGAAATGTTGACTCTGATGATTATGAAACTACAGATTTTGATTTATATGTTAAGAAAAACAAAGAAAAGGGCGTTACATTGCCTTTGGTTATTGAGTATAAAGATGCAAATAACAATGATTACAAAAAGGATATTGATTTAGAGCTAAAACTATACAGCACAGGAGAAGCAAAGAAGTTTGGGCTAAAAAAAGGAAGTCGTGCTGTTGGGTTATTTATGACCATAGCAATAATAGTTGGAGGCATATTTGGGTACAGGCTATGGAAAAAAAGAAAAAAGAAAGCTAAGAAATAGGTTTAGATGATTAAGGACTATCTTTTATTTGCAATTAGGAGTCTGAGGAATAGGGGGCTTAGAACATGGCTCACAATGATAGGAATATTTATAGGAATTGCTGCTGTTGTTTCTTTAATTAGCTTAGGGGAGGGGTTGAGATTTGCCATAAACTCTCAATTTGGTTTTCTTGGGACGGATATACTTGCTGTTACAGCTTCCGGCGGGTTTGGGCCGCCAGGCACAGGTGTTGTTAACCCTTTAACAGAAAAGGAGTTGGATGATATAAAAAGAGTTAAGGGAGTGGAAGGCGCCGGTGGAAGATTGCTGGAAAATGTTAAATTTACTTTTAACAGAAAAGCTGCATTTACATATGCAGCAAGCATGCCTGATGGCGAAGACAGGAAGACAATAGAGCATGTTATAAATATGGGAGTGCAAAGGGGCCGCATTTTAGAAGATGGTGATAAAGGGGCCGTTGTTTTGGGCTCAAATTTCCTTGAAGAAGACAACCCTTTTGGAAAGGCAATTATTCCCGGATCCAAAATCCAATTGCAGGATAAAGAATTCAAGGTTATAGGCATACTTGAGAAAAAGGGCAATTTCCAGATAGACGGAGCAGTGTTTATGAACGAAAATGATTTAAGAGAATTAGTAGGCAGGGAAGGGGATGATTATGATATTATAGGTGTGAGGTTTAATGAAAACACCAATGTGAAGTATATCAGCCAGGATATTGAAAAAAGGCTAAGAAAGATAAGAGATGTGAAAGAGGGGGAAGAGGATTTTTCAGTAGAAACCCCTGCTTCCATATTAGCAAGCGTTAATTCTGTGCTGCTGGGGATACAGATATTTGTCTATATCATTGCAGGGATATCTATTTTAGTTGGAGGCATTGGGATAATGAACACAATGTATACTTCTGTTGTTGAGAGGACAAAAGAAATTGGTGTTATGAAGTCAATTGGCGCAAGGAATTCTGTAATATTCAGCCTATTCTTTGTTGAATCTGGCTTATTGGGCGTTGTTGGTGGCATAGTTGGAGCAGCTTTTGGCTTTCTTGGAGCAGCAGGGCTTGCTTTTGTTGGAAAGCTTGCACTAGGGTCAGAGATTATAGCAGTACAATTCAGCTTTTGGCTGATTTTTGGTGCAATTTTATTTGCTTTTGTGATGGGCTCTTTTTTTGGAACGCTTCCGGCCATACAGGCTTCAAAACTTAACCCAGTGGATGCCTTGAGGCACATAAAATGATAACAGAACTTTTAAAATATTCAGTTTCAAATTTATGGAAAAGAAAACTCAGAAGTTTTTTATCAATCCTTTCTATTCTGATAGGCATAACTGCTATTTTTGTTCTGGTAAGCTTTGGCCAGGGCATTGAAAAATTTGTTAATGACTTTGCGCAGAAACAGGGTATTGATAAATTAATGATGATGCCTGGTGGGTTTGGACCGCCTGGGACAAGTAATATTAAATTTACAGAAGAGGATATAAATTTTATAAGAAAAATTAATGGTGTTGATGAGATAACGGGGTGGATGGGCAAGAACGGTAAAGTAAAGTTCAAGGATTACAAAGAAAAATACACCCTTATACTTGGCCTTTCCACAGACAGGGAAGAAGCCAGGCTTGTTGAAGAAATAGCTACCATAGAGATTGAAAAAGGAAGGAACCTCAAAGATGGGGATGTTTTAAAGGCCGTTCTCGGGCATAATTACCTTATCCCTAACAAGCTGTTTAAGAAGGCTATCTCTGTGGGAGATAAGATTGAGATAAATGATATGCCTGTTGAGGTAGTTGGCTTTTACGGTGAGGTAGGAAACCCGCAAGATGACAGCCAGGCTTATCTTTCATATGACGGATTTAAAGAGATATTCAAGGAAGATACTTTTGAATATGTAGCTATAAGGGCAGCTCCTGACCAGAACCCTGCCCAATTGGCTGACAAAATAAAGGAAAGGTTCAGGGAGCACAGGAACCAAAAAAAAGGAGAGGAAGACTTTACAATACAAACCTTTGAGCAGGCAATTGAGACATTTACCTCGGTAATTCTCATAATTAATGGAGTATTGGTTTTGATAGCCCTAATCTCTATAGTTGTTGCAGCTGTCAATATAGCAAACACCATGTATACATCTATATTGGAGAGAACACAAGAAATCGGCATAATGAAGTCAATTGGCGCAAGAAACAGATTTATATTGTTTGTTTTTATAATAGAAGCAGGGTTGTTGGGAATTATAGGGGGAATTTTTGGGGTGCTTTTTGGTTATATCATTGCTAAATTTGGCGGTTTTACAGCAGCGTATTTTGACCTTTCCATGCTAAGGCCTTATTTCCCATGGTGGCTTATTATTGGCTGTTTGGCGTTTGCTTTTTTCACAGGCGCAGGCTCTGGATTGTTGCCAGCAAGACAGGCTTCTAAGCTGAATCCCGTAGATGCATTACGATATGAGTGATAACGAATATCGCTAATGCTATGAACCTCGGTGAATATGCTTTGCGCTACGAATGAGATGAGTAGCGCTAATGCTACGAACAAAAGCCGAATGGCGTTGAGTATGCATTACGTTACGAGCAGACATTAAAACAAAGTTTTTTAAATTAGTTATAAACCTTATTATAGGAGTGATTGAATTATGGACAGGATTAACAAAATAAATAACCTGACTGAAGGGTCTATAATAAAATCAATTGTAACGCTTTCTATTCCTATAATAATCGCTAACTTGCTTCAGACTGCTTACCAGCTTATTGATACTTTCTGGGTAGGGAGAATTGGGGCTACTGCAGTTGCTGCAGTCTCTATAAGCTTCCCGATAATCTTTTTGATTATTTCTCTAGGAGGGGGGTTAGGCATTGCGGGCACTGTTCTTGTAGCCCAGTATAAAGGCAGAAATGACCAGAAGAATGTTGATAAGGTAAGCGAGCAGACCTTGCTTATGATGATGGCTGCAGCTATTGTGTTATCCTTTATTGGGTATTTTTTAACTCCTATGCTGATTAAGATTATGGGTGCTAAGCCTGATGTTTTTAGTGGAGCTGTTTCATACTTAAGGATATCCTTTATGGGCATAATATTTATTTTTGGTTATTTTATTTTTCAATCTCTTTTGAGGGGATTTGGGGATGCTAAGACACCAATGTATATTGTTCTTTTGGCTGTGGTCTTAAATGCTATTTTGGATCCATTGCTTATATTTGGGTATGGCATTTTTCCTGCAATGGGTGTGGCTGGCGCTGCTCTTGCTACTGTCATAACCCAGGGAATAGCTGCTGTGATTGGGATTGGTATATTGTTTACAGGAAAGTACGGAATTCATATAAAAAAAGAGAATCTAAAACCTGACTTTAAGCTGATGAAAAGAATATTCTTGCTTGGGTTTCCGACATCAATTGAGCAGTCAATGAGGGCAATTGGATTTGCAATAATGACAGCTCTTGTAGCTTCATTTGGGACAATAACGCTTGCATCTTACGGGATAGGCACCAGAATACAAAGCTTTGTGATAATACCTGCATTGAGCTTATCAATAGCAAATTCCACTCTTGTTGGCCAAAATATTGGTGCGCGTAAGCCAGAGAGAGCTGGGAAAATAGCTATGATAAGCTCTATTTTTGGATTTATTGTGCTAACAATAATCGGCTTGTTGTTCTTTCTTTTTTCAACACAAATTTCAAGAGTTTTTATACCCAATGATCCTGCTGTAATTGAATCAAGCGCATTGTTCTTAAGGATAATTGCATTGTTTTTTGGATTTATAGGTGTGCAGATGGCTTTGTTTGGAGCTTTTAGGGGAGCTGGCCATACAACAGCTGCTATGGTGTTTTCTGTTATAACCCTTGTTGTTCAGTTTGGAAGCGCACTATTATTGTCAAAGTATACCCCTCTTGGTGATTTAGGCCTTTGGTGGGCTTTTCCAATATCCAATTTAACAGGAGCAGCTATCGTAGTCTTTTGGTTGTTTAGGGGTTCCTGGAAGAAAGGCGTGCATATAGAAGAAGGCCCTGAATATAGCATTATTGAAGCTTAGAGCTCATTCTTTTTAGATAATTTGTTAAGATTAGTTTTGTTTTTTTGTTTAGTTTGTTTGTTTTTATTTTTGGTAATTTTGTTAATGTTCCAATAAACTTCCTGTTTGCCTTTTTTGCCTCTTCTTCTATTTTTTTAGCGTATTTTGTGTTGAAAAGCTTTATCGAAGGGAATTTGGTTATTGCGTCTGCGCCTGCATTTAAGAGCAAATGGATCTCACTCAGATGTGTAAGCCAGGAGCCGACTACAATCTTTAGTTTTGGAAATGCGTTCCTTGTTTTTTCAACCCACTTTACATAATAATCCGTTTCCATTGGCTTTTTGTTTTCAAAAATAGTTCCTTTCTGCGGCTTTAGCCTGTAGAATGTTATCTGGCTTATATGGTTTTTTTTAATGAATTTTTTTAATAATTTAAAATCATTTAAGGTTTCCCCCAAGCCAAGGATTATTGTTATTGCTTTTTTTAATTTTAGCTTATCACACAGCTTAAACATATCCTCGATTTCATTTAGCGGCTTTGAAGGGCATAGCCTGTCCCTCAATTTAGGAGTTATGCATTCAACTGTCCCGCAAACCCCTTCTATGTATGGCCTGAACAGCTTTAGCTGCTTCTCATTTAAAATACCTACATTAAGCCAGAGCTTTTTTCCGTATATTCTTTTTATGCATTTCAGCAAAGACAGTAATTCATCATTGTTGTAAGAATCACAGCCTCCTGAAATAAACTCGATTTCCCAACCGCAAGCTTTGCATATAATTGCTTCTGCCAGGATTGATTCTTTTGTACGCCTGTCTTTAGCCGGGTCTGGGGCTATACACTTTTTAGAGGACAGGTAACAGAAAGCGCAGTCTCTTTTGGAGCAGTACCAAGAGATAAAGATGGCTCTTTCGAAGTGCGTTGATTGCATAAAAAAAGAAAAACTAACTTTATATTTAATTATTTCTTTTTGTACCCTACTGCAAGAAAAGTAGGCCTTAGACAACAGTTTAAAAAAGCAGCTTCTAGATATCTTCTAGTTCCGGTTATCATTATCTCTGGAT